>CACJZK010000003.1 GCA_902597875.1 uncultured Pelagibacteraceae bacterium
TATCTCTTTTAATGATTGTCGCCTTTTTTTACTCAGCATTGAGTATTAGTGAAATATTTGAGGACTATATTCACGATCAAAAAACTAAATATGTCGCAAGTGTATTGCTCTATTTATTTGCTATAACTATTCCATTATTAACAATAGTAATTATATTAACATTAAGTTTATGAGTGCATATAAAATTATAGACCATGAATATGATGTAGTTGTTCTTGGAGCAGGAGGTTCTGGGCTAAGAGCTGCAGTCGGTTTAAGCGAAGCAGGCTTAAAAACAGCCTGTATTTCAAAAGTATTTCCAACTAGAAGCCATACTTCAGCTGCTCAGGGAGGAATTTCTGCTGCTCTGGGTAATATGGGAGAAGACGATTGGCGTTGGCACATGTACGATACCGTTAAAGGGTCAGATTGGTTAGGTGATCAGGATTGCATAGAGTATTTATGTAAAGAAGCACCACGAGCTGTTTTAGAGCTAGAGAAATATGGAGTACCTTTCAGCAGAACAGAGGATGGTAAAATTTACCAAAGACCTTTTGGAGGAATGACAAAAAATTATGGAAACGAGCCCGTTCAAAGAACTTGTGCCGCAGCAGACAGAACCGGCCACGCAATTCTACATACTTTGTATGGACAAGCTTTAAAACATAATACAGAATTTTTCATAGAATATTTTGCCTTAGATCTTTTAATGAAAAATGGTGAGTGCAAAGGGATTGTGGCTTGGAATTTAAATGATGGAACGATTCATAGATTTAGATCTCACATTACTATCATAGCAACAGGTGGTTATGGAAAAATTTACTATTCAGCTACCTCAGCGCACACTTGTACAGGAGATGGTAATGCGATGGTTTTGAGAGCTGGCTTGCCATTACAGGATATGGAATTTGTTCAATTCCATCCAACTGGTATTTACGGTCACGGTACTTTAATATCAGAAGGAGTGAGAGGCGAGGGAGGATATTTACTTAATTCTAAAGGCGAGAGATTTATGGAAAGATACGCTCCTAAGGCAAAAGATTTGGCTTCCAGAGATGTTGTAAGTAGATCAATTGCGATGGAAATTAATGAAGGCAGAGGAGTAGGAAAAGAAAAAGATCATGTTCATCTTCATTTAGACCATCTAGATCCTAAAATTATTGAGGAAAGATTACCAGGTATTTCGGAGTCATCAAAATTATTTGCTAATGTCGACGTAACTAAAGAACCCATTCCCGTCGTTCCAACAGTTCATTATAACATGGGAGGAATACCTACTAATTATAAAGCAGAGGTTATAACTATGAATGGATCCGAGAAAACTGTTCCAGGACTTATGGCTATCGGTGAGGCAGCCTGTGTTTCAGTTCATGGTGCAAATAGACTTGGATCAAATTCCTTAATTGATTTAGTAGTTTTTGGAAAAGCAGCTGCGAAAAGAGCTGCTGAACTTATTAAACCTAACAAACCTCATGAAGAGATATCTAATAGTGAAACAGATAAGTGTCTAGATAGATTTGATAATCTTAGAAATGGAGACGGAAGCAATAAAACTGCTGATCTAAGACTATCTATGCAGAAAACAATGCAATCTAAATGTGCAGTTTTTAGGACTGAAAAAACTTTAAAAGAAGGAATAAATGAGATACGAAAACCTTTTGATGGGATGGACTCAATTTCTGTAAAAGACAAATCATTAGTATTTAATACTGATTTAGTTGAAACTTTAGAATTTGATAATTTAATAAGACAAGCTATAACTACTATGGACTCAGCCTATCATCGCAAGGAAAGCAGGGGAGCTCATGCGAGGGAAGATTTTCCAAACAGAGACGATAAAAAATTTATGCAACACACTTTATCTTGGTGCAACGGCAAAAATTCTAAAATAGAGTACAGACCAGTTCATAGATCTACATTAACAAATGATGTACAATATTTTCCTCCAAAAGAGAGGATTTACTAATGGTGCAAATAAGTTTACCTAAAAATTCAAAAGTAGTGAAAGGTAAATTTTACAAGGATAAAACCGGCTCAAAACAATTAAAAAAAGTAAACGTATATAGATGGGACCCTTCTGTAGGGGGAAACCCTAGAATTGACACGTACGAAGTAGATATGAGAAATTGTCAATCAAAGGTATTAGATGTACTTAATAAAATTAAAAATGAAATTGATCCATCTTTAGCTTACAGAAGATCATGCGCTCATGGAGTATGTGGCTCATGTGCAATGAATATGAATGGTAAGAATGGATTAGCATGCACTAAACCTCACGAGGAGATAAAAGGAGATTTAAATATTTATCCTTTACCGCATTTAAAAGTCGTTAAAGATTTAATTGGTGATCTTACAACTTTATATAAGCAATATGAATCAGTTGAGCCTTGGCTCAAAACTTCAAAAAAAGATGATAATAAAGAAAATCTTCAGTCAAAAAAAGAAAGAGAAAAATTAGACGGACTTTATGAATGCATAATGTGCGCTTGTTGCTCTACGTCTTGCCCAAGTTACTGGTGGAATGGCGATAAATATTTAGGGCCTGCTGTTTTATTGCAAGCCTATAGATGGATAGAAGATAGTAGAGATGAAGATAAAAAAGAACGGTTAAAGAAAGTTGCCGATGAACTTAAGCTCTATAGGTGTCACACAATTATGAACTGTACTAACTCTTGTCCTAAAGGGTTAAACCCTGCAAAAGCTATAGCTTCTATAAAAAAAATGCTTGCAACAACTTAAAAGCTTATTTAATCAATAGAACACTATGAAAACAATCAAACATTTTGTTGATGGTCAAAAGTTTTCTGGTTCTTCAAAAAGAGTAGGTATGGTTTTTAACCCTGCCACTGGTGAACAAAGCTCAAATGTAAATTTAGCGAATAGTGAAGATTTAAATGAAGCTGTAGACTCAGCTAAAAAAGCTTATGAACCTTGGTCAAATACTACACCTATTCAAAGAGCTAGAGTAATATTTAAATTTAAAGAATTAATTGAGAAAAATAGTGAGGAGCTAACAAAA
This sequence comes from uncultured Pelagibacteraceae bacterium, assembly GCA_902597875.1. Classification (GTDB taxonomy): domain Bacteria; phylum Pseudomonadota; class Alphaproteobacteria; order Pelagibacterales; family Pelagibacteraceae; genus Pelagilacustribacter. Next base: position 2,999 of record CACJZK010000003.1, read on the forward strand.
ATTATTGTTTCAGAGCATGGGAAAGTTTATGAGGATGCAAAAGGCTCATTAATTCGAGGTTTAGAAATAGTAGAGTTTGCCTGCGGTATACCTCAAATGCTCAAAGGTGAATTTACAGAAAACGTGGGAACAAATGTTGATAGCTGGTCAATTAGGCAACCATTAGGAATATGTGCTGGCATAACACCTTTTAATTTTCCTGCAATGGTTCCAATGTGGATGTTTCCGATAGCAATAGCATGCGGAAATACATTTATATTAAAACCTTCCGAAAAAGATCCAAGCTGTTCAATAAAATTAGCTGAATTATTTTCAGATGCAGGATTACCTAACGGGGTATTAAATGTTATAAATGGCGATAAAGAAGTCGTTGATGCTATTATAAAACACAAAGATATTTCAGCTGTTAGTTTTGTTGGCTCAACTCCAGTAGCAAAGTATATTTATGAAAATTGCGCGAAGAACGAAAAAAGAGTACAAGCTCTCGGTGGTGCTAAGAATCATTGCGTAGTTATGCCAGATTGCGATTTAGACCAAACAGTAAACGGACTTATGGGAGCGGCATACGGCTCGGCCGGCGAAAGATGTATGGCACAATCAGTAGCAGTAGCAGTTGGCGGAATTGGAGATAAACTTGTTAGCAAATTAACAAAAAAAGTAGAGTCTTTGAAAGTCGGTTCTGGAATGGATAAAAAGTCGGAGATGGGACCATTAATTACAAAAGAACATTTAAAAAAAGTTAAAGGCTATGTTGATTTAGGAGTCAAAGAAGGAGCCAAACTTTTAGTTGACGGAAGAAACTTAAAACTTCAAGGTTATGAAAATGGTTACTTCATCGGAGGCTGTTTATTTGACAATGTAAAAAAAAATATGAGAATTTATAAAGAAGAAATTTTCGGTCCAGTTTTGTCCATTATAAGAGCTCAAAATTTTGATGAAGCTCTTCAACTGGTTAATGATCATGAATTTGGAAATGGAGTAAGTATTTTTACAAGAGATGGTGACACAGCAAGGACTTTTTCGAACAAAGTAAAAATTGGGATGGTGGGAATAAATATTCCTATACCAGTGCCTGTTGCATTTCATAGTTTTGGAGGCTGGAAAAGGTCAATGTTTGGAGATCAACACATGCATGGACCTGAAGGTGTGAGATTTTATACAAAATTAAAAACTACTACATCTCGATGGCCCTCAGGTCAAAGATCTGACCCAGAATTTGTAATGCCAACAATGAAATGATCCATGAGAAAAAAAATTAGCTTAATAGGAGCAGGTCAAATAGGTGGAACTTTAGCCCACTTAATAGCTATAAAAGAATTAGCTGATGTAGTTTTATTTGATGTTGCAGAAGGACTTGCTAAAGGAAAAGCGTTAGATATTGCTCAATCATCTGCCATTGATGGGTTTGATGTTAATTTGCTAGGAACAAACAAATATGAAGATACAAAAAACTCTGACGTTATTATTGTAACAGCAGGAGTTCCCAGAAAACCTGGAATGAGTCGTGATGACTTACTAGGTATAAATTTAAAGATTATTAAACAAGTATCAGACGGTATAAAAAATTCATCACCAAAGGCTTTTGTAATATGCATAACCAATCCATTAGATGTAATAGTAATGGCTCTTCAAAAGTATTCAGGATTACCTAAAAATAAAGTTGTAGGCATGGCTGGAATTCTAGACTCTTCTAGGTTTAAATATTTTTTATCTCAAGAACTAAATATTCCAGTGAAAAAAATTAGATCTTTAGTTCTTGGCGGCCATGGAGACTCCATGGTAGCTATGATTGATCATACTTACATAGACAACAAACCCTTGATCGAATTTATAAAAAAAGGGAAAATAAAAAAAGAAAAACTCGAAAATATAGTTGAAAGAACCAAAAAAGGTGGGGCCGAAATTATTAAATATTTGGAAAGAGGTTCAGCGTTTTACGCACCAGCAGCATCAGCAGTAGAAATGGCTGAAAGCTATTTAAAAAATCAAAAAAAAGAACTTCCATGTGCAGCATATTTAAATGGAGAATATGGAGTTAAGAATTTATATGCTGGAGTTCCAGTGATTATAGGCTCAAATGGAGTTGAAAAAGTAGTTGAAATAAAATTAAATGAAGAAGAAAGAAAAAATTTTGATAAATCTATTAAATCTGTGCAAGAATTATCGGATGCTGCAGTTAAAATAGATCAAAACTTAGCTTAACTGTTTTTTTTGTAAACAGCTATAATACATTTTCCGAATTTATATCTAAGAAAAAAATCAACAATTATAGTAATTGGTGTGAAAACCTTATCCCACAAAAATATTTTAAACTTTGATGGATAAGTTTCTTTTTTAAAAAAAATCTTATTTAAAAAATATAAAAAATATCCAATAGCATCTAAATATTTAAAATTAATCCTTTCTAAAGAAATTAATGTTTTTGAGAAAAATTCTCCACTGTATCTTCGATAATGACCCACAGCTTTATCCAAATTACTATAAATTTTTTGATGAGCTGGAACCATAAAAATTATAATTCCACCATCGTTTAATTTATCAATAGCATTTTTTATTTCAGTTTTATCATTTTTAATATGCTCAAGTACATGTAGATATAAAATTGTATCAAATTTATTTTGAATTTTTTCAATACTTTTATCACTTACTTCTATATTTTTATTATTTTTGAATCTTTCCTTTAAATCATCAATATTTTTTTTATCTAATTCTGTTAAAGTAATCTTATTATTCTCTATTTGATCTAAATAATTTTTTGTAAAGCTTCCGCAACCAGCTCCAACTTCTAGAATATTACCTTTTAGGTATTTTTTTATAAATTTTAAACAATAGTTAATATGAAAATTGGCATCATCAAATCTTTCGGTTACAATCTCGGGATATTTGTCCATCTTACTTATTTGTTTATTTTTTGTTTAAAATGTCTTATTTTGTTTATAAAATTAAATGTCTCCAATATCCAGAGAAAACAGCAAAATTTTAAATTATATATTAATTTTATTTATAATATTTTTTTCATTCACTATTAATTGGAATTATTCAAAATTTGGTTTATTTCCTATAGATACTTTCTTGCACTATGACTCCTCATACAGAATTCTTCAGGGAGAATATCCCGTTAAAGATTATTGGATCGTATCGGGTTTTTTTGTAGATTTTGTTCAGGCATTTTTTTTTAAAATTTTCGATGTTAATTGGAAGGCATATATTTTTCATTCTTCTATATTCAATGTACTAATCTCTCTTTTCACTTTTTTTACTTTAAAAAAACTTGGAGTGGAAAAGTTATATGCCTTTATCTTTACGTTATCGTTTGCAACTTTAGCTTACCCAGTAAGTGGCACTCCGTTCGTCGATATGCATGCAACTTATTTATGTTTAATGGCAACGTATTGTATTTTTTTAGCTGTAAAACAATCAAGAAAATATTTTTTTTGGATTTTAACACTAATCTTCTTTTTTATTTCCTTTTTATCTAAACAAGTTCCTGCTTCATATTTGATGATTTTATATTTACCGATCGTTTTACTTTACCTTATTAACACAAGGAGTATTAAAACTGTTAAGGTAGCAGCAGTTGCATCATTATCTTTATTAATTCTATTTTATTTATTTTTGAGATTTCTCAAAATAGATTTGAACCTTTTTTTTATTCAATACGTTTTTTCACCACAAGGAGTTGGTTCTGAAAGGTTTACAAACTTAAACTTTTCAGCAACAAGCCTATTTAATCATTACAAGTTCATATTAATACCAATAATATTAATATTTTTATTGGAATTAAACCATTTAAAAAAAAAAAGAATAAATCTTTTTTCTACCGAAACAATAAATCTAGTTATTTTAATTTTAATGTGTTTTGGAATGATTTTTCATCAATCATTAACAAAAAATCAAATCTATATTTATTTTCTGGTACCGGTATGTTTTAGTTTTCTGTTTATAAGGATAGAAAAATCAGATATTAGTTTAAAAAAATATATTAAATTATTTGTAGTATTTAGTCTGATCATAATTACTTTTAAATATCATATGCGTTTTAATGAAAATAGAAAATTTCATGAACTGAACGATATAAATTTTTCTAAGGCTATTGAATCAGTTAAACTAGACAAAAGTTTAAAAGGTTTACTTTGGATATCTCTTCTTTATAAAGAAAATCCTAATGATGAGATAATTATTTTAAAAGAAATAATTTCAGAATTGGACAAAAAGAAAAAACCGATAATGCTTATCACTCATTATTCATTTTTAGATAGTATAACTTCAAAAAAATTGAATTCGCCAAGTAGAACACACACAATGAATGGGGCAAGTATACCAACTAAAAAAGATAAATACTTTGAAGATTATAAAAATTTTTTAAAGGAAAAATTGAAAAAAAAAAAAATAGATGAAATTTATTTTTTAAAATTTGAGAAACTATCTACATCTGTTATTTCTGAATTTGTAAATGAAAAGTGTTATAAAAAAGAACAAGACAGCCTTTTTGTAAAATTTAAAATAAAAATTGACTGTTTAAATTAATATAAATTAATTTTTTTCAAATTAACCAAAAATTCTTTATAATTAATATTTCCCTTTTTGTAGTGTTTTATCTTATTCCATAAAACACATAAATTTAGGAAAAATATAAAAAATGCAATTTTAAATCCGTTGTCAATAAATAAAATAATTGAAAAAAAAATATAAATCAAAGAACTAAAAAAAACTCTCTCATAAAAAACAGCCATTATCCTAAAAGAATGTTCTATCAAAGCAAGGAAATTTGTTTTGGATTTATCAAAATATCTTTTTTGACGTTTAGCATATATTCTTTTTATTTTACTATTTGCTAAAACTCCTGATGAATAAGCATACCAAAGGTTATTGTTAGATAAAATATTTTTTACATTTTTTGAGTGCATACAGCTAAAATTACCGAACGAAACCCAATTGAGTGTAAATACAAAAGTTATTAAAAGATGAATTTTATAACAAAGTTTTAAAAATAAATTTTCTTTTCTACCGATTCTGTTTGATGTAATTACATAATCTTTTGATTTTAAACTTTCTTCTATCATCAAAGGTATATCTTTAGGACTGTCTTCTCCATCACCATCCATAATAATTAAACAAAAATCCCTATGTTTTTTTTTTAAATAATCCAATCCTAGTGCTATACTTTTTTGACTTCCAAGGTTCGTATTAGAGTTCAAGATAATTATTTGTTTAATTTTTTTAAGTTTTTTTAATTCAAAATAGGGCTTAATATTTGATTTATCATTAATTATAACAATTTTTATCTTACTTTTTATATTTTTTAAATTTTGGTCAATTTTTTGTAAGAGTTTATTAACTGATTTCCAATCATTGTAAACCGGTATTAAAATGTTTAAATTATTCATTTTTAAATCTTTGATTAAATACTTAAATTAATTATAACTAATATTATTTTTTCAAATATTTATAAATATTAATTAATGAATATACACGAGTATCAGGCTAAAAAAATATTAAAAGATTACGGGGCTCCGGTCTCTAATGGCACAATTATTCATTCTAAAAATGAGATTAAAGAAAAAATAAAAAATCTGAAAGATAAACAATTTGTTGTAAAAGCCCAAATTCATGCTGGAGGCAGAGGTAAAGCGGGAGGAATTAAACTTGTAAATGAAGTAAAAAAATTAGAGAAAGAAATTAATCTAATGTTCGGTAAAATTTTAAAATCTCATCAAACTGGACCAGAAGGAAAAGAAGTTAAAAAAGTTTATGTTGAGGAAGCTTCTAATATTTATAAAGAGTTTTATTTATCATGTATAATTGATAGAGAAAGTTCAAAAATAGCTTTTATCAGTAGTGTCGAGGGAGGCATGGATATTGAAAAAGTTGCACACGATACTCCAGATAAAATATTTACTACAAAATTTGATTTAAAAGAGCAAATGGACGAAATAGAAATAAATAAAATTATCAAACCTTTCGGACTAGATGATGATCAAAAAAAAGAAGCAAGTAAATTAATAAAAATTTTGTATAAAATATTAAAAGAAAAAGATGCAAGTCTAATTGAAATCAATCCCTTAATTTTAACAAAAGAAAAAAAATTAATCTGTTTAGATGCTAAAATGAATTTTGATGACAATGCAATTTTTAGAAGACCAGAAATATTAGAATTAAGAGATTTAAATGAAGAAGAACCTACTGAAATAGAGGCAAGCAAGCATGAATTGGCGTATATAAAATTAAATGGATCTATAGGTTGTATGGTCAATGGAGCTGGTCTTGCCATGGCAACAATGGATATTATAAAGTTGTATGGAGAAGAACCAGCAAATTTTCTTGACGTAGGTGGGGGAGCTTCAAAAGAAAAAGTAGCAGCAGCATTCAAACTAATTTTATCTGATAGAAATGTAAAAGGAATTTTGATTAATATTTTTGGAGGAATTATGCGTTGCGATGTATTAGCTGAAGGTGTAGTTGATGCTGCAAAAAAAACTAAACTAAATGTTCCATTAGTAGTAAGGTTAGCAGGAACCAACTTTAAAGAAGGCAAAGAAATTTTAGATAAATCTGGTCTTAAAATTTCCTCGGCAATTGATTTAAATGATGCTGCAAAAAAAATAGTTCAGGCAATTAAATAATGTCAATTTTAGTTAATAAAAATACTAAAGTAATTTGTCAAGGTTTTACAGGCAAACATGGCACCTTCCACTCAGAGCAAGCAATAAAATATGGAACGAAACTAGTTGGAGGTGTTACTCCAAAAAAAGGAGGAACTAAACATCTAAACTTACCAGTTTTTAATAAAGTTTCCGAGGCAAAAGAGAGTACCGGGGCAAATGCTACTATGATTTATGTACCTCCTAAGTATGCAGCAGCAGCAATAATTGAAGCTATAGATTCTGAAATTGAATTAATAGTTTGTATTACAGAAGGTATACCGATCATTGACATGATTAAAGTTAAACAAATTTTAAAAAAAAGTAAAAGTAGGCTTATAGGTCCGAATTGTCCCGGAATAATTACTCCTGACGAATGTAAAATTGGTATTATGCCTGGGAGTATTCACAAAAAAGGTTCTGTAGGTATAGTTTCAAGGTCAGGCACATTAACCTATGAAGCGGTAGCTCAAACAACCGCTTGTGGCCTAGGACAATCAACATGTATTGGTATCGGTGGAGATCCAATTAATGGAACAAATTTTATTGACTGCTTAGAATTATTTTTAAAAGACAACGAAACAGAGTCAATCGTAATTATTGGAGAAATTGGTGGGTCAGCAGAGGAAGATGCATCAGAATTTTTAAAAAAAGCTAAAATAAAAAAACCAATAGTAGGTTTTATTGCAGGTCTAACTGCGCCTTCAGGAAAAAGAATGGGCCATGCTGGAGCAATTATTTCAGGTGGAAAAGGAGGAGCAGAAAACAAAATTGAAATGATGAAATCTGCTGGAATCATCATATCAGAGTCTCCCGCAGATATTGGAAAAACTCTTTACCAAAAACTTAATGGTTGATTTTAAAAATTTGTGTTAGAATATTAACTTAAAATGTCATCATCTAAAGATAATAACACATATAAAAAAACATCATTCCTAGCTGGAATAAATTCATCATTTATAGAAAAATTTTATTCAGATTATTTGTCTAATCCTGAAAAATTACCACAAGATTGGAAATTATTCTTTGATGGACTTAAAGAAAACAATGAAACTATTGTAAAAGATTTAAAAGGACCGAGTTGGTCTCCTCAAAAAAATAACAATATAATTCAAAAAGAAAATATCAAAGAAATCTCGCCATCAATTGATATAACACATCAAGATACTAAAAATTCTATTAGAGCAATTATGTTAATTCGTGCTTTCAGAATTAGGGGTAATTTAATAGCTAATTTAGATCCTTTAAATTTACAAAAAAGAGAAGAACATCCAGAATTAAAACCTGAAACTTATGGGTTCAAACCAGAAGATTTTAATAAAAAAATATTTTTAGATGGGGTGCTTGGACAACAGTATGCTACTTTAAAAGAAATTCTAGATATTTTGAAAAAAACTTATTGTTCAAATATTGGTTATGAATTTATGCACCTTGGAGATCCCGAAGAAAAAGCATGGATAAGAAATAGAGTAGAAGGAAAAGAAAAGGGTATTAAATTTACCGATAACGGGAAAAAAGCAATTTTAAAAAAGATAATTGAGGCAGAGGGTTTCGAAAAATTCTTACATGTAAAATTTGTTGGTACAAAAAGATTTGGATTAGATGGAAGTGAGTCGCTTATCCCAGCTTTAGAACAAATAATTAAAAAGGGAGGAAGTTTAGGAGCCAAGGAAATTAAAATAGGTATGCCTCATCGAGGCAGACTAAATGTTTTAGCTAACGTTATGTTGAAACCTTTTAAAGCAATTTTTAGTGAATTTTTTGGTAAAAGTGTAAGTTCTAAAAAAGATTTTGAGGGAGATGTAAAATATCATTTAGGAGCTTCAGCTAATAGAGAATTTGATGGAAACTTAGTTCATATAAGCTTAACAGATAATCCGTCTCATTTAGAGGCAGTCAATCCAGTAGTTCTTGGGCAAGTTAGAGCTAAACAATTTTTTCATAAGGATCCAGATAGAAAAAAAGTTATTCCAGTTTTAATGCATGGAGACGCAGCTTTTGCCGGCCAGGGAATAGTAGCAGAATGTTTTGCAATGTCAGGATTGCCAGGTCACAATATTGGTGGGACTATACACATAATAGTTAACAATCAAATTGGTTTTACCACAGCACCAAGGTTTGCAAGATCTTCACCTTATCCATCTGATGTAGCTAAACTTGCCCAAGCACCAATTTTTCATGTCAATGGAGATGACCCAGAGGCGGTGGTTCATTGCGCTAAAATTGCAACTGAATTCAGACAGAAATTTAATCGAGATGTTGTTATTGATATGGTTTGTTATAGACGTTATGGCCACAACGAGGGAGACGAACCTTCTTTTACTCAACCTATAATGTACAAAAAAATTAAATCTCATCCAACTACTTTAGATATTTATAGTAAGAAAATAATTGAAAAGGGATATTTTTCCTCAGACGAAATTAGTCATAAAAAATCAGAGTTTAAAATCTTTTTGAATAAAGAATTTCAAAACTCAAAAAATTATAAATCGGATTTAAAATGGTGGGATGGAGTATGGTCTAGATATAAGCCTGAGTTAGGAAAAGACAAAAGAGCTGTTAGCGGAGTAGATAAAAATGAAATTATTAAAATTGGAAAAAAAATTAATTCATTACCAGGTAATTTTAATATTCATAAAACTTTAATTAAAGTGTTTCAAAACAGATACAAAATGTTTACTTCAAACTTGCCTATTGATTGGTCTGCAGCAGAGTCGCTTGCTTTTGCAACACTTTTAAACGAGGGATTTTCAGTTAGATTATCAGGCCAAGACTCAGGTAGAGGTACTTTTAGTCAACGTCACTCAGTTTTAAGAAATCAAGACAATCATGATAGGTATATTCCCTTAAATAATATTTCTAAAAATCAAAAAAGATTTGAAATTATTGATAGTCTTTTGTCAGAATTAGCCGTCTTAGGATTTGAGTTTGGATACTCATTGTCTGAACCAGAAACTCTTGTGTTATGGGAGGCACAATTTGGAGATTTCGCAAACGGCGGCCAGGTAATTATTGATCAGTTTATTACCTCAAGTGAGCATAAATGGGGAAGGTCAAGTGGATTGGTAATGTTATTGCCACATGGATATGAAGGTCAAGGACCTGAACATTCCTCAGCAAGAATGGAAAGATTTTTACAGCTTTGTGCTGGGGAAAATATTCAGGTTGTAAACTGTACAACTCCGGCAAATTATTTTCATGTTTTAAGGCGACAAATGCACAGGGATTTTAGAAAGCCTTTAATTATAATGACTCCAAAATCTTTGTTACGTCACAAAAAATGTGTTTCTAATATAGAAGATTTTACCAAAAAAAATTCATTTCATAGAGTTCTTGAGGATCATGCTTACTTAGATAATAGCGGTCTAATAAAATTAAAAAAAAATAAAAAAATAAAAAAAGTTGTTATGTGCTCTGGTAAAATCTATTTTGATCTTCTTGAGGCCAGAGAAAAAACTAAAAATGACGAAATAGTTTTTATTAGAATTGAGCAATTATATCCTTTCCCTGTAAAAACTCTCGGTCAGGTTTTAAAAAAGTATAGTAAAGACGTGGTATATTACTGGTGTCAAGAAGAACCCAAAAATATGGGCGCTTGGAACACCGTGAGACATTTTATTGAGAGAACTTTAGAGATTATTCGATCAAAAAATGATAAAATTAAGTATGTTGGAAGAAAACCATCTGCGTCAACTGCGACTGGAAATTTAAATAAACATCTTGCGCAACAAAAAGAAATATTAGAAAAGGTGGTAGGGAAGTTTGATTAATGTCTGAAAAAATATTAGTTCCTGCTTTAGGTGAGTCAGTATCAGAAGCTACTGTTTCTAAGTGGCTTAAAAATAAAGGTGAAAAAGTTGTTGCTGATGAACCTTTAGTTGAGTTAGAAACTGATAAAGTAAATATTGAGGTGCCATCACCATCAAATGGAACTTTGGAAAATATAAATGTTAACGAGGGTCAAACTGTTAATGTTGGAGCAATACTTGGTTCAGTAGGCAAGGCATCAATTTCAAAAGACACTCAGGATAAAAAAGAAAAAATATACTCACCACCTGAAAAAAAAGAAAAAATAAAAAAAGAACCTTTGCCTAAGCACAAGCCTATACCTCAACCAGTGGCTGAACCTCTAGTTTTACAACATGAGAAAATTAAAGAGGAAGTTAAGCCTCTCATTTTAGAGGCAGAAGAACCGGAATTAAAAAAAGAAACTCCTTTAGTACTAAATAACTTCCATAACAATAAAACGAAAACACTATCACCTTCTGCAAGAAAAATGGTTGCCGAGTCTCGATTAAAAATTGATGAACTTGAAGGAACTGGAAAAAATGGAGTTATTTTAAAAGAAGATATTATGAGCTTAATGGGCACAAGTCCCTCTCCATCCAAAAGAAAAATTGCTCACGGTTTAGAAGAAAGAATTAAAATGACAAGATTGCGTATGACTATTGCTAAAAGGTTAAAAGAGGCACAAGAAAATGCTGCTATGCTTACAACCTTTAACGAAGTTGATATGCACGAAGTCATATCTATGAAGGATAATTACAAAGAAGACTTTCAAAAGAAATACTCTGTGAAATTAGGTTTTATGTCATTTTTTGTAAAAGCTTGCGTAATAGGGTTAAAAAATTTTCCTGCAGTAAATGCAGAAATACAAAATGATGAGATAGTTTACAAAAATTATTATAATATAAGCATAGCTGTAGGAACAGACCGTGGACTTGTAGTTCCAGTTTTAAGAAACACTGACGAAATGTCATTTGCAGAAATCGAAAAAAATATTTCACTGTTAGGACAAAAAGCGAAAGAGGGAAAAATTACGATTGAAGATCTACAAGGTGGTACTTTTACAATTAGTAATGGAGGAATCTACGGCTCTATGCTCTCAACCCCTATACTTAATCCACCTCAATCTGCAGTTCTAGGAATGCACAATATTATAGAGAGACCAGTTGTAAAAGACGGGAATGTAACTATTAGACCGATGATGTACTTAGCATTATCTTATGACCATAGAATTATAGACGGTAAAGAAGCAGTTTCGTTTTTAAAAACCATTAAAGAAAGCTTAGAACAACCCAAAAGATTATTTTTAAACTTATAAAATGGAAAAAAATTTTGACGTAATAGTCATTGGCGGTGGACCAGGAGGCTATGTTTGTGCAATTAGATCTGCGCAACTGGGTCTTAAAACTGCTTGTATAGAGTCTAGAGGAACACTCGGGGGTACTTGTTTGAACGTAGGGTGTATACCATCTAAAAGCTTGCTAAATTTGTCGGATAATTTTCGTAAAGCAAAAAAGGATTTTGGTGAACAAGGTATAGAGATAAGTGACCTAAAATTAAATATTAAAAAAATGATGTTGTCTAAAGATAAATCAGTTCAAATTTTAACAAAAGGTGTCGAGTTTTTGTTTAAAAAAAATAAAGTTACCTACATAAAAGGAAAAGGTGAAATCTCTTCTCCAAACGATATTATAGTTAGTGAAGGAGAAAAAAAAACAACCTATAAGTCAAAAAATATTGTAATAGCAACTGGGTCTCAAGCAACCTCATTACCTGGATTGAAAATAGATGAAAAGAATATAGTTTCTTCCACAGGAGCTTTATCACTTTCAGAAGTTCCAAAAGAATTAATAGTAATAGGCGGAGGTTATATCGGTTTAGAGATGGGCTCTGTTTGGTCAAGGCTTGGTTCTAAAGTGACTGTTTTAGAATATTTAGATCACATAACCCCTGGAATGGATACAGAAATTTCTAATGAATTTCAAAAAATTCTTAAAAAACAAGGCATTAACTTTAAACTTAATAATAAAGTAAATTCTGTAAAAATCGTTAAAAATAAAATTGTCATTAATTATACAAACAACAAGACATCAGAAAATGAAAATGTGAGTTGTGACAAAGTTTTAGTCTCAGTTGGAAGAAAACCATACACTGAAGGATTAAATCTAAAAAAAGTTGGAATAAAAAGTGACAACAAAGGTAGAATAGAAGTAAATAACAAACTACAAACATCTATAGAAAATATTTATGCAATAGGAGATGTAATAAAAGGTCCAATGTTAGCCCACAAAGCTGAAGAAGAAGGTATAGCAGTAGCAGAAATATTAGCTGGTCAAGCTGGCCATGTTAATTACGATGTTATACCAGGTGTAATATATACGTCTCCGGAGGTTGCAACGGTTGGAAAGACTGAGGAGCAGTTAAAAAAATTGAACATAAACTACAAAGTTGGCAAATTTCCATTTCTTGCCAACTCAAGAGCAAAAGTAAATAATGAAACTGACGGATTTGTAAAAGTACTTGCCGACTCAAAGACTGATAGAGTTTTAGGGGTTCATATAATAGGACCCCATTGCGGTGACATGATTGCAGAAATGGCTTTAGCTATGGAGTTTGGAGCCAGTGCTGAAGATATAGCTAGAACTTGTCATGCCCATCCTACACATACCGAAGCTATTAAAGAAGCAGCGTTGGCTGTTGATAAAAGATCAATTCATTTTTAATTGATATAATATTAATTAAAATCTGACCATGAAAGTTCCAGTGTTATTACCAAAAATTTTTAACTATCCACTTACTTATAATAATACACTGCAAAAAAAACTTAAACCTGGTGACTTTATAGAAGTTCCTTTTGGCTCAAGAAAAGAGATTGGAGTTGTATGGAATGAGATTCAGACTACAGATAAAAAAATAAAAATAAAAAATGTTAACAGTAAAATTTTAAATTTTTCAATTAGTAAAAAACTAATTCAATTTATTGATTGGTTTTCATTATACAATATGGTGCCTAAAGGAATGGTTTTAAAAATGTGTTTGGGGAATATTGAAAATCTTACAAAGATTGAAAATGGGAATTTTATTCATGACAAAAGTAGAAAAAAAAATTATTTCTTAAATAAAGAACAGAAAACAGCATTGAAAGATTTAAAATCATTTGGAGAAAAATATAATGTGTCTGTTTTACAAGGTGTTACTGGATCGGGTAAAACCCTTGTTTATTTTGAACGCATCAAACAAGTTTTAAGTAAACAAAAACAAGTTCTAGTTTTATTACCTGAAATTTTTTTAACAAATCAATTTGAGGAGAGGTTTTCTGAATTTTTTGGAATCAAACCTGCAATCTGGCATTCAAAAATAACACCTAAAAACAAAAGAAAGATTTGGCAAGGTATTCTCAAAAATGAAGTAAATCTTGTAATAGGAGCAAGATCATCATTATTTCTACCTTTTAAAAATCTTGGTCTAATAATAGTAGATGAAGAACATGATCCTTCTTATAAACAAGATGAAGGATTAACTTATAATGCTAGGGATATGGCAATCACAAGAGCTTCAATAGAGTCAGTTCCAATTATTTTGGTAACATCTATACCATCTTTAGAAACTTTTAATCATATTAAAAATAAAAAATATAACCATACAAAAATTTTTAAAAGATTTGAAAATTTTCCACTTCCCGATACTAAGATAATAAATTTGAATTTTAGGAAATATAAAAATTCCTATATTACTAATGAAACAGTAGACATTGTTAATCAATATCTAAATAAGAATGAACAAATTTTATTTTTTTTAAATAGAAGAGGTTATGCACCATTCTTAATTTGTAAAGAATGTGGGTATAAACATTCTTGTTCAAATTGTTCAATATATTTAACTTATCATAAATCTATTAATAAATTGATATGTCATCATTGTGGTCAAAAGAAAATTATAGATAAAAAATGCTCAAAGGAGAAAGGTAATTGCGATTTCAGAATGTATGGTCCTGGAGTAGAAAAAATTTATGAGGAGTTAAAAGAAAAATTTCCACAAAAAAAAATAGAAATATTTTCAAGTGATTATCTTGCTAAAAAAAAAGAAAGTAAAAATATTTTTGATAAAATAAACAGTAATAAAATCGATATTTTAGTTGGAACACAGATGATTTCTAAAGGTTTCAATTTTCCAAAATTAAATTGCATAGTTGTTGTTGATGCAGATTTTTCAGGTAAGGGATATGATCTAAGAACAACTGAAAAAAATATTCAACTTTACAATCAACTTAGTGGAAGAGCAGGAAGGTTTTCATCTAAATCAATAATAATTTATCAAACGGTAACGCCATCGCACCAAACTTTAAAAGAATTAATACAAAAGGATCCTGAAAAATTTCTAGAAAATGAACTAGTTATAAGAAAGCAAAATAATTTACCACCTTACCAAAGATTAATTGCTATAGTTATATCTTCATCAACAAGAGAATTAAGTTTAAAAGGGGCTACTGAAATAAAGCAAAAAATACAAAGAATTGAAGATTTAGAAGTTCTGGGTCCTGTAGATTCTCCAATATTTAGATTAAAAAACAAGTACAGAACTAGACTGCTCTTAAGATCAAAAAATGAGATATTTATTCAAAAAAAACTCTCTAAAATTTTAGATAAAATGAAGATTTCATCAAAAATTAAACTTACAGTTGATGTTGATCCAATAAATTTTACTTAAGAGTGACTATAGTGTCTTGAAGGAGATAATCTCATATGATACGAAATCCAATCTAATCTTAACAAAAATCGTGTATAGGATAAATAGTGAGCTCGAATAAATCTTTTTCTACCGAAACCTCTGAAAGGTATGCACTCGCTCTTTTCGAATTAGCTAGTGAAAATTCTGAAATAGAAATAATAGAAAAAAATATTAAAGATCTATTGTCAATTTATGATACTAATAAGGACTTAGAGAATTTCATAAAAAATCCAACACATTCAATAGCTAATCAATTAGAAATTATACAAAAGATTTCAAAAACAATGAATTTTCCAACAATATTAAATAATTTTTTATTAATTTTAGTAACTAAAAGAAGGATATTTTTTTTAAAGAAAATTATTAAGAGTTTTCTAAAACTTTCATCAAAAAAAAAGGGTGAGCTAAAGGCGTCTTTAATTTCTTCAAAAGAATTGTCAGAAAATGATTTAAATAATATAAGTTCAGAATTATCAAAATCTATTGGATCTCCAATTATTTTTGACCATAGTGTAGATAAAGATTTAATTGGAGGGGTTAAAATTCAAATAGGTAGCTTAATGATTGATACCTCTATAAAAAATAAACTAAAAAAATATGAAAAATTAATGTTAGAAAGTTAAGAATGCAAATAAATCCCTCAGAAGTTACTAAATTACTAAAAGAGCAAATAAAACGTTTTGGTGAAAAAGCTGAAGTATCTGAAATAGGAAAAGTACTTTCAGTTGGTGATGGTATCGCTAGAGTTTATGGACTAGATAACGTTCAGGCTGGTGAGATGGTAGAGTTTGACGATGGGTCTAAAGGTATGGCTCTTAATTTAGAAAATGACAATGTTGGCGTAGTAATATTCGGAGATGATAGACAAATTAAAGAAGGCGACACTGTAAAAAGAACTAACTCAATTGTAGATGTACCTGTTGGGAAGGAATTGTTGGGAAGAGTGGTCGATGGACTTGGAAATCCAATAGATGGAAAAGGCAATCTTCCAACTAAGACCCAAAGAAAAAGAGTAGAAGTTAAAGCCCCAGGGATTATTCCAAGACAATCAGTTAATGAGCCAATGCAAACTGGACTAAAGGCTATTGATAGTCTAATCCCAATAGGTAGAGGTCAAAGGGAATTAATTATTGGAGATAGACAAACTGGAAAAACTGCAGTTGCTATAGATACAATTATTAATCAAAAGGAAATTAACGAATCTGATGATGAAAAGAAAAAGCTATACTGTGTTTATGTTGCAATTGGACAAAAGCGTTCTACAGTAGCACAAATTGTTAAGACTTTAGAAGAAGCAGGAGCTATGAAATATACAACAGTTGTATCTGCTACGGCTTCAGATGCTGCTCCCCTTCAATTTTTAGCTCCATATACTGGTTGTACAATAGGTGAATATTTTCGAGATAATGGAATGCACGCACTAATTATTTATGACGATCTTTCTAAACAAGCGGTAGCTTATAGACAAATGTCATTATTATTGAGAAGACCGCCAGGAAGAGAAGCTTACCCGGGTGATGTATTTTATCTACACAGCAGATTGCTAGAAAGGGCTTCCAAATTAAATGATGAAAAAGGTGGAGGATCTTTAACTGCATTACCTATTATTGAAACTCAAGCCGGAGATGTTTCTGCTTACATACCGACAAATGTAATCTCAATAACAGACGGTCAAATTTTTTTAGAAACTGAATTGTTCAATCAAGGAATTCGCCCTGCAGTAAATGTTGGGCTCTCGGTATCAAGAGTAGGCTCAGCAGCACAGATCAAGGCTATGAAAAAAGTTGCTGGCTCAATTAAACTTGAGCTTGCTCAGTACCGTGAAATGGCAGCTTTTGCTCAATTTGGTTCAGATCTAGATGCTTCTACTCAACAATTATTAAATAGAGGAGCTAAATTAACAGAACTTCTAAAACAGGACCAGTATTCACCTTTAACTGTTGCTGAACAAGTTGTTACAGTGTTTGCAGGAGTAAGGGGATATTTAGATGATGTAGATTTGAATAAAATAAAAACTTTTGAAACAAACCTAATTGAAAAAATTAAAAATGATAAACCTGAGATATTAGAAAGTATTAAATCTACAGGCAAACTAGAAGAAAATACTGAAAAATCTTTAATCCAAATTATAGAACAATATAAAAAAACGAAAAAATAATGCCAAGTTTAGATGATTTAAAAAAAAGAATCAAAAGTGTAAAATCTACACAAAAAATAACTAAGGCTATGAAAATGGTAGCAGCAGCAAAACTAAGAAAGGCCCAAGATAGTGCTGAAAAAGGAAGACCTTACAGTGAAAAAATGCAAAATATAATTCTAAATCTGACTAAATCAGTAAGTGACCCTGAAAATGCTTCTAAACTTTTAATTGGAACTGGTAAAGATAAAATTCATCTATGTGTTGTAATGACCGCTGATAGAGGTCTATGCGGTGGTTTTAATTCAAATATCTGCAAATTAGCAAAAAATTATTTTAAAAAGATTTTAAATGAGGGCAAAGAACTTAAAATAATTACTGTTGGTTCTAAAGGTTTAGATCAACTTAAAAGAGAATACGGAAATTATATAATTGAAAAAGTAAGCTTTAAAGATAGAAAAAAAATAACTTTCAAAGAAGCAGAGGAGGTTGGAAAGTCAATTTTAGAACTTTTTAGCAAAGAAAAGTTTGATAAATGTATTTTATTTTACAATAATTTTAAAAATGTTATTACTCAGATTCCTCAATCGCAACAAATTATTCCTGTAGAAAAAATAACTAGTATTGAAAAAAATAATAACAATAATTTTTATGAATTTGAACCAGATGAAGAGGAGATATTAGAAGATTTGCTCCCAAAAAATATTTCAACACAGTTATATAGAGCTTTTCTAGAAAATGCTGCGAGTGAACAAGGTTCGAGAATGACAGCTATGGATAATGCTACAAGAAACGCTGGAGATCTTGTGGAAAAACTTACTATAAATTATAACAGAAGCAGACAGGCTTCTATTACTAAAGAGTTGATTGAAATTATATCAGGAGCAGAAAGTCTATAAAGTCATGAGCAAAAATGGTAAAATAACACAAGTAATCGGGGCAGTGGTAGATATAAGTTTTGAAGGTGATTTGCCAGAAATTTATACAGCTTTAGAAGCAAAAAATGATGGGAACAAACTTATTTTGGAAGTAGCTCAACATCTAGGAGAAAGTGGAGTAAGAACTATTGCTATGGACTCGACTGAGGGTCTTAAAAGGGGAGATGTTGTAGTAAACACTGGAAATCCTATTAGTGTACCAGTCGGACCAGAAACTTTAGGCAGAATAATAAATGTGATTGGTGATCCAATAGACGAAAAGGGAGAGGTAAAAACAAAAGAAAAATGGCCAATCCATAGGCCTGCTCCAAAGTTTACCGACCAATCCACAGATACTGAAATATTAGTAACTGGAATTAAAGTAATTGATTTGTTAGCACCTTATGCAAAAGGTGGAAAAATAGGTTTATTTGGTGGTGCTGGAGTTGGAAAAACAGTTTGCATTATGGAGCTTATAAATAACATTGCAAAAGCTCATGGAGGCTTCTCTGTTTTTGCTGGAGTTGGTGAGCGTACAAGAGAAGGTAATGATCTTTACCATGAAATGATAGAGTCTGGTGTTATTAAAAAAGAAGGAAAAGGATCCAAAGCAGCTCTGGTATATGGTCAAATGAACGAGCCTCCTGGAGCAAGGGCCAGAGTAGCTCTTACAGGTTTAACGGTTGCTGAGTACTTCAGAGACAAAGAGGGACAAGATGTTCTTTTTTTCATAGATAATATTTTTAGATTTACCCAAGCTGGTTCAGAAGTTTCTGCTTTGTTAGGAAGAATTCCATCTGCCGTTGGCTATCAACCAACACTAGCAACTGACATGGGAAACTTACAAGAGAGAATTACTTCAACTGGAAAAGGATCGATTACATCAGTGCAAGCAATTTATGTTCCAGCAGATGATTTGACAGACCCAGCTCCGGCAACTTCTTTTTCTCACTTGGATGCAACAACTGTTCTATCTAGGCAAATAGCTGAACTTGGAATTTATCCTGCTGTAGACCCTCTAGATTCAACCTCAAGAATTTTAGATCCTAGAGTAGTAGGCGATGAACATTACAGAGTTGCTAGAGAGGTGCAAAAAATACTACAGGCCTATAAGTCTCTACAAGACATTATCGCTATATTAGGCATGGATGAACTGTCAGAGGAAGATAAATTGACAGTAGCTAGAGCTAGAAAAATACAAAGATTTTTATCTCAACCTTTTTTTGTTGCTGAAGTTTTTACCGGTTCACCAGGTAAATTAGTTGATCTAGAGTCAACGATAAAGGGCTTTGACGCCATTTGCAAAGGAGAATATGACCATCTTCCAGAGGCAGCTTTTTATATGGTTGGATCTATCGAAGAAGCAATAGAAAAAGCTGATAAAATAAAAAAAGAGACAAAAGTTGCATAATGTCTGAAAATTTTAATTTAGAAATAGTAACACCTGATCGAGTAATTTTTAAATCGGAGGCCAATCAAGTAACTATACCTTCTTTCGAGGGTCTTATGAGCATATTAAAAGACCACGTATCTATTGTTACTTTTTTAAGACCAGGTTTAATTGAAGTTCTATCATCTAAAGGAGAGGAAAAATTTTTTGTTGACGAAGGAACTGTTGAGTTAAATAATAATAATTTATTAATTCTCTCATCATCTGTAAAAGACGTGAAAAAAATATCAAAAAAAGAAATTAACGAAATGATCCAAAATGCTGAAAAAGCATATAATAATCAAGAAATTAAAGACAAGGATAAATATATTTTATCTCATAAAATTGATACGCTAAAAGAATTTACTCAGTAAAATTATACAATTCTTCTACTAATTTTTCATAGATATCTTTCTTAAAATCTACAATTACATCCGGTAGTTTATTTATTTCAAGCCATTTCCATTCAATAAACTCTGGTTTTTTCGTTTCTAAATTTATTTCATTATCTGATCCCAAAAACCTAACAATAAACCATTTTTGTTTTTGACCTCTATATTTACCCTGCCAGATAATCCCTATAAGGTTCTTTGGCAATTCATATTCTAACCAGTAATCTAACTCTCTCAAAATCTTAATATTTTTTATACTAGTCTCCTCAGCCAACTCTCTTTTCATTGCCTGTATTAATGTTTCTCCTTGATCTACACCGCCTTGCGGCATTTGCCATTTGTCGATCGGATTATCTCTTCTTTTTCCAACAAAAACTTTATTTTTTGAATTTAGTACCACTACACCCACTCCAGTTCTAAGCGGTAAAGGCTTGTTTGACATAAATTAGGATACAAATAAATTTATAGCGTAATTTAATTGATTATCTGTTTTTGTATTAATTTTAAAATCATCACCGGCTTCTTCTACGAAGATATCTGGTATAACTCCTACGTCAGAAATAGATTTCCCCGATGGAAGATAATACTTCGAAATAGTTAATCTCATTCCACCACCATTTTTTAAAGGTATAATAGATTGAACCGAACCTTTGCCATAAGTATTCTCTCCTAAAATAATAGCTCTTTTATGATCTTTTAATGCCCCAGCAAATATTTCAGATGCCGAAGCAGATCCTCCATTAATTAAAACTATTATTGGTTTGCCTTTTATGCCATCGCCTCTCTTTGCAAAAAACTTTCTTGTTTCAATTAATTTTCTTCCTTTAGTAGAAACTATTTCACCGTTATCTAGAAAAAAGTCAGTAATATTTACAGCCTGTGTTAACAGACCACCTGGATTATTTCTTAGGTCAATAATATAACCCACAGGTTTTCGGCTTTTCTCAAATTCCTTAATTTTTTCAAATAATTGTTTGTCGCTATTTTCATTGAACGACTTTATTTTTAAATAAGCTATCTTTTTTTTATTGTCGATTATTTTTGCCTCAATTGATTTTACCTCAATTATTTTTCTTATTATTTTAAATTCCAGAGCTCTCTTCTCACCTTTTCTTCTTACAGTTAAATTTATTTCAGAACCAACTGGTCCACGCATCAACTTCACAGCCTCCATTAGAGATTTACCTTGAACTTGTTCTTTGTTGATTTTTACAATGTAGTCACCAGCTTTGATACCTGCTTCTGAAGCAGGGGTATTATCTATAGGAGATATTACCTTTATTACACCAGCCTCCATACCAACTTCTATTCCTAGTCCCCCAAACTCTCCCTTTGTGTCAGTCTGCATATCTTTGAATAATTCTGGTGACATATATGCAGAGTAAGGATCTAGTGATTGAAGCACTCCATTAATAGCCGAGTCCATCACCTCTGATTGGTCTATTTCATCAACATACTCGTTTTGGACTTTCTCAAGAACTTCTGTAAATAAATCAATTTTTTTGTAAAATTCATCTGAGTTTTTAGAAAAAGAAGTTTCAAAAATAGTTAAATAAATAAAAATTAAAAAATAAAATATTTTTTTCATATTATTGCTTTTTCTTTTGGTAGAGGCTCAGCCCACATTTTTTCTAAATCATAAAATTTTCTTTTATTCGGATGGAAAAGATGAATTATTATATCCATAGCGTCAACTAATTTCCAGTCGCTACTTTCTTTTCCCTCAATACGACAATCATTCCATCCATTTTTTTTTAGCTCTAAAATTAATATTTCAGATAAGGATTGAAGATGCCTAGAAGAAGTACCGGAGGCAATTATCATATAGTCAGCTATATAAGAATGTTTTTTTAGATCTATTGATATTATATTGCTTGCTTTGTTATTATCTAACGTTTTTTCAATTAATTTTTTTATTTTAGATACTTCCATTAATTATTTTTTTTTCATATAATATTTTCTCAGCATAGTCGAGGATATATCCATTTTTCTATTTTTTATAAAGATAATATGTTTATTTCCTGAATATTTAACTGTGACAGATTTTCTAGCCTTTTGATCAAATCCCTTCCTAGAAAAGACGACAAGTTCACAAAATTGTAATATTTTTTTCCATTGAAGCCATTTATGGAAATTAACAAGGTTGTCGGAGCCTATTATAAGAAATATTTTTTTTCTACCGTTTTGCGTTTTTAAATACTTTATTAATTTTATAGTCCGAGAAGATTTAATCTTTTTATCAAGATATTTCAATTCAATTTTTTTATTTTTTTTTAAAATAGTTTTACATTTTTTTATTCTTTCATTGAGTGAGAGGAAAGGTTTTCGTTTAAATGGATTTTTTTTTGTTATTATCCAATATATTCTATTTATTTTTAATTTCTTTAAACTTATATTAGAAATTTTTAAATGACCTTTGTGTGGTGGGTCGAAACTGCCTCCCAATATACCAATTGAACTTCTATGTTTTGATCTCATTCTTACTTTCTTATAATTCCCTCTCCAGTAACAATATATTTATAAGATGTAAGCTGATTTATTCCCACCGGACCTCTTGGTGGTAGTTTGCTGGTAGATATACCAATCTCTCCCCCAAAACCAAACTCTCCTCCATCTGCAAATTGTGTGGAAACATTTTGCATTGTTATCGCACTATTGACCTTATTAAAAAATATTTTTGCAGTTTTCTTATCACGGGTTACAATACTATCTGTATGCATAGTTCCATATTTTAAAATATGCGATGTTGCTTCATGAACATTTTTAACAGTTTTAATTGATAATATTGAGTCTAAATACTCAGTGCTCCAATCTTTTTCTTTTGCCATCTTAAGTTTATTGTTGAAAAGTTTATTTATTTTTTTATCTACTCTTACTTCACAACCACATTTGATCAGAGAATTTATAATTTGTTTAGCAAAAGTTTTTAAAAGTTTTTCATTAATTAATAGTGTCTCCATAGCTCCACATATACTCGTCCTTCTCATTTTAGCATTGAGCACTATTTTATTTGCCATATTAAAACTTGAGGCTTTGTCCAAATAAATGTGACAAATACCTTCTAGATGCCCAATTGTGTGTACTTTTGAAAACTTTTGTACCTTTTTAACTAAGTTTTTTCCGCCTCTAGGAACAATAACGTCTATAAAATTATTCATTCCTGAAAGTAAATAATTTACAATTTTTCTATCTTTTCTATCAATAAACTGAACACAGTTTTTGTCTATATTGTTTTTTGACAGAGCTTTTCTGAATAAATCTGATAAAATTTTATTAGTATGAAAAGCTTCTGAACCACCTCTGAGAATTACACAATTCCCTGACTTAAGGCATAAAGATGCAACATCTGAAGTTACATTAGGTCTGCTTTCATAAATTACGCCTATTACACCTAAAGAAGTTGATATTTTTTTTATATTTAGCTTGTTAGGCCTATTCCATTTTTCTAAAACTTTGCCAACCGGATTTTTATAATTTGCTATCTCATTTATTGATTTTCTAATGTCATTAATTCTATTTTTATTAAGAATAAGCCTATCTATTAAATGTTTTCTTTTTGCTTTTTTAACATCTTTTAGATTAGCCCTAATTATTAATTTCATATTTTTGAAAAGACTTCTGTTATAATCCTCTAAAACAGATTTTATTTTTTTATGCTCTGTGTTCTTTAATTTTTCAAAAGCTTTTCTAGAATTGCGTCCAATTTTTTTTAAATAGTTCATTTTATAATTTTACCATATCATCTTTATGAATTACTTCAGATTTACTTGGATAACCTAAGATATTATCTATTTCTTTACTATGTTTTCCCTTAATTTTGTTTATTTCTAGTGAGGTAAAAGATGAAAGACCACGAGCTAAATTATTTTCTTTTTCATCCACTATTAATATATTTTCTCCCTTTTTAAATTCTCCAGTTACTTTTTTAATTCCGGCTGCTAGTAAACTTTTTCCTTTTAATAAGGCTTTAGCAGCCCCTTCATCTATGTAAATTTTACCCGAAGAGTTTAAAGAACTTATGATCCATTTTTTTCTTGCATCCAAAGTAGATATTTTTGGAAAAAAACAAGTATAATTTTTATTTTTTTGCATATTTCTAATTGGATTATTTTTTTTTCCATTAGCAATAAACATATGGCAGCCTGCATTAATACATATCTTAGCCGCATCTAATTTAGTAATCATTCCTCCTGAGCCATAATTATTAATTTTTTTATCAGCAAGTTCATAAATATCTTTATTTATATAATGAATTTCCTTAATAATTTTTTTCTTATTAGACTTGTCATACAATCCATCAACATCAGAAAATATAATCAAAGTGTCCGCCCCAATAATTTGAGCTACTCTTGCAGCTAAACGGTCATTGTCACCATACTTTATTTCTGACGTAGCTGTACTATCATTTTCGTTGACTATTGGTATTGCATTAATTTTAAACAAATTTTCAAAAGTTCTTCTTACGTTTAGGGCTCTTCTTCTTTGCTCTGTATCATCAAGAGAAATTAAAATTTGACCTGTTTTAAATTTATTTTTATCAAATATTTTTTGAAATTCACCAGCTAAATGAATTTGTCCAACTGCTGCTATTGCTTGACTCATTTCTAATTTTATTTTTTTACTCTTATTTTTTAAGTAATTTTGACCTAAAGCTATAGCTCCCGATGAAACAATTGCTATCTCCTTACCTTTGAAGTATTTTTTTATATCCTTAATTAAACTATCTACCCACTCTTTTTTAAACTTTCCTTTTTTATCTACCACAGTGGATGAGCCTAATTTAATTACAATTTTCTTTGAATTATTTATTAACATTTTTTATTAATACCTGTTTTAATTTTTTTATATCCTTTTGTGAAAAAACTGAAATGAAATCATACTCTTTGTTAATTTTCTTCTTAAAAATTTTCAACTTATTTTGAATTTCTTTTTTTTCTAATAAATCTGATTTATTAAAAAAAACTATTTCTCTCTTTTTTGATAGTTTTTTGTCATAAGCAGAGAGTTCAATCTTAATTTTTTTGTAATTTTCTACTAAATTTTCTTCTGTTATATCTAACAAATGAAGTAGAATTTTACATCTCTCTATGTGTCTTAAAAATTTGTCTCCTAAACCAATACCTTTGTGCGCTCCTTCAACCAGACCCGGTATGTCAGCCAAAGTAATTTCTTTGTTGTCAAAATATGTAACTCCAAGATTAGGATTGATTGTAGTAAAAGGGTAACTGGCTATCTTAGGTTTAGCTCTGGTGAGAGCTGCTAATAAACTAGATTTTCCAGCATTAGGCAAACCTATAATTCCAATGTCAGCTATTACTTTAAGTTGAAGCCATATCCAAAATTCTTCTCCTGATTTTCCGCTAGTTTTTTTTCTAGGAGCTCTGTTTGTTGAACTTTTAAATCTAAGATTTCCAAAACCTCCTTTTCCTCCTAAGGCTACTAAGTATTTTTCTTTATTTTTTGTGAAATCAAAAATTAGAGTATTGTTATCTTCCTCATATAATTGTGTTCCTAATGGTACTTTTAAAATTAAATCTTTACCCTTCGCACCTGTTTTATTTTTTTTACCTCCGGAGTAACCATGCTCTGCTTTAAAGTGTTGAGCATACCTATAATCGATTAAAGTATTGAGATTTCTATCGGATTCAAAAATTATGGAACCCCCATCTCCACCATCTCCACCATCAGGTCCTCCAAATTCTACGTATTTCTCTCTCCGAAAACTTGCTGAACCGGATCCCCCATTACCTGCTTTAATATAAATTTTTGCTTGATCTAAAAATTTCATTTTGGATTTTTAAATAACTGTTGTTATTAATTAAACTAATTGGGGATAACAGAAACAAATGTTCTATCTGATTTTGACTTTTTAAATTTAACTTTACCTTTTATTAAGGAAAAAATTGAATGATCTTTTCCCATTCCTACGTTTTGTCCTGGGTGAATTTTTGTTCCTCTTTGTCTGACTATTATGTTTCCTGGAACTACTACTTGGTCACCGTATCTTTTAACACCTAGACGTCTACCTTTACTATCTCGTCCGTTTCTCGATGATCCTCCAGCTTTTTTTGTTGCCATTTTACCTACTTATTTTTCTAATTTTTTTTTTGTTTGTTTTTTAATTTCTTTAGCTTTAGATGTTACTTTAGTCTGTTTTGGAGTTGTTTGCAATTTTGACTCAGCTATTATTTTTCCATCTTTAGATAATATCTTTGTTATTTGTATTTTTGAATGCTGTTGTCTATGCCCATTTTTTTTTCTAGAATTTTTTCTTCTTCTTTTGTGAAAAACCAAAATTGTTCTGTCTTTAACATTGTCCAATAATTTAGCTTCAACTATTGCTCCATTAATATTAGGGCTGCCTATCTCAGTAGTTTTGTCATCATTTAATAACAAAACATTCTTAAACTGAATAGTTTTTCCTTTTTCTGTCTGTAATTTTTCTACTTCAATAATTTTACTCGCAGAAACTTTATATTGTTTTCCACCTGTTTGTATGATTGCAAATGACATATTTTTAGATCCTTTAAATTTAAGGCAATATAACTTGAAACATTTTCAAGTCAAGATTTATAGAGTTAAAATTGATCCTTTAAATCGCGAAGTTTTTTAAAAATTTCCTCATCGGAGGCCTTTTCCATTTTTAAATCCTTTTTTAGAGATGGAATGTTGCATCTTAAAAATATATTCATTTTAATTTCCTCTGCTAAAGTGGTAGGCAAAGTAGGTTTTTTTGATTGAAGCTGTAAATTTATCCAATTTAATTTATTAACTAAGTATTTGTTGTTGAAATCATATTTCATGCAAAATTCGATATTTTTTTTAGTGTATTCATGTCCACAAAAAATTTTTGTATCAGAAGGCAATTTTTTTAATTTATTTAAAGAATTGTACATTTGATTATATGTTCCCTCAAATATTCTGCCACAGCCTAGTGAAAATAAAGTGTCACCAGTGAAAACAGTTTTTTCTAATTTTGAGTAAAAGGCAATATGTCCTTTTGTATGACCTGGGATAAATAATATTTCGAATTTTGTGTCACCAAATTTAAAAATATCACCTTCTACAACTTTGTAATCAATATTCGGAATTTTATCTTCATCGATTTTTGAAGCAACAATTTTTGAGTTATATTTTTTTTTGAGTTCAGCATTACCACCTATATGATCTTGATGGTGGTGGGTATTTAATATGAAATCCAATTTTTTATATTTTGTTCTAATTTGATTGTCTACTGTTTCAAAATCTGAAGGATCAACAATTCCAATTAAATCGGTATTATTATCTTTGATCAAATAACTGTAATTATCAGTTAAACATTTAATAATAGATATTTCCAACATTTAGCTTAATAAAAATATTCCAATTTTAGAAAAAAGGTTTTTAATTTCAAGATTATTTTTTTTTATTTCTGAGGTTTTGTTTTCATTAAGACCTATTATTTTATTTATCTTTATATTTTTTTCCCTGCAAAAATAGAATAAATCTTTTATAGAGCACATATGAAGATTTGGAGTGTCATGCCAGCTGTAAGGTAATGTTCTTGTTACGGGCATTTTTCCAAAAAATAATAAACTAGTTCTTACTTTCCAGTATCCAAAATTAGGGATAGAAACTATTACTGACTTGCCTACTCTTAATAAATCTTTAAGAACTTTTTCAGGACTGTAAAAAGCTTGAAGAGTTTGACTTAAAATTACATAATCAAAAGATTGATCTGGAAACTGATTAATTTCTGTTTCAGCATCTCCTTCAATCACAGAGAGTCCTTTGCTAATACATTTTTTTACATGTTCTTCTCTAATTTCTAATCCTCGAGCTTCTATGTTTTTCTCATTAATCAAAAGATTCATTAGAGATCCGTCACCACAACCTACATCTAAAACTCTGATGTTTTTTGGTAACAATTCTGCAATTACTTTAAATTCTTTTTTCATTTTCAAATTTTATTTGCATTGAGTCTATGAAACCTTTAATGGTCTTTAAAAATTCAGGTTCATTTACTAAAAAAGAGTCGTGTCCTTTATCTGTCTTAATTTCCGCAAAAGAAACGTTAGCGCCAGCAGAATTTAATGCAATTACAATATCTTTATTCTCTTTTGTCGTGTAAAGCCAATCTGATGAAAAAGAGATAACCAGAAATTTAGTATTTTGTTTTTTAAACGCTTCAACTAAACCACCCTTGAATTGTTTAGACAAATCAAAATAATCCATAGCCCTTGTTATGTATAAAATTGAATTAGCATCGAATCTTTCTACAAAAGTATAACCCTGATGCCTTAGATAACTTTCGACCTGGAAATCAGCATTAAAACTAAATTCGTAATCAGCTTTTTCTTGAAGTTTTCTCCCAAATTTTTCTTGCATACCCTTCTCAGATAGATAGCTTATGTGTCCAACCATTCGGGCCACAGCTAAGCCGTTTTTTGGTTGAATATTCTTTTTTAAATATTCTCCATTATCCCATGAAGGGTCTGCCATAATAGCTTGCCGAGCTAATTCATTTAAAGCAATATTTTGAGCACTGTGACTTGTACTACAGGCTATAGGTATTGCTGAAAAAGTTCTATTAGGAAAAGTAGAGCAAAATTGTAATAATTGCATTCCACCCATAGAACCTCCTGTAGCACACAAAAGTTTTTCTATACCCAAATGATCTAAAAGACTTTCCTGAGCTTTTACCATGTCTCTTATAGTTATGACTGGAAAATTTAGTCCATAGGGTTCATTTGTTTTTTTATTAATTTCCTTCGGTCCCCATGAGCCCATACACCCACCAATAACATTAGCGCAAATTACAAAATATTTATTAGTATCTATTGCTTTCCCTGGTCCTACAGCCGTTACCCACCAACCATCTTTTTTTGTTATTGGATTTGTCCCACTTACAAATTGATCACCTGTAAGAGCATGAAAAACCAGTATGGCGTTATTTTTATTTTTATTTAATTTTCCGTAGGTTTCGTAAGCCAAGGGAAAATTACTAACAGTTTGCTTACAGTCTAGCAAAAGCGGCCTAGTTACGTTAATTTTTTTAACATTTTCTAATTTATAGTTCATATAAAAAAAAAGCCCAGCTAGACCGGGCAAAACCCTGTTTAGCTGCATTTAGTTTAGCGCTCGCAATTTGGTTAAATCAGCGCTATGGATTAATACTAAATCGTTCTAAACTTGTCAAATTCATATAGAAAGAATTATAGAAATTTTAGAGCTTTTTATATATTAAATTAAAGAAACATGAATTTACCAGAACCTAAAAAGTTTAATGCTCAAAAGTATGAAGCTGGACTCAGCCGGTTTAAAAAAAAGCTATCAAGTATTAAACTTTCAGCAAATGAGTCAGCTTTAGGACCAAGTCCAAAAGCTATTAAAGGTTATAATTCTATTTCAAAAATTTTAAAAAAATATCCAGACCCTAGAAGCTCGTCTTTAATAAAAATTCTTTCAAAAAAATTTAGCTTAGACTCAAAAAGAATAATTATTGGCTCAGGTTCTGATCAAATTTTCGAACTAATTTGCAGAGCATTTTTAAAGAAAGGTGACGAAGTAATACTTCCACAACACAGTTTTATCATTTATAGAATTTATAGCAAAATATGTGGAGCAAAAGTAATTTTCGCAAAAGAAAATAATTTTAAAATATCTATAAAAAATATTATCTCAAAAGTTACGAAAAAAACAAAAATAGTTTTTTTGGCTAATCCGAATAATCCAACTGGAACTATGATAGCCAGAAAAGAACTACTGCAATTAAGAAAAAAACTTAGAAATAATATATTATTAGTCGTTGATGACGCTTATCACGAATACGTTAAAGATAAGCAATTTTCTTCTGGTCTTAGCTTATTTTATAATTCAAAAAATGTTATTGTAACAAGAACATTTTCTAAAATTTATGGATTAGCTGGTCTAAGAATTGGATGGGGGTATGGCCCAAAAAAATTAATAGATGCTTTGGAACTTATTAAACCTCCTTTTAACGTTAACAGTGCTGCTTTACTTGCTGCTTCAGAAGCTATTAGGGATAATAAATGGTTAAAAAAAGAGATATTACACGTCAATAAATGGTCAAATATTTTTTTTAAAACTTTTAAAGAACTTAATATAGAAACTAACAGAGGTAAGGCAAATTTTATGTTAATAAATTTTAATAAAATTAAAAAAAATTCAAAAAAAATTTTTTTAAAATTAGCTAAATCAGGTATTTTGGTAAGGGAGATGAAAGTATACAATATACCTAATAGTTTAAGAGTTACAATTGGGAATTCTTTGGAAAATAAAAAATTTATTTTAAAGTTAAAAAAAATTATCAATGTTTAATAAAATATCAATTATTGGATGCGGACTTATAGGCTCTTCAATTTTAAGGGCTATAAGAAAAAATAAAATATCAAAATCAATACAAGTTTATGACAAATCAAAAGAAGTAAATTCTTTTTTAAAAGAAGAAAAATTTCATGAATACATTTTAAATGATATTTCCCTGGTCGCAAAAAATACCGATCTTATTATAATTGCTGCTCCATTAAGTTCTTACAAAGAAATTTTTTTATCTATTAAAGATCACATAAATAAAAAAACAATAATAACAGATACAGGCTCAGTAAAAGGAGAGACAAATAAGATAGTAGAGGGATTTAATTTGAAGAATGTTTCTTGGATAGCATCTCATCCTATAGCAGGTACAGAGGAGAGCGGACCAAAGGGAGGTTTTGCAGAATTGTTTTTAAATAGATGGTGTATTATTTCTCCTGAAGAAAATGCAAATAAAGATGATCTAGAAAAAGTAAGAAAATTTTGGGAACTGCTAGGTAGCAAAACGAAAATAATGAGTCCTAGTGATCATGATTACATTTTATCTCTAACCAGCCATCTTCCACATGCGATAGCTTATAATCTTGTAAGATCAGCCGTAAAAAGTGAGGATAAATTTAAAGATGAAGTAATTAAATATAGCGCAGGAGGATTAAGAGATTTTACAAGAATTGCTTCATCAGACCCAATAATGTGGAGAGATATTTTTATCGATAATAGTGAGAATATTTTAAAAGTTCTAGAATCTTTTTCAAACAATTTGGAAGAAATGAGAAAAGCTATAGAGGAGAAAAATAGCAGTAAATTAATTCAAATTTTTTCATCAACTAAAAATGTTAGAAAAGAAATTGTAAAAGCCGGACAGGATACTGATAAACCAGATTTTGGTAGAAAAAAAAGTTAATTTAGCCTCTCAATTTCTGAATATATATTTTTTTCTAATTTGTCTAAAAACTCGTTACTATCTAATCCAGGCATTATAGGTTCAAGGAATGAAATGTGAATAACACCAGAATATTTCATGAAACTACCTTTCGGCCATATTTTACCAGTATTTAATGCAACTGGTACGCAGGGTATATTAAGAGAGCTATAAATTCTTCCCACTCCTTTTTTAAAAGGCACACGTTCTCCAAATTTTACCCTAGTACCTTGTGGAAAAATAAGAAGAGGCCTATTTTCTTCTTCAACCACTTTTTTAACTTTTTCAAAAAAATTTAAATTTTCTTTTGTAGTTGTTTCTCTAATTATTTCAATCGAGCTTATCTTTTTAAGATACCAACCAAATACCGGGATTTTTAAAAGTTCTTTTTTTAATATGAAGATTGGGAAGTCAATTGGAGATTGTAAAATAAATGTTTCTAATAAAGATTGATGAGCCGATGCAACAAAATATCTATTCTCTTTTTTAAGATTATTTAGTCCATGAAAAATAACTTTAGTGTTTAATGATATTCTTAAAATAAATATAATTGCATTTGCCAAAAACTTTCCAAATATTAAAGTGATTTTTTTAGGAAAAAGAAGCGAAGGAATAGCTATAATCATTACCACTATTACAATAGAGTAAAATAAAAAATTAAATATTAGAGATTTAATTAACTGCATTAAACTTTAAACTTTTATTAGTTCTAATAAGTTTTGTCTTTTTCTAATTGTTTTGAATTTATTTTTATATACTAAAAACTCTGATATTAATGGTCTAGTATTGTAATTAGATGACAAAGAAGATCCATATGCACCCACATTTAAAATAGCTACAAAATTATTTTCACTAAGTTTTTGATAATTTTTATATTTAATGAATTTACATGAGGTTTCACATACTGGACCCACAAACTCCACAATACTTTTTGTTCTTTTGTTGTTTTGTATTACAGGAACTATTTCATGAACAGCATCATATAGAGCTGGCCTCATAAAATCATTCATTCCTGCATCTAGAACAGCGAAAGTTTTGTTTTTTGCTTTCTTTAAGTACTGAACTTTAGCCACTAATATTCCCGCGTTTCCAATAATTGATCTACCTGGCTCAAAAATTATTTCACAATTAAATTTCTTTTTAAATTTGTAAACTAATTTAGAATAATTATTTAATTTAATTTTTTTGTCATTTTTCTTATAGCTAATTCCAAAACCACCACCTAAATCAATATATTTAAACTTTATTTTAGTTTTTTTAATAACATCAGATATTACATTAAGAGATTTTTTAAACGGATTATCAGAAAGTATTTGACTACCAATATGAACACTCAAAGCAATAAGTTTTAAATTTTTGAATTTAGATATTTTTAAACAAAGCTTTAATAGCTCATTTTTTGATAATCCAAACTTATCTTCAGCTTTACCTGTTGAAATTTTTTTATGAGTATTTGCGTAGATATTGGGATTTAATCTTATACCTATTGTAGTTTTCCTTTTCATTTTTTTTGATAACTTATTAACCAATAACGCTTCGCTCTCCGATTCAACATTAATTAAAAGAATTTTTTTTTTAATAGCTATTCTGAGTTCTTCCTCACTCTTGCCAACCCCAGAAAAAACTATTTTACTGGGTTTAATTCCAGCTCTTAAAGCTTTTAGCAGCTCTCCTTGCGATACCACATCTGCTCCAGAACCTAATTTTTTTAAAAATTTAAGTATAAATGGGTTTGAATTTGATTTGACAGAAAAACAAACAAGGGGATTAATGTTTTTGAAACTTTTGACAAAATTTGAAAAATTATCACGTATTTGTGAACTTGAATACAAATAAAAGGGTGTAATATTTTTCTTAGCGATATTTTCAATCGATAAATTTTCTACAAAAAATCTTTTTTGGCTATATTTATAACTAGGCATTAATAATATTAAATTACTTTAGTTTCTTTTAAAATGTTTCCTTGGTATTGAGGATCGGATTTCTTTCCGCAATTTACCAAAATGAAAAAGGTTATCAAAAATAAAAAAAATATTTTCATTAAATTTCTCTTTTATACTTTCTTATCATTTTTTTAATATTTTTCTCTGCTGTTCCCCCATATGAGGATTTAGAATTCATTGAATTTTTTACTTTAAATATTTTCATTACATTTTTATCTAAATCTTTGTAAAATTTTTTTAATTCAACTAAGGATAGTTTGTCTAAAGTTTTCTTATTTTTTTCTGCATAATTAACTAGTTTAGATGAAATCATATATGACTGTCTGAAGCTTATTTTCTTTTCTTTCACTAAATAATCAGCAAAGTCAGTGGCAGTGGTGTATCCTTCATTTGCCATTTTTAACATTCTTTCTTTTGATGGCTTCAAACTTTTAATTAATTCATTGCTCATTATCAAAGTGTCTTTTAATGTATCGTAGCCATCAAAAACTAAAGATTTATCATCCTGCAAGTCCTTAAAGTAAGAAATCGGCAATCCTTTCATTATGGTTAACAGTGAATTTAGTTTTCCATAATTAATTCCTGTTCTGCCTCTAATTAATTCTGCGGGGTCTGGATTCTTCTTTTGAGGCATAATAGAAGAACCTGTTAACATGTTATCTTTAAAACTAATGAGTTTGTAAGCGTCTGAATTTAAGATAATAAAATCTTCAGCCAATCTAGACAAGTGCATAGCACAAACAGCACTCGCATATAAAAAATCAATCGCGAAGTCTCTATCTGAAACGGAGTCAATAGAATTATCAGTTGGTTTTTTAAAACCGAGTTTTTTTGCAGTGTATTGTCTGTCTATTTTATAAGATGTTCCTGACAAAGCTGCTGCACCTAAAGGAGATTCATCTAATAGCTCTAAATTATTTAAAAATCTTTTTTTATCTCTTTTTAGCATCTCATAATATGCCAAAAGATAGTGAGCAAATGAAATAGGTTGAGCATTTTTTAAATGTGTAAACCCCGGCATACAAGTGCCAATATTATTCTCTGACTTTTTAATTAAAGTTTTCATTACTTCTGTTAAATCATTTACAATTTCTTTTGAGGAATTTTTAATCCAAAGCTTAAAATCTGTAACAACCTGGTCATTTCTTGATCTTGCAGTATGCATATATCCTGCAGAGGGACCAATTAGGTCAAATAATTTTTTTTCTATATTTAAGTGGATGTCTTCATATTTTTCTTTAAATATAAATTTTCCCTTTTCTATTTGTGATTTGATTTTATTCAAACCATTTATAATTTTTTTTCCATCTTTTGTTGGAATGATTTTTTTCTTCATTAACATTTTTGTATGTATCAAAGATGCAAAAAGGTCCTCTTTATAAAGTCTCTTATCAACTTTTATAGAGGAGCCAATTCTCTCAAAAGATTTAGACGTACCAAGATTAAATCTTTTGGACCAAACTTTTTTATTATTATTTTTCATTTTCCAACCTATTTTCAATTTAAATCAATATCAAAATTAGTAAATCTTAAAATTTGTATACACCTTTTATTTATCATTAGCATTGAGTTTTTAAAAAGATATAATCAATTTGTATAAAAATGAGCTATTCTTTAAACTCAATAGTTTTAGAACCAATTTCTAAAGAAAAACCAAAAAATGCTATAATACTTTGTCATGGATATGGCGGGGACGGCAAAGATATTTCTTTATTAGCTAATTATTGGAAAAATTATTTGACTGATACCATTTTTATTTGTCCAAACGCTCCAGAAAAATGTGCGGTAAGTCCAACCGGATTTCAGTGGTTTGATTTGATGGATCAGACCGAAGATCAAATTTTGACAAAATCTTTAGTTGCAGAGATAAAACTCAACAAACTGATAGATGAAGTTAAACAAAAAAATAATTTAAAATCAAATCAAGTTGCTTTAGCAGGTTTTAGTCAAGGATCTATGATATGTTTACAAACTGGGATAAAAAGAAAAGATCAGATAAACTCAATCATTGGTTATTCAGGAAAAATTATTGACACCAATCATTTAGACAAAAATATTAATTCCAGACCCAAAATAATATTGATGCATGGAGAAAAAGATGAAGTAGTCCCTGTTAGTTTTTTATTAGAGGCAAAAGAATTTTTTATCAAAAATCAATATAAAATAGAAACTAAAATTTTTAAAAATTGCGAACATCGAATACCCTCTGAAGGCTCGAGTATTGGACTAGAGTTTATAAAAAAAAACCTATACTAAAAATTTATTAAATCGCGATAAAATTATAACTTGATAAAATTAGTTTAATCAGATAGCTTTTAACTATGATTATTTCTGCAACTGAAAAAATTCCACTTGAAAAATGTCCAGCGCTTGTCTTGAATGCTGACTTTAGACCTTTAAGCTACTATCCTTTATCCTTGTGGTGTTGGCAAGACGCTGTTAAATCAGTTTTTCTTGATAGAGTAAGTATTGTATCGAACTACAAAAGAAAAGTTCGAAGTCCTTCTTTTGAAATGAGACTACCAAGTGTTATAGCTCTTAAAAGTTTTGTTAAGCCATCAGAAAATCCAAACTTTACGAGATTTAACGTTTTTCTTAGAGACAAATTTACTTGTCAGTATTGTGGTGATAAAAAAGATCTTACCTTTGATCACTTGTTGCCTAAATCTAAAGGAGGAGTCACGGACTGGGAAAATGTTGTAACGGCTTGTTCTTCTTGCAATGTTAAAAAAGGTGGTAAGCTTTTTTCAGATTGTGATTTAAAGTTATTCAATAAACCTTATAAACCAACTGTTGATGACCTACATAAGAATGGTAGGAATTTTCCTCCAAATTTCCTTCATGAAAGTTGGATGGATTATCTTTATTGGGATATCGAGCTCGAGCCTTAAATTTAGATTTTTTCAGAAATTACAATTGCAATCTTAGAGGATGTTTTTATTATTTTATCCATGAGTCCATACAACCCCTCTTTAGTTGCTCCCTTATCGTAGGCTATATCTTTATGATGTAGTTCATCTTCTCTAAATTTAATAATTTTATCTTTTAAAGTTTTTTCATCTTCTTTCAATTTATTCGTTTGACTTTTGTAATGTCCATCTATTACTTCTTCCACTGATGCAGTGCATAACATTGCTGCTTTCTTTCCTAACATTGCAGTACCAAATCCTAAAGTTACTCCTAGTATATCCCAGACAGGCAGCAATTTAGTAGGCTTGATATTTCTCTTTTTAATTTCATTATTAAAATATTCAAAATGTTCTTTTTCATGTTCTTTCATTTTTTCTATTTCTATTTTTAAATCCTCATCTTGTTTAAAAGTTTTAAGCGCTAATAATTGACCTTCGTAAATTTTTATAGCACCCCTCTCACCAGCATGGTCAACTCTAATGATTTCTTCTAATGTTTTTTTGTCAGTTTTTTCCATATTTAATAAATTTATTTAATAATATAGTACTTATTATCAAGGATAAAAATGTATTTATTGTAGCAAGCGATAATCCAAAAATCCTAAAACTGACGTCTTTACAGCTTATTATTTCTTTGTTCATTTTTTTAAGAAGATCCTCTCTAGATAAACTTAAACTATCTGAGCTTAAATTACATACTGACGATTCTTGAAAAAACCCCTGTTCAATACCCAAATGATAAAAAGATACTATTGCTCCAAATAAAAAAAATAAGCTTAAAACTAAGTATACTAATTTTTCAAATTTTTTAAATAAAATCGCAAAAAAACATAAAACTATAGAGACAAAATAAGGAATTCTCTCTATTAAACAAAGATTACAAGGTTTATGTCCTAAAATGAATTCTATAAAATAAGCAGCCAATAATACTAAAATGCTTAGAACAATTATTAATTGAAATATAGACTTATTACTAATTTGAACCATAGTATTTAAATAAAAAATAAACAATCATACCTATTAACAAAATTATCATAGATAAAATTATTGACCATTTCGCACCCTTTTTTTCTAAAAAAGGACCAAATTTTTCTCCATATTTGTAAGTCAAAAATGCAACAAGAAAAAATCTTGAACCTCTAGTAACTAAGCAAATAATTATAAAAAAAAAGATATTAAAATTAATAAATCCACTTGAAATTGTTAATAGTTTGAATGGCAAAGGAGTGAAACCAGCAGTAAACAGTATACCCAACCAAGAAAAAAAACCTCCTTTTGATGAAAATTTTTCTTTAAGAAAATTTGGATCTTCATATCCATATAATTCAAATATTTTTACTCCAATTTCATTAAAAAAAACATAACCAATTAGATATCCAAATAGAGCCCCTAAAACTGAAGACAAAGTTGCTATTGTAGCTATTTTTATAAATTTATTTTTCTTTGCGACTACCATTGGAACAATCATTACATCAGGGGGTATCGGAAAAAATGAGCTTTCTATAAAGGATTCAAACGCTAAAAGTGGATTAGCATATTTATGCCCAGCCCAGGATACGCATTTGTCGTATATTTTTTTTATCATTTTTTTATTGCGTCCTAAATTAATTCAAAACATAATGTTTGTACAAACATAAATTATATGAAGATAAAGGGCGAATGGTGGAACTGGTAGACGCGCCGGACTCAAAATCCGGTGGTAGCAATACTGTGAGAGTTCGAGTCTCTCTTCGCCCACCATGTTATGGAAATAGATAAATTAAATAGTTTAATAGAGCTGTATTTTAAAAAATGTAAAGAAGTTGATGAGAATAAACCTTTTTTAAGATGGCTTAAGCAAGAAAAACTTATTTACACTTGGAAAGACACTAAAGAAAAAATATTTAAACTATCTAATAAAGTTGAGTCTCTAATTAAAAAAGGAGACAGATGCTTAATTTTATCTGAGAACAGACCTTACTGGTTAATTTCTGACATCGCAATTATGAATGCAGGCGGGGTATCGGTGCCAATATTTACAACATATTCATCAAATGATTATAAATATATTTTAAATGATTGTAAGCCCTCTTTGATTATAGTTTCAAATCAAGATCAATTTGAAAAGATTAAAAATTATATAAATCCAGAAGTTAGAAACATTATTTCCTTTGATGGAATTAAGTATGAGAGTTTCTTAATGAAAGATATTCTAGAAGATACAAAATATGAAAAAAAAATAAATCAAAATTTGAATAGAAGTTCTCCAGCATGTATCATTTATACTTCAGGTACATCTGGAAACCCGAAAGGTGTAGTTTTAAGTCATGGAGGAATTTTATCTAACTGTGAGGGAGCGGTAGAATTGCTTTCGCCACTTATAAAAGAGAAAGATCCAGTTTTTTTAACTTGGTTGCCGCTTTCGCATTCTTACGAACACACAGTTCAATTCATACAAA
This sequence comes from uncultured Pelagibacteraceae bacterium, assembly GCA_902597875.1. Classification (GTDB taxonomy): domain Bacteria; phylum Pseudomonadota; class Alphaproteobacteria; order Pelagibacterales; family Pelagibacteraceae; genus Pelagilacustribacter. Next base: position 41,555 of record CACJZK010000003.1, read on the forward strand.
TTATAGTTGGTGCGAGAGTTTTTTATGCCGAAAGTTTAGAAAAATTAATTTCTAATATGGATATCGCAAAACCAACTATAATGACAGCAGTTCCAAGATTCTACCAAAATCTTTACACAAAAATTAATATGAATTTTCAAAAGCAAAAAGGATTTAAAAAATTTCTTATTGATCAAACACTTAAACTTGGAAAAAAAATACTTAAAAAACAGGAATTAAATTTTATAGAAAAAATCAATAATTTTTTATGTAAGAATTTAGTGCGTAAAAAAATACAAAAACAGTTCGGAGGGAATATTCAAGCATTTGTGTCAGGGGGTGGGGCATTAGATCAAAATATAGGAGAATTTTTAAATGCTATCGGTTTACCTACTTTGCAAGGATATGGTCTTACAGAAGCCTCACCTGTAGTAAGCTGTAATTTGCCAGAATTGGTTAAAGTCGAGACTGTTGGACCTCCATTTAGAACCAACAAAGTCAAGATCGCTGAGGACGGTGAAATTTTAATAAAGGGTGAAAATATAATGCTTGGTTACTGGAATCAGAAAGAGGAGACTGAAAAAGTAATTAAAGATGGCTGGCTACATACTGGTGATATTGGTGAATTTGATCAAAACAATTATTTAAAAATTACTGATAGAAAAAAAGATATTATTGTAAATCTTGGAGGAGACAATATTTCTCCAAGCAAAATAGAAAACATTTTATGTTTAAATGAATTTATTAAACAATCTTTGGTTTACGGAGACAAAAAAAATTATTTAGTTGCTTTAATTGTAGCTGAAAAAGAAATTAAAGATGAAAAAATTAAACTCATAATTGAAAATATAAATAAAAATTTGAGTTTAATCGAAAAAATTAAAAAATTTGTTTTAATTTACCAAGAATTTACAATTGAAAACGGAATGTTAACACCAACTTTAAAGTTAAAAAGAAAAGAAATAATTAAAAATTATAAACAACAACTAGAAAATCTTTATTTAAATTAAAATTAAAACTAATTTAAATTGCTTAAAAAAACATTGATATTGCTAACTTTTTTTAATTTTAAGTAAAGTTAAAAAAAATATTTAAAAAAATAAAATTTGTTTAAAATTTTTGAATTAATTTGTATTTGACATGAATCTCTAATTAATTAATGTATTATTTAACAAACGAATCAAAAAGATTCGTTTAAAAAAGGGAGATAAAGATGGCTAAACGTAGAAAAAAAGCTAAAAAGAAAACGAAGAAAAAAGCTAAAAAAAGAAGAAGAAGAAGAAGATAGTTTTTTTTAATAAACGCCCTTTTTAACTCTTAAAAAGGGCGTTTTTTTATTGTTCTAAATCAATATTTTTGTTTCTCCCCAAAGCTTTATCCATTTTTTTTTGTACTTCTTCGGGACTCACTTTCATAACTGCTTCAAATTCTGATTTAAGTCTTTCATACGCTTTTTCAAATAATTGTCTCTCGCTATAAGATTGATCTGCAATAATGTCAGTATTTTTATTAAGATCTTTGACCACTTCAGCTAATTCATAAATTTTTCCAGAATTAATTTTTTGGTCGTATTCCTGAGCCCTTCTACTCCACATAGTTCTTTTAATTTTTGGTTTAGTTTTTAAAATTGAGATACATTTATTAATTTGATTTATAGAAGATATAGGTCTTAAATTAGTTTGTTGATTGATTGGTACAGTTAAAGTTAATTTTTCTTTCTCTATAAATATTTTATAAAATTGTATCTCTATCTGTCCAATGGTAGCCTTTTCTACAGCTATAATTTTACCTACGCCGTGTTTTGGATAAACTACAAAATCTTTAAGATTGTATTTTCTTTTTTCTGTTGCTTGCTTTTTAATCTTCTTGATTTCAATTTTTTCATCTGGAGAGTAAGCTCCTCTTCGTTTTTGAGTCTCTTCCTTGACTTTATTTTGAAAAGTTTTAGTTTTTAAATTTTTTTTTATCGGTTTAGTAACTTTTTTTTTAAGCTTTGTTTTTTTGATCTTCTTCTTTTTCATTATTTTATTTACCAGGTTTTTCTGAAAAGTATTTTTTATGTTTTTCTTTCACATTTTTAAATTTTTCGTGATCAGACATTGGGTCTTTTTTTTTAGTAATATTAGGCCATATTGCAGAAAACTTTTTATTTATCAATAGCCATTTATCTTTTTCCTTTAAATTTTCATCACTATCAGCAACAATAGCATCTAGCGGACACTCTGGTTCACAAACTCCACAATCAATACATTCGTCTGGATTGATAACAAGCATATTTTCACCCTCGTAAAAACAATCAACCGGACATACTTCAACACAGTCAGTTAATTTACATTTGATACACTCGTCTTTAACAATATATGTCATAATTTATTCTTATCTTGTAACAACTTCATTTTTATTTCGCCACTTAATTTGTCAGGGAAATAAATTAAACCACAAATCCTTCTCATCATATTTGACTCGTATTCATCTGTTAAATCATCAGATAATATGATTTTCCAAAGTTCTTTTATTATAATTGACTTTGATTCTAAAGAGTTTTTTTTTATTACGTTCGTAAAATTTAGCAATTGATTAGAATTCTTTTCCAAGTTTTCAGATTTTTGAAGTATATCATTAATAACTTGTTCATTTTTTGAAAATGATTTTAAAAAGTCTTTAATTATTATTTTCTCTTTTTCATCATAATTATCGTCAATTTTTGCCACGTGTATGAATAAAGCTATTATTCCTGTTAATTTTTCTATATCTATTTTCTTATCTTTTTCTTTCATGTGTATTCATTTAATGTTGAGAGATAACAATTTATCAAATGGGCTAGAATTTTTTTTATTTTTGTATATTTTTTTATTTTTTTTAATATCACCTAAAAAAATGTATGTATCTTGCTTTTTATCCTTTTTATAGTTCATTAACTCCATTAATTTATAAAAATTCTCTTTAGAACAACCCAACAAGTTCATCATTTCTGAAGTTATTTTAAATTTTCTAGCTACAGTTTTATCTAAAATACTAATGAATAATTTCTCTAATATGTCGACTCGGACAAAGAAATTCTTAAAATTTTCAAATCCACAAAGTAGTAAAAATTTTTTATCAAATTTTTTATCTGTAAGAAAATTTAAGCCTGATTTAGGAATTTCATAATTTTTTGACATTTCAAAAAAAAGTTTCCATAACGATATTCTAAATGAAACAGCTTTTGGCTTTAACATTTTTGGAAGATAAATATGATATCTTCCTATTTTAATTCCCATCGACCAAAGTATTTTTCGTTGATCCTGAGATATAAGTTTAATAATATGATCAACATCTTTTCTTTTAATAACTCCATTGTTTTCATAAAGTTGAAAAAATAAGGCTCTTAAATATTGATTTTCAATTTTCTTTTTTGTCAAATTCAACAAGTCACCCAATGTCTCATTCAAATACTGGTTAAGCCAATCTTTTAAAAACAGCTCTAGTTTTATTTTAGACTCGTTCTCTAAAGAGTCATCTGAAATGATCTCAAATTCAGGGCTTAGGTAATCATTGCCTTTTCTTAATCTAGCTACAGGATTTTCATTCCAATAAATTTTGTTATCTGTTTTTAGTTCTAATTTTTTTTCTGTCATTATATTTTCTACTCTCTTTTTTAATTCTTCTTGAATACCTTTTCTTGCAGCTTTTTTTATTGATTTAATATCTGTATCAAGAGTTGTAGATGTAAGCTCTATATTAAATTTTAAGCCTCTAAGTTCACCTATTAATTGACCATCAATTATGATTTTATTTTTTTCATCAATTTCAGTTTTTAAAACCAAATCTTGTTTAAGGTTTCTTGATAAAACACTGATTTTTTTATCAATGAAACTTCTGGTTAATTCCTCATGAAGTTTGTCTGATAATTTATCCTCAATATCTTTTGTTCGTTGAACCCAGTAATCTGAATTTTCTACCCAATTTTTTTTATTGGCTACATATGACCAAGTTCTTACATTTGATATTCTATGAGACAATACATCTACATTTCCGTGATCTTTTTCAAGACCTTTTAATTGTTCTTTCATGTATTCGTTAGGAATCCTTTTTTTTCTTGTTGAGAGAAACATGAAAACTTTATTTACGATATTAAGATGTTGTCCATAAGCTTTTTTTTCAAAATCAGGAATTTGACAACATTCCCATAAAAGTTCTAAATTGTTGTAATACTGTAGATTGTTTGCTCCTTTTTTTATAAAATGTCTTAAAACACTCTCATCTAAGGAATCATTAGTTCTTATAAGAGATTTATTTTTTGGTTTTAACTCTAAGGAAGCAATGAGTTTATCAGGATTTTTAAAATCTAGTTTTGAGTTTCTCCAATAAATAACTTTAATTTCTGGAAGGATATGTTTTTCGATATTTTCAATTTCATCAGAAACAAGATTTTCACAATCACCTGTGGTTCCGAAAGAACCGTCATTTTTATACCTTCCAGCTCTTCCGGCTATTTGCGAAATTTCTACCGTGTTTAATCTTCGGGTTTTTTTTCCATCAAATTTTTTTAAATTTGAGAAATAAATTTCGTTTATATCCATATTTAATCCCATACCTATTGCGTCAGTTGCAACTAAGTAGTCTACATCCCCAGATTGATATAACTCTACTTGAGAATTTCTAGTTTTAGGGCTAAGCGATCCCATTATAACTGCTGCACCACCTTTTTGTCTTCTGACCAATTCAGCTATTGCATAAACTTCCTCAATCGAAAAAGCAATAATTGCAACCTTCCTATCTAGTCTAGAAATTTTTTTATAACCTGAATATGTAAGTTTTGAAAATCTTTGCTTATTTTGAAATTCAACGCCTTTAACAAGATCTTGAATTATGTTCTTCATTATTTGAGATCCTAAGAACATTGTTAGAAGCTCGCCTCGAAAATTTAAAAGTCTATCTGTAAATATATGACCTCTTTCTTTATCACTGCACATTTGAATCTCATCTACAGCAACAAAATCTACTTTCTTATCCTTTGGCATAGATTCAACTGTACAAATAAAATAGTCTGCAGATATTGGAATTATTTTTTCTTCACCTGTGATTAAAGCTACTTTTTTGACCCCAACTTTTTCTACACATCTGTCATACACCTCTCTAGCCAATAGTCTCAGAGGTAACCCAAAAATTCCTGTGTTGTATTCCAGCATTTTTTCAATAGCAACAAATGTTTTCCCGGTATTAGTGGGACCTAATAATGCAACTATTTTATTCCGGGAATTTTTCATACTTGTGTTAGATTTTTTTCACAATACTATATATAGGTCTTCTTCGAGAACAAAATAAGATTAAAACATGACCGAATCAATTTGTCAAATGTTCTCATCTTTATTAGTAAATTTAAATTGACTTAAAACCCACAGTCCCCGTATAGAGAGTAATAACTTTTATTTTAAAGTTATTATGAAAAATTTAGTTAAGAAAAATATACTTGATCTCACACCATCTGCGACATTAGCAATTAATGAAAAATGTAAAGAATTAATCTCAGAAGGAAAAAAAATTTATAGATTTGGTTTTGGCCAGTCACCATTTCCAGTGCCAGAAAAAATTGTTGAGGCTTTAAAGCAAAATGCCGATAAAAAAGATTATTTACCAATGCAAGGCCTTCCTGAACTTAGAGTTAGCATAGCTAAGCATTTGAATCATTTAACTCAAAACGATTATTCAAAAAATGAAATTTTAGTAACGCCAGGATCAAAAGAAGCAATGTATTTAATGCATGTAGCTTTTAAAGGAGATATAATTTTACCATCCTCAAGTTGGGTATCTTATGCTCCTCAAGCAAGTATTGCTAATAATAAAGTTCACTGGCTAAAAACATCTAGAGAAAACAATTGGTTTCCTACTGCAAAAGAATTGGAAAAGAAAATTAAATCTATAGGAAAAAAAAATATTTTGTTGATATTAAACTCGCCTAATAATCCATCAGGCGCAACCTGTAAAAACTTAAAAGAAATAGCTGAAGTTGCAAAAAAATATAAAATTTTGATTCATTCTGACGAAATTTATGGGTTTCTAAAATTTGATGGAGAATATGAATCTATCTCTACCTATTATCCTGAAGGTACGATCATTAGTTCTTCTTTAAGTAAATGTTTTGGTGCTGGAGGCTGGAGATTAGGATTCATAGCAGTTCCAAAAAATCTTAGAGATTTTTTATCAAGAATAAAAACTATAGGGAGCGAAACTTTTTCATCTGTAAGTAGTCCAATACAGTATGCTGCTATTGAAGCATATACTGGAGATTATTCAGATTATATCATTAAGACTAGACAGATTCTAAATTCTATTGGACAATATGTTTACAACAATCTTAAATCTAATAATATTTTAATTAATCCTCCACAAGGTGCCTTTTATTTAATGCCAGAATTCATTAATACTAAATTCAAAACATCATCAGATTTATGTAATTCAATTTTAGAAGATACAGGTGTTGCACTTCTACCAGGATCTGGATTTGGATTTAACAAACAAGCAATGTTGACAAGATTAAGTTATACCGATTTTAATGGCGAAGAATTTTTGAAAAATACTACTAATTCAAAAAAAATAGAAAATAGTTTAATTGAAAAATATGCACCAAATGTAGTAGAGGGTACGTCTAAACTATCAGAATGGTCAAAAAATCTATAGAGGTCATATTGGGTTTATAAAAAAAAAGAATCTATTGACCTTAATGTTTTTCCATAGTTAAATTATTACAATTAACAAACAAGAGGAGATATAATGAGAAAATTAATATCAATAATCTCTGCATTTTTAATGATGCTATCTTTTGCTACGGTAGCAAAATCTGCGGAGTTTTTTACAATAGGAACTGGGGGACCGACTGGAGTATATTTCCAAACAGGTAACGCTATTTGTAAAATGTTGCACAAATCTGCAATTAGTGCTGATCACGGTAGAAAAAAAGGTACGGCTAAGGCTTACAGATGTACTGCGCCTTCTACAGGTGGTTCTAACTATAACATTGGACAAATTAAAGATGGTGAGTTTCAATTTGGTGTTGCTCAGTCTGACTGGCAGTTTCACGCGTACAATGGCTCAAGTAAGTGGGAAGGAAAACAGTTTAGTAATTTAAGAGCTGTATTTTCTGTGCACAATGAACCTTTCCAAATTTGGGCAAGTAAAAAATCTAAAATTAAAGATTTTAAAGGCCTAAAAGGAAAAACAGTAAACATCGGTAATCCAGGTTCTGGTCAAAGAGGAACTATGGAAGAGCTGATGAAAGCTATGGGCGCAGACATGAGCATGTTCAAAGCAACTACTGAACTTACTTCTTCTGAACAAGTAAAAGCTCTTTGCGACGGCAAAATAGATGCATTCGGATATTCCGTAGGATTTCCTAACGGAGCTATGGAGCAAGCAGCAACTTGTAAAGCAAAAGCTAGCCCAATTAATTTAACTGGCGCGCCAGTCCAAGGTTTAATTGACGGTGCTGACTATTATGCTAAGGCTGTAATTCCTGCAGGGACTTATTCAAATCAGAAAAAAGACGCTACAACTTTTGGTGTTAAAGCTACAGTTGTTACAAGTGCAGATGTTTCTGAAGAGCTTGTGTACTTAGTTACAAAAGCGGTAATGGAAAACTTTGACTCTTTCAGAGCTCAACATCCTGCTTTTGGACCTCTGGAAAAGAAAAATATGATAGCTGATGGTTTATCAGCTCCATTACATCCAGGAGCGATTAAATATTATAAAGAAGCTGGATTAATGTAATTCAACTTTAATATTTTAACTAAAAAAGGCCCAATATTTTTGGGCCTTTTTTTTTAGAATAATGTATCCTATTTAAAATGAATCAAAGTATTCAAAGCAAGATTAAGGACAAAATTCAAGAAGATATTTCTCCGACTCGAAATCTATCTGGTTTACATTTAAAGATAGTTTTTGGTATAGCAATTCTTTGGACATTGTTCCAACTTTGGTATGCGTCTCCATTTCCGTTTTGGTTAAATTTTGGAATGTTTAAAGGTTTACCGGCTAGGGCAATACACCTTGGTTTTGCATTAACTTTAACTTTTTTAATTTTTCCAGCCGTGAGAGGAAAAAAAATTTCAATTTTTGATATTCTTATTAGTATTATTGCTGGATTTTGTTGTCTATATATTTATTTTTTTTATGATGATCTTGTTAATAGAGGTGGAATACTTTTAATAAAAGAAATATTTGGATTTAAAGTCCCTGTAGAGCTTATTATAGGTGCTATTGGTATTGTAATATTATTAGAAGCTACAAGACGAGCTATAGGATTGCCTTTAGTTATAATTGCTATTTGCTTTCTATTATTCTCATATTTTGGAAAGTATGCGCCTGATATTATTTCTCATGGAGGTTTATCTATAAAAAGATTAGTCGGATTTCAATGGTTTGATCAAGAAGCAATATTCGGGATACCAATAGGTGTTTCCGTAGATTTTATTTTCTTATTTGTACTTTTCGGAGCATTACTAGAAACTGCAGGAGGGGGAAAATATTTTTTAGATTTAGCTTTTGCTATGGTTGGCAAAATGAGAGGAGGACCTGCTAAGGCTGCAATCTTAGGATCTGGAATGACAGGAATGATTTCAGGTTCATCAATCGCAAATACAGTTACCACAGGAACTTTTACAATTCCAATAATGAAAAAAACCGGTTTCTCTCAAGAGAAAGCAGGAGCTATTGAAGTTTCGTCATCTGTGAACGGTCAAATTATGCCACCAGTTATGGGAGCCGCAGCTTTTGTAATGGCGAGCTTCATCGGTGTCACTTATTTTGAAGTCGTCAAACATGCTTTCTTACCAGCTATAATTTCATATATTGCTTTATTTTATATATCTCATTTAGAGGCTCTTAAATTAGGGCTAAAAGGTATGGATGATGCTGATGTTCCTCATTTAAAGAAAACTTTTTTATCTGGTCTTCATTTTTTAATACCTATTTTCGTTTTAATTTTTCTACTTGTTTATATGAGATACACCGCAGGTTTTTCTATTTTTTACGCAACTATTTCTTTGATTATAGTAAATTTGATAAATCGTTTTGTAAAAAACTCAGATTTTAAAATCGGTCTAATTGAGTGGTGGAATCAAACTATTGTAGGTTTGCAAAAAGGCGCAATCAACATGGTAGGAGTTGGAATTGCCATTGCGACAGCAGGTATAATAGTAGGAGCAGTTGGCTCTACAGGACTAAGCACTAATTTAATTATAGTCATTGAGACAATAGCAAGAGACAATGTAATTATATTAATTTTATTAACTATTATACTTTGTTTGCTTTTAGGTATGGGTCTTCCAACCACTGCAAATTATGTTGTAGTAGCCTCTCTTATGGCTACTGTCCTAGTTGATGTTGGAAATGCTTCAGGATATATCTTTCCTTTAATAGCTGTTCACTTATTTGTGTTTTATTTTGGTCTTATGGCCGACGTTACACCCCCAGTTGGTTTAGCATCCTATGCCGCCGCCGCAATTTCTGGAGGTGATCCTCTAAGAACTGGGCTTCAAGCAATTTGGTATAGTTTAAGGACTGGTATTCTGCCAATAGTATTTTTATTTAATCATGAACTTTTATTGATCGGCGTAGATAATTTGTGGCAAGCTTTGTTGGTAATAGTCACCTCTCTAATTGGAATTTTGGTTTTTACTTCTGCAACCCAACAATGGTTTATTAAAAAATTAAGATGGTATGAAATCATTGCTTTCTTAATTATTTCTTTATCATTTTTGGCTCCAGATTATGTTTTAGGTAAGTTCTATCCAAAATTTAATGAGCAAAAACTTAACGCAAAAAATATTCAAAATTTATCTTTTGATCCATCTAAAGAAGTTCATATTAAAGTTACAAGAGTATCTGAATATGGAGAAAGATATAAATTATTTGTCATAGATAAAGGAAAATTTAAAAATGAATATAACCTAGAAGAATTTGGAGTAACTGTATTTGACGAAAATAACCAACTAAAGGTAGATAAATTAAACTGGAGAGGAGAGGCCAAAAAATCTGGAATGCAAATGGGAGACATAATAAGTAATTTTAAAATTGAAAATCCAGAGCGTCCTAATAAGGCTATAGTCTATCCATTTGCGACTGCTTTATTAATTATTTTTGGATATTTAAATTATAGAAGAAAGAATAATTAAGATTTTAAAATTTTCCAAACACCTGAAGCTGTAGCAATTATATTTTCTGAACTAATTATTTCACTCGTTATAAATACTAAAGTGTTTGTTTTCCTTTGTATTTTGACTTTTGTTAAAAGTTTCTGGCCTAAACTAGCTGCTGTTACAAATTTCATTTCTAGAGAAATGGTTACACATCTTTTATTTCCTGAAACTTGGTGAGCTGCGTTACCCATTCCTGTATCTGCAACAAACATAAGAAATCCCCCATGAGCCATTTTTGATGTATTAAGATGTATTTCTTTAACTTCACAGTGATACTCATAATTTGAGTCATCCAATTTTTTTCCCATCAAACCACCAACGTGGGCAGAATATCCTGATTTAGTTTCGTCCATATTTCCTTTTATCATACATTGGAGCTAGTTGTGAAAAAATAACTGCCGATAAAATTATTATTATTCCTAAAATTTTATACTCATTAAGAAACTGATCTAACATAAGCCAAGCCGCTATCGATGCAAAAACCCCCTCTAATGAAAATATTATTGCAGCTGGCGCCGGTGATAAGTGTTGAAGAGCAATTATTTGAAGTAAAAAAGCAAACCCACTAGATAAGATGCCTGCATAAATTAACTCAACTGCTTCTAAAGATAAAAGTTTGAAAGAAATCAATTCTATCGATGTTGCCGGTATAGCCGAAAATATTGCTGCGATTAAACATTGGAAAGCTGCTATAGTTATTGGAAAATTAAATATTTTTAAAAATTTTGATACATAAACAATATGAAGTGCCCAAAAAAAAGCTCCTACTACAACTAAAGAATCTCCTAGTCTAACTCTATAATTATCCAATTCACTCAAAAGCAAACCTCCTAATAAACACATTATTACAGCTGGCCAAACAGATTTGTGTATGCTTTTTGAAAAAAGAAAATAAGCAAGGACTGGCACAATCACCACATATAAAACGGTAAATACTGCTGAGTTAGCCACATCAGTATATAAAAGAGAAATTTGTTGAAATATATTTCCCCCAGCTAAAAAGAAACCTAATAAAAACATGTTTGCTAGAATAATTTTAATATTTGATTTTATTTTTATTATTTTTTTAAACTCAAAAATAAAAAAAAATGGCAACAAAGCAAAAAAACCTAAAAGTAATCTTGCTGCTGAAAAAGTCCAAGGACCTATGTAATCCATTCCAGTGTCTTGTGCGATAAAAGCTGTACCCCATAGAAAAGAACATGTAACAGCACAAATTAATGAAATTGTTTTTTTGCTCATTTAAACTGCCAATTTAAAGGCAAAGTCTTTACCCAAACTTTCGCCTAAATGAACGCAAAATCTAGCACCCTCAGCACCATCAATTAATCTATGATCATATGACAAAGATATTGGAAGAATTTTTCTTATAATGAGCTTACCATCAACTCTTTTTATTTTTTCAAATGTTTTTCCTACTCCAAGAATTGAAACTTCAGGTGGGTTGATAATTGGAGTAAAAAAATTTCCTCCGATTCCTCCTAAACTTGAAATCGTCATTGATCCACCAAAAAATTCTTTTTTTTCAATTTTCAGTTCTCTACATAATTTACTTACTCTTTTTAATTCTTCATAAATTTCTCTGAGACTCAGTTGATCAACATTTCTGATTTTTGGGACCATTAAACCATGAGGTGTATCTACAGCAAAACCAATATGAAAATATTTTTTAAAAATTATTTTACTATTTTGGCTATCTAGAGAAGCATTAAAGTTAGGATACTTTTTTAGCGCATTAACTACCGCCCTTGTTACAAAAGCTAGAGGACTAATTTTAATTTTTTCACCTGTATAATGGTCTATCAAAGATGTTCGAAACTGTTCCATCTCAGTTATATCAATTTCATCATGTTGAGTTACATGAGGAATTTCAGTCCAAGATTTTACAAGCTGTGGCCCAGATAATTTTTTAACTCTTGGCAGGTCTTTTACTTCCACTAAACCAAAAGCCTTGTGAGGATATTCCTCTATGTCAATTTTTTTTTCAATTTTACCTTGATTAACAGAAACTTGGGATTTAACAAAATTTTTAATATCTTCCTCTGTTACCCTTCCAGACCTTTGAGTTCCAGAAACCTCATTAATATTTGCACCCAGTTCTCTAGCAAATTTTCTCACTTTGGGGCTTGCAGATTTTACTTTTTTAGGTTTTGACATTATTAAAGTTTTGTTGGAAATAATTTTTCTGGATCGATATTATATTTTTTTATTGCTTTTTTTGCTTCCGTAGATGCAATTAGTTGCTCATTTGCTAAAGCACTTAATGTGTAAGCAACTATATGTTCCTTATCTACCTCAAAAAATTTTCTTAATTTTTTTCTAGTATCGCTTCTTCCGTATCCGTCCGTTCCTAAAGAATAAAATTGTTTATTGGTATAGGGTCTTATTTGGTCAGAAAAGGACCTAGTGTAGTCAGAAGCTGCAATTATAGGACCATCTCTTTTTTCAAAACACTTTTGAACGTAGGATTTTTTTCTTTTTTCGTTGGGATTTAAAAGATTCCATCTTTCAGTTTCCATACCATCTTTTCGTAGTTCATTAAAACTTGTTACACTCCACACGTCTGAGTCAATACCATAATCTTTTGATAAAATTTTTGCTGCTGAAATAATTTCTCTCAAAATTGTTCCAGAACCCAATAATTGAACTTTTGTTTTTCCCTTACTGTTGTTTTCTTGAAATAAATACATTCCCTTGATGATACCCTCATCACAACCTTTTGGTTTTTCAGGATGAGAATAATTTTCATTCATAGCTGTGATATAATAAAAAATATTTTCTTTTTTTTCGTGCATTCTTTTAATTCCGTCTCTAAATATCACTCCCATCTCGTAAGCAAATGTTGGATCATAACTAACACAATTAGGAATGTTAGAAGCTAATAAATGACTATGACCATCCTGGTGCTGTAATCCTTCTCCAGCTAAAGTTGTTCGACCAGCTGTAGCTCCAATTAAAAACCCTCTAGCTTGAGAATCTCCAGCAGCCCATGCTAAATCCCCAACTCTTTGAAAACCAAACATAGAATAGAAAATATAAATCGGAATCATTTCTAAATCATGATTTGTATAAGATGTTCCAGCTGCAATCCAAGACGACATAGCGCCTGATTCAGTTATTCCTTCCTCCAATACTTGGCCGCTTTTATCTTCTCTATAAGAACTTAATTGCTCGGAGTCCACTGGCTCATATTTTTGTCCCTCGTGGGCATAAATTCCAATCTTTTGAAAGAAACCCTCCATACCAAAAGTTCTTGCCTCATCAGGAATGATAGGAACTAATCTTGGTGAAAGATTTTTGTCTCTAAGAAGTGCAGTAAGCATTCGAACAAGTGCCATAGTCGTCGACATTTCTTTATCACCTGTGGATTTCATAAAAGGCTCAAAAATATCTTTAGGTGGTGTTCTTATTGCTTTAGCAAAAGATGATCTTTCTGGAATAAAGCCACCAAGTTTTAATCTTTTATCTTTTAAATATTTTATTTCTTCGGAATTTTCATTAGGTTTAAAATATTCAATATTTTTTACTTGTTTGTCTGTAAGAGGAACACCAAATCTATCTCTATAGTAGAGCAAATCTTTTTCATCGAGCTTCTTTTGTTGATGAGTAGTGTTCATGCTTTCCCCAGACTTACCCATACCATAACCTTTAATGGTTTTTGCCAGTATGACTGTTGGCGAACCTTTGTGTTGCATCGCAGAATGATATGCCGCGTAAACTTTATGAGGATCATGTCCTCCTCTATTTAATCTCCAAATATCTTTATCAGTCATTGTAGATACTAATTCTTTTAATTCAGGATATTTTCCAAAAAATTTTTCTCTAACATATGATCCGCCTTTTGCTTTAAAAGCTTGATATTCTCCATCAACACATTCGTTCATTCTTTTTACTAATAAACCACTTTTGTCTTTAGCTAATAGCTGATCCCAATATGAACCCCAAATCACTTTAATTACATTCCAGCCTGTACCTCTAAAACTTCCCTCTAGTTCTTGAATAATTTTTCCATTTCCTCTTACCGGTCCATCAAGTCTTTGAAGATTACAATTAATTACAAAAATTAAATTATCTAGTTTTTCTCTTGCAGCTAGTCCGATTGCTCCAAGTGACTCTGGTTCATCCATTTCACCATCCCCTAGAAAGACCCAAATTTTTCTACCTTCGTCTTTTACCAAACCTCTATTAATTAAATATTTAAGAAATCTCGCTTGATAAATTGCCATGATTGGTCCAAGCCCCATAGAAACGGTTGGAAATTGCCAGAAGTTAGGCATTAACCATGGATGAGGATATGAAGATAAGCCTCCAGCAGAAACTTCTTGTCTAAAACCATCCAACTGTTTTGCTGTTAGCCTTCCTTCTAAAAAAGCTCTAGCATACATACCCGGTGCTGAGTGTCCCTGAAAATAAATCAAATCTCCTCCAAACTTATTATTTTTTGCTCTCCAAAAATGATTCATTCCAACATCGTAAAGAGTTGCTGCTGAGGCAAAAGTTCCGATGTGACCACCTAGTTCAGAACTTTTTTTATTAGCTTTTACAACCATAGCAGCTGCATTCCATCTAATGTAAGCTCTTATTTTTTTTTCAATATTTTGCTCACCAGGTGACTTTATTTCTGATTCTGGAGGTATAGTATTTATATAAGGAGTAGTCCTTGTGTCTGGTAAAACCAAACCTGACTTATAAGCTTGATTTATAACTTTGTTTAACAAATAACTTGCCCTTGAAGGACCGTCATTTTCTATTACTGAATTAAGAGAATCAATCCACTCGTTAGTTTCCTCTGGGTCTATATCATCTTTTGAAGCCGGTGCTGCAAATACTTTTTTAACTTGTTTTATCGAACTTTCAACCTGGTTAACAGCACTTTCTGTTTGTAAATTTCCATTAGTTTTTTGGTCATCTTTTTTTTCTGATAATTTTTCAGTTTTGATTTCCTCTTTGGTTTTCATTTTAGAAGTTGTCACTTTTGCATTATCTATTGTTGCTAAAAGGCTACCTTCAGAAACTTTATCGCCCACTTTAACTTTCACCTCTTTAATTTTTCCAGTTTCTGGAGACGGAACCTCTACACTTGATTTGTCACTTTCTATAGTAACAATTGGATCATTTTTTTTTATTTGATCTCCTGGTTTTACAAGGATTTCTATTACTTCTACGTCTTTAAAATCACCTATATCTGGAACTGAAATGTTTTGAGCCATAAAAGCCTATTATAAACTTAATTGGAGTTTATTAAAAATAATATGAATAATAAATGTGAATATTGAAGCAATTATTATTAATAAAGTCAATTTTAGACACATTTTATCCCATTTTTTGTCACTAAAATTTTATGAAATTAGGCATGCAATGGATTATCAATATATTCTTTAAAAGAAAACCCTCCATAATTAATAGCAACTCAGCTGTTCAAAAAATTTTATTAAAAAGATATCTTTTAAGATAATTTTAACAAACTTGATTGCTTTATGAAAAAATACTTCTAACTATTTTTTATAGAAAGTTAAAATAATTTATCTTTCGATACACATAGCAATGCCCATACCACCTCCAATACATAAAGTTGCTAAACCTTTATGAACATCTCTTTTAATCATTTCGTGAATTAAAGTTACTAGTATTCTCGTACCCGAAGCCCCTATTGGATGACCCAAAGCAATTGCTCCTCCATTTACATTCACCTTTTCTTCCGGAATACCCAAAGTTTTAATTACCGCAATACTTTGAGCTGCAAATGCTTCGTTTGACTCAACTAAATCTAAATCTTTTGCCGACCAACCAGCTAGTTCTAAAGCTTTTTTAGACGACGGTATTGGTCCTGTACCCATTAAAGATGGATCAACACCACAACTTGCCCAAGATTTAATAGTTGCTACTTTTTTAATACCTCTTTTTTCTGACTCCTTACTAGACATCAACAAAACCGCAGCTGCTCCATCATTTATCCCGGAGGCATTTCCAGCTGTAACCGTGCCTTCTTTTTGAAAGACAGGCTTGAGCCTTCCTAGAGTTTCCATATTAGTCTCTTTTCTAGGATGCTCATCCTTATTAAAAATAATCTCATTTTTTTTAGATTTTAATTTAAAATCAACTATTTCATCTTTAAATTTGTTTTCTGATTGAGCTTTTGAAGCTTTTGTTTGAGAATTAAATGCAAATTTGTCTTGATCGTTTCTTGTGATTTGAAATTTTGTAGCGACATTTTCAGCTGTGACTCCCATATGATATCCATTAAACGCATCCCACAAGCCGTCTTTAATCATTGTATCAACAAGCTCTGTATCACCTAATTTTTTTCCATTTCTAATGTTAACAGCATGAGGGGATGTTGACATGCTTTCTTGACCTCCAGCAATAAGAATTTTAGAATTGCCTGATAAGATACTTTGCAAGCCCGAAGCAACCGATCTCAATCCGGAACCACAAACCTGATTAACTAAATATGCAGGTTTTTCTTTTGGTATCCCGGAAATTATAGCAGCTTGACGAGCAGGATTTTGACCTGTAGCGGCAGTTAATACTTGGCCCATTATTACTTCATCTATATCGTTTTTGTTAATACCTGATTTATTTAAAATTTCTTTTATTACACAAGACCCTAATTCATGACCAGATACATTTTTTAAACTACCTCCCATGGAACCAATGGCAGTTCTGATGGCCGATGTTATAACCACTTCATTTTTTGTCGACATAAATTTAATCTACAGCTTAGATAAAAAATTGCAATATTTTAAGTTTTTCTTTTGTTTATCAATGCTGCTGTTACCGCCAAAACTATAAAAATAAATGTTGCATTTAAAGAAGTAAAGAAACTTCCCGATGATTTGAAAGGAAATATTTCTGCAAAAAAAAGCATAAAAAAAGGTATTTCAATTTTTCTAGGAATTATATAGTTTTTAAAAAGACTGTTTCTAAAAATATAAAACCATATTATTTTTGATACGATTAAAATTATAATAAGCAAACCAATTAATCCAAGTTCGGTCAGAATTTCTAAGTAGTAATTATGGGGATGCGTATTGCAAGTACCTCTTTCACTTATTCTAGGATTAGGTCCAACATATATATTTTTTCTTTTTGGACAGTTTAACCTAAATGCTCTTACACCTCCTCCTATATACTTGTTCATATGCCAAGTATCATAGAAAGACTCAAATTCATCGAAATGATCGGGTAAATAAGTTCTGTCGATTTTATAATCTCTAAAAAGATTGACAGGATTTATAACTTTCAAAATCGTCGTTGTCTGTCTGTAAAAATGTTTATAATTTATGTTTACTTCTTTGTTGCCAAAAAATAGCGTAGTAAAAACTATACTTAAAATTAGAAAAGTAAACAAAATAAACTTTTGTAATTCTTTTTCAGTTATCATAATTAATAACATCGTAACCATAAACAAGACAAGAGGAATTCTATTACCTGACAAAAGAATTGAAATTAATATTAAAGAGAAAATAAAAAATAACAAAAGATACGATATAGTTTTGTTATTATTTTTTAGAAAAATTGGAAATAAAAAAAATAAAAATAAAGAAAATCTCTGAATATAACTTCCTGCAATTAACTCATCATGAAAAGGGCCAGAGAGTTTTCGAGGTGTAGGACTTTTAAAACCAAATATATCAACTCCTACAAAAAACTGAAAAATTACATCTAAACATACAAACATACAAAAAAAAGAAGAAGAGAAGAAAAACCAATTAAATTTTAAATAATTTTTTTCTATTAGAAATTTTAATATGAGATAAATGAGCAAATATCTCATGTATGCAATTGTTTTAATTAGAATTGTAAAATCGTAATTTTCATCCCCAGCCATTGGAACCCCAGGTGCATAGAGATAAACTCCATCTCCAAAATAATAATTTTCTATAGTATTAAAAACCCCAGTAAAAAGTATAAAAAAGAAAAAAACTATTACAAGTTTATCTATATTAGAATATTTTTGTATGAAGATTTTTTTGCTAAAAAAAATTAAATTTATTACTATAAATAATATTATATTTAAATTTAGAGCCAGCGTTCCAATAATTAGACTTAGAGGTATTAACGAAAATATAAGATTAATAACTAAATACTTATTATTGGTTTTACTGATAATTTGATTCATTTCCTTGTTTTTTTTAATTTAAGTGCAAACCATCTTCAACAATATTATATTTAAAGGTATTTATTTAGGGTTATTTATTTGATAATTCAAACTATAAGCGCGCCTGTAGCTCAACTGGATAGAGCGCTTGGCTACGGACCAGGAGGTTCTGGGTTCAAATCCTAGCAGGCGCACCACAGCGATGATGAAAAATACTAAATTACATTTCTTTATAATTATTTTTTTTTCAATCATATTGAGAATTTTATCAATTGAATATTTTGGTGATACAAAAATTGATAATGAATGGAAAATAATTTTGTTTAATCTAGAAAATAATTCTTTACTGGGATATAGGCAAGTTCAAGATCAAATTTTTCCAAATATTTTCATGCCACCACTTTATCCTTTTTTTCTTTATTTAATAAAAATCTTAAATCCCTTTGACATTTTTTATCTAAAAATAATTCTTTATATTCAAATGATTACCTCACTCTTAGCTATAATTTATCTTAGAAAAATATTGCTTAATTTTTTCACTAAGAATGTTAGCAACATTGGGATATTAATTTTTTCTTTATTTCCATTATTTATTTACGGAAACACTCAAATTTCATCTATTTCTCTTCAAGTATTTTTAATTGTTTTTTACTTTTACTATCTTTTTAGAATTATCTTAAAAAATAAATTTAAGTATTTAATTTATTTTTCTATATCCTCCGGATTGCTCATGCTTTTAAGAGGTGAGTTTTTTATAATATTTCTTTTAACTTTAATTTTTATTTACATAGTAAATAAAAACTTTAAACATATTATTGTCTTATTCTTTGCAACCTTAATTTTAATTTCTCCGTATCTAATTCGTAATTATTATATTTTTGAGAAAATAACTATTACTAAATCGGTCGGATTTAATCTTTGGAAAGGAAACAATTTATATTCTTTACCAGAGGGAAGTGAAAAAATTTATGATAAAAATATGGATTTAAAAATAAAAACAATTACTTTAGATAAAAAGTATGATTACAATATAGATGAAATATACAAGTCAGAGGCAATAAAAAATATTAAGGCTGAGCCAACTAGATATTTAATATTATATTTTAAAAAGTTATTTGCATTTATGTTTATTGATTTTGAGTCAACTTATCCGAATTACTATAATCTTCTTCACATAATCCCAAAAATTTCTATTTCAATCGCTTCTTTTATAAGTTTAATTTTCCTAGTGAGAGAGAAAAATATTTTAAACTATTTTAGTTTATTTTATTTATTTAATATTTGTCTTTTTTCTGTATTTTTTATCTTACCTAGATATTCTCTTGCTTTACTTCCAGTCCAAATAATTTTGATTTGTTTTTTGATAAAAAAATTAAAAATCAGCATTTGATATTAATTCCTCTATAATTTTCTTTGTTGAATATTTATGTTTCCAGTTTGGAAAATGTTTTTTAAATTTTTTCATACTTGAAATATACCAAATATGATCTCCAACTCTGTTTCGTTTTTCATATTTTTTCTTTATTATATTCCCTGTAACTTTTTCTATTAATTCAAGTGCCTCAACAACAGAACAATTTGAAAATCTGCATCCTCCAACATTATAAATTTCTCCTTTTTTTGGTTTTTTAAAAAAACTCCAAAAACACTCGACTAAATCGTTACTATGAATATTGTCTCTAACTTGCTTCCCTTTGTAACCAATAACAGTGTACTGTCCTTTTGTTAAAGACGCTTTAACAAGATAAGATAGGAATCCATGTAGTTTAGCTCCAGAATGATTGGGGCCTGTAATGCAACCAGCCCTAAAACATGCAGTGTTTAATCCAAAGTTTTTTCCGTATTCCTGCACTAAAAGATCACCATAGGATTTTGAGACTCCAAAAAAACTGTGAGTATTGTCATCTATTGACATGGTCTCATCAATTCCTCTGTAATATTTATTTGTTTTAGGTAATTCAAATCTAGTTTTCTTCTCTATCAGTTTTAATCTGTTAGGATTGTCACCATAAACTTTGTTAGTAGACATAAAAATAAATGTTGCATTTGGACAATATTTTTGAGTAAGCTGCAAAAGATTTAAAGTACCTTTAGCATTAACTTCAAAATCAATTGTTGGATTTATTTTGGCCCAATCATGGGAAGGTTGAGCAGCAGAATGAATTATAAGTTTTATATTTTTTTTATAATTTCTGAACAAATTATTTAATCTTGTTAAATTTCTAATATCGATATCGAAATGTTTATAATTTTTAAAATCTTTTTTTAATTTATTTTTAATCCAGAGTGTATCACCATCTTTACCAAAAAAAAATTTTCTAAAGTTATTATCTACACCTATTACGTCAAAACCTTTTTTACAGAAGAATTTGACGGACTCTGATCCGACTAAGCCAGTAGACCCAGTTATTAAAACAATACTCATCTAAAAAACCTCTTAATATTTTGATTAGTAATTAACCAGAAATAAATATCATGAATAATTTGGTCTATATTTTTTTTTGGCAACCAATTATAAAATTTAAATATTTTTTTATTATCAGAAACATAATAAGGAATATCATAATTGGATGTCTTGCTTTTTTTTGTAATTTTTACCTTGTTTCCTGTTATCACTTGACATTTACGGGTTAAATCTTTTAGGGATAACTTATTTTTAATTCCTCCACCTATATTAAATATATTATCTTTAATTTTTGAAAAATTTTTAATTTGTTTAAAAATAATTTCACACACGTCATCTATATGAATAATGTCTCTTATTTGATTTCCGTGTCCTCCAAAACCAACATATCTCAATTTTTTCTTTTCCATGTGTTTTCCTACCCATAAAGATACAAATCCTTGATCTTGTTTTCCAAATTGCCAAGGTCCGGATATAACACCAAATCGATTTATTATGTAATTTAGATTATTAGTATAATTATATTCCTTAATTATTTCTTCTGAGCTTAATTTACTTAAACCATATAAAGATTTTACTCCTGAGGTGTTAAAATTTTCATTAATCAAAAAATTAGTTTTAATTTCATTTCTTAAATTAATTTTACCAATTATTTTTTTAATAGCCTCTATAGAATAAACTCTACTAGAAGAAAGAAATATAATTTTTGATTTATCTTTCACACATTTTTTTACAATATTATAAGTTCCAATTAAGTTAGTAAATATAACTTTATCAGGATTTAATTTTGAAACCTCTACCGCTGCTTCAGCACAACAATCGATTATTAAATCATATTTTGGTAATTTTAAAATTTTTTTGTTATTTGAAATATCTATTTTAAGATTATTGATATTATGAAATTTAAGTCTCTTTCTATTAATCTCAGATCCTTTTCTACAAAGATTATCTAAAGTAGAAATCCTGCTTTTATTAAATTTTTCCTTTAAATAAATAGCCAAATTTGATCCTACAAAACCACATCCACCTGTTATAAGTATTCTCATATTGAAGTATTTAACCTATTAATAAACAAAAATAAAATTTTATGCTGACTATTTTAATACCTGTTAGAGATGAAATCGAGAATTTAAACAATATTGTTCAAAAATTTAATGAAAATCTGACAAGTATTAATTACGAAGTAATTTTTGTTAATGATTTTAGTTCAGACTCAACTTTAGAAGAAGTAAAAAAAATTTGTAATATTAATAAAAAATATAAAGTATTTAATAATCAAAAGAAGGGCTTAGGAGGTGCTTTAAATTTAGGGATAGAGAAAGCAGAAGGAAAATATATTTGTATCATGATGTCAGATTTGTCAGATGATATTAATGATCTTATAAAGTATTACAAAATTATGAACGAAAGGGATATTGACGCAGTTTTTGGCTCTAGATTTTTAGGTACTTCAAAAACAAAAGATTATCCAATAAACAAATTAATCTTAAATAGAATTTTTAATATATTTGTGAAGTTAATCTATTTCAGAAGTTATAATGATTATACTAATGCATTTAAAATATACAGATCAGATGTTTTAAAAAGCTTCATTCCTTTATTTTCAGAAAGTTTTAATGTTTTCTTGGAGATACCACTTAAGCTTATTAATAGGAAATACAAATATGAAGTTATTCCTATTAATTGGAGTAATAGAAAAAAAGGAAAAGCCAAATTTAATATTAAAGAACTTAGATCAAAATATTTATCTACACTAATTCGTTGTTATTTTGAAAAATTTTTGATAAAAAAATGAAATGCATTTATCTTTGCAAAAAGCAATTATACTTTTTTTTGTTCTAGTATTTTTAGTGCTGATATTGTTTACAATAATTCTATAAGTAGGCATAATATAATAGAAATGATCCAAGAATAATTCTGTAAATCACGAATAATATTAAATTAAATCTTTTTATAAATTTTAAAAAAAAAACAATTGTAATATAAGAAAAAAAACCAGAAAGAATTATTGCAACAAAATTTATTTCTTTAATATTCACATTTTCAGTTATATGTAAGTTATAAAGTCCATACAAACTAACTACAAAAAGTACTGGAATAGAAAGAAGAAAAGAGATTTTTGCAGCATCTACTCTACTAAATCCTAAAAATCTACCTAAAGTTATAGCAATACCAGATCTACTTACTCCAGGTATTAATGAGAAGGTATGAAACAATCCAATTATAATTGAATATTTTAAATTTAGATTTTCAATTTTTTTTGTGTTTTCAAATTTATCGCTTATAAATAGTAAAATTCCAAAAATTAAAGTTGTCCATCCAATTATTTTTATTCCTCTCAAATAGTTTATTATTTCTAGTTTTACTAAAAAAAAACCTAAGCCTAAAATAGGTATTGATGAAATTAAAATTAAAAAAAAAATTCTTTTGTATTTTATAAAATTATTTATTTCGTTTCTAAAAAAAATAACAACTGCTATAAATGAACCAATATGCAAACTAATGTTGGTTAGAAGGTTTTCTTTAGTAAATTTTAGAAATTCAGATATTATAATTAAATGCGAAGAAGAGCTAACAGGTATAAATTCAGTTACACCTTGAATTAAGGATAGAACAACAATTTCTAACATAACTAATTTTTATAAAACTTTTTGATATTTTCCAAAGCTATAATGAAAACACATATCTGCTATGCAATCAAAAAAGGCAGAAATACTGTATTTTTATTAAATTAGGTAAATAATATTTACTTAAATATCCTATTATATTTGGTAAACTTAATTTAAAACTGGGAAATGTATGTCAAAAAAAATGCTTAGTTTTATAAAAATTAACAAAGAAACTCCTTTGAAGAGAGACACTTCTGAGAGAAAAAAAGATTTTCATGAGATCTACAGTGAATATATTAACGAAAAAGCCAAAGAACAGTCAAGTAGGTGTTCACAATGTGGTGTACCTTTTTGCCAAATACATTGTCCTCTTCACAATAATATTCCTGATTGGTTAAAGCTTACTGCAGAAGGCAGGTTAAAAGAGGCATATGAACTCTCACAAAGCACAAATAATATGCCCGAGGTGTGTGGTAGAATTTGTCCGCAAGATAGACTTTGTGAGGGAAATTGTGTAATTGAACAATCTGGCCACGGTACTGTTACAATAGGTTCAGTAGAAAAATATATCACCGATACTGCCTGGGAGAAAGGCTGGGTCAAACCTATCAAGGTTACTAGAGAATTAAAAGAAAGTATAGGAATTATTGGAGCCGGTCCAGCAGGTCTCGCTTGCGCGGAGGAAATGAGAAAATATGGTTATAAAGTTACTATATATGATCGTTATGATAGATCTGGAGGTTTGTTAATTTATGGAATACCAAATTTTAAATTAGAAAAATTTGTCGTTGAAAGAAGAACTAAACTTTTAAAAGAGAGTGGCATCAAATTTATTCAAAATTTTGAAGTTGGAAAAGATGAAACTTTAGAAGAGATAAAATCTAAACATGATGCAGTTTTAATTGCAACTGGAGTATATAAAGCTAGAGAAATTGAAATTCCTGGCTCAAATTTAGAAAATATATTTCCCGCTATGGATTTTTTAACAGCATCTAATAGAAAAGGTTTAGGGGACAAAGTAAAACTTTTTGACAATGGTATTTTAAATGCAGAAGGCAAAAATGTTGTTGTGATAGGAGGGGGCGACACCGCAATGGATTGTGTAAGAACTGCAGTAAGACAAAAAGCTAAATCAGTAAATTGTCTATATAGAAGAGATAGAGAAAACATGCCCGGCTCAGCCAGAGAGGTAGGAAATGCAGAAGAGGAAGGGGTTAATTTTATTTGGTTAACAAGTCCTAAATCTTTTTTGGGAGATAGAAAAGTAAAAGAAGTAGTAGTCGGTAAGATGAAACTTGGAGAACCAGATGTTTCAGGTAGAAAACGACCAGTTCCAATTAAAGATGGAGACTTTAATATAAAAGCCGATTTAGTAATAAAATCGCTTGGATTTGATCCAGAAAATATTCCTAGATTATTTGACTGTGAAAATCTTTCTGTATCGAAATGGGGAACAATAAAAATTGATTTAAAAACTATGCAAACCAATATCAACGGAGTATTTGCAGCTGGAGATATTGTTAGAGGTGCATCATTAGTTGTATGGGCTATAAGAGATGGAAGAGATGCCGCTATACAAATGGATAAATATATTTCAGCTAAAAGACTAAAAAATAAAAAAGAATTTGCAGCTTAATGAACAATTATCTCAAAAATAAAAAATATCTTTTAGAAAACAACGCTTATGATCCGTCTTTAGAACATGAAGCTTGCGGAGTAGGGATGATAGCTACAACAGATGGTAAAAAAAGTCGCCAGGTTGTTGAGTATGGCATTGAGGCTTTAAAAGCGGTTTGGCATAGAGGTGCTGTAGACGCAGATGGAAAATCAGGAGATGGTGCAGGTATAAAATTGGAAATTTCACCTGAATTTTTTAATCAAAAAATTTTAGAAACTGGGCACAAGCACGATGAAGATAAAAGAATATGCGTAGGTATGGTATTTATGCCTAGAAATGATTACGCTGATCAAGAAAAGTGCAGATCAATTATTGAGACGGTTTTATTAAGTAAAAACTATTACATATATGGCTGGAGACAAGTTCCAGTAAATCCAAAAGTACTTGGGCCTACAGCTGAGTCCAATAGACCTGAAATTGCTCAAGTTCTTTTTAGAAAAAATGAGATTATTAAAACTAATAATTTGGAAAGAGATCTTTATGAAGCTAGAAAAAAAATTGAAAAGTTGTCCAGAGAAAGTCAATTAAATAGTTTTTATATCTGTTCATTGAGCTCTAGGTCAATAGTTTACAAAGGAATGTTTTTAGCTGAGGCACTTGCAGATTTTTACTTTGATCTAAAAGATAAAAGTTTCAAATCAAGATTTGCAATATTTCATCAAAGATATTCCACCAATACTTTTCCAAGTTGGGATTTAGCTCAACCTTTTAGGACTTTAGCACATAACGGAGAAATAAATACGCTAAAGGGTAATATTAATTGGATGAGAATTCACGAGCAAGATATGTCTAGTAAGCTTTTTAAAAACGTTGAGGATTTAAAACCTGTTATTATTCCTGGAAACTCAGACTCAGCATCATTGGATAACGTATTTGAATTATTAACTCACTCGGGAAAGCTTGCCCCTCTAATAAAACTAATGATGATCCCAGACGCTTGGTCCAAACGAAGCAAAATTGTTTCAAAAAATCATCAACAATTATTTAATTTTTTAAATAGTACAATTGAGCCATGGGATGGGCCTGCCGCGATTTGTGCAACAGATGCTAAATGGATTTTAGCTTCAGTAGACAGAAATGGATTAAGACCCCTAAGATATACAATTACTTCTGATGGACTGATATTTGCTGGTTCAGAAACAGGGATGATAAAAATTCCAGAGGAGAATATAATTAAAAAAGGGCGGCTTGGACCTGGAGAATTAATAGCAGTGGATCTAAAAGAAGGTAAATTATATCAAGATAAAGAAATTAAAGATTATATTTCCAAAGAATACAAACAGTTTAATAACCAAATTGTTGACTTAGATAAAAAATTAAAAGTTAATAGTGAAGAAATAAAATATTCAGGCAACAATCTTAGGAGAAGACAATATTTATCGGGTTACAGTATTGAAGATCTAGAGCTAATCCTTCATCCGATGGTCGAAGAAGGCAAAGAAGCTACTGGATCGATGGGTGATGATACACCTGCTGCAGTTTTATCAAGTCATTTTAGACCTATCTCTCATTATTTTAGGCAAAATTTTAGCCAAGTGACAAATCCACCAATAGATTCTCTTAGAGAAAATAAGGTAATGAGTCTTAAAACTAGATTTGGAAATTTGGGCAACATTCTTGATTTTAATAATCTTACCCAAGAAGATATTTTTGTATTAGACAGCCCGATACTTACTAATACACAGCTAAAAAAATTTAAAAAACTTTTTTCAAAAAAAATTAAAACAATAGATTGTACTTTTGATGTAGGAGAAAGTTTAAAAAACAATCTACAGATAATTAAAGAAAAATCAGAAATAGCAGTGAGAGAAGGAAGCGCTACTTTAATATTGAGCGATAAAAATATATCAGAAAAAAGAGCAGGTATTCCAATGGCTCTAGCTGTTGGAGCAATAAATTCAAACTTGGTTAAATTAGGTTTAAGAGGGTACTGTTCTTTAAATATAGAGACCTCAGAAACTCTAGATACCCACTCTTTCGCTGTGTTAATTGGAGTTGGCGCGACCACAGTAAATCCCTACCTAGCTATAGATAGTATCTACCAAAGATTCGAGAAAAATCTATTCGGTAAATTAACATTCAGTGAAGCAGTAAATAGATTTAAAAAATCAATAGAAAATGGATTATTAAAAATAATGTCAAAAATGGGTATTTCGGTCATTAGCTCATATAGAGGAGGGTGTAACTTTGAAACAGTTGGATTAAGCCGAGCATTAGTATCAGATTATTTTCCTGGAATGATCTCGAGAATTTCAGGTATTGGTTTGATTGGAATTGAGAAAAAAATTAAAGAGCTTCATGAAAAAGCTTACAAAAAAGATGTTTTAATATTACCAATTGGAGGAATTTATAAATATAGAAAAACAGGTGAAAATCATCAATTCCAAGGCAATTTAATACATACCCTGCAACACGCAGTGACTACTGGCTCTTATAAAGTATTTAAAAAGTATACTGAAGGAATTAATAATATGTCACCAATAAATCTTAGAGACCTATTAGATTTCAAGAAAATAAATAATCCAATAAATAAGAGTGAGGTAGAACCTATTGAGAGTTTAACAAAAAGATTCGGAAGCGGAAGCATGTCCCACGGAGCTTTATCTGCTGAGGCTCATGAAACATTAGCTGTCGGTATGAATAGAGTAAAAGGAGCTTCATGCAGTGGAGAAGGTGGAGAGGATCAAGAAAGATTTAAAATACAAGCAAATGGAGATAGTGCAAACTCAAGAGTAAAGCAAGTTGCATCAGCTAGGTTTGGAGTTACAATTGATTACCTTAATAATTGCAATGAGATTGAAATAAAAATTGCACAAGGTGCAAAGCCTGGAGAAGGGGGACAATTACCTGGCTTTAAGGTTACTAAAGAAATAGCTAGATTAAGACATTCAACACCAGGAGTAACTTTAATTTCACCTCCTCCTCATCATGACATTTACTCTATAGAGGACTTAGCTCAATTAATTTATGATTTAAAACAAATAAATCCTAAAGCTAGAATAGGTGTCAAATTAGTTGCTTCTACAGGTATTGGAACAATCGCAGCTGGGGTAGCTAAAGCTAAAGCAGACGTGATTTTAATATCTGGACATTCTGGAGGAACAGGTGCAAGCCCGCAAACGAGTGTTAAATACGCTGGCATACCTTGGGAGATGGGATTAACAGAGGCTAATCAAATTTTAACTCTCAATAACTTAAGACACAAAGTAACTCTTAGAACAGATGGAGGGATTAAAACTGGAAGAGATGTAGTTATAGCAGCAATGATGGGAGCTGAAGAATTTGGAATGGGAACCTCATCTTTAATTGCTATGGGTTGTATAATGGTAAGACAATGTCATTCGAACACTTGCCCTGTAGGAGTATGTTCTCAAGATGAAGAATTAAGGAAAAAATTTACAGGAACTCCTGAAAAAGTTGTAAATTTTTTTAGATTTGTAGCTGAAGAAGTAAGAGAGATTTTAGCATCTTTAGGCTTTAAAAATTTAAATGAAATAATTGGAAGAACTGATTTACTAAAACAAGTTAGTAGAGGGTCACCAAATTTAGATGATTTAGACTTAAATCCTTTATTAGTAAGAACTGATCCAGGAGAAAACAAAAGATATTGTGAGAAAAAAAATATCAACCCAGTTCCCGATACTTTAGACGAAAAAATATGGTCAGACATTAAAAATGATGTTAGCAAAGATAAAGCAAAAGAGTGTGAGTATAATGTAGAAAATACTCACAGAGCAGTAGGAACAAGATTATCACATTATATTTATAATAAATTTGGCAACAATGCCCTTAAGGAGAATAATTTAATTATTAAACTCAATGGATCTGCTGGACAGTCTTTAGGAGCTTTTTTAGCCAAGGGAATAAAAATTATTATGAATGGAGATTCTAATGACTATGTAGGAAAAGGTCTCTCCGGTGGTACAATTGTTGTCAAACCAATGGATAAAAGCAAATTAATTTCAAATCAAAACACAATAATAGGAAACACTGTTTTATATGGTGCTACAAACGGAAAACTATTTGCTTCAGGCAAAGCTGGAGAAAGATTTGCAGTTAGAAATTCAGGAGCTCTAGCTGTTGTGGAGGGATGTGGATCAAACGGATGCGAATACATGACCGGGGGAACTGTTTGTGTTTTAGGAAGTGTAGGAGATAATTTTGCTGCAGGTATGACTGGAGGAATGGCTTTTATTTATGATGAAGATAATACTTTTGATAAATTCGTAAATTCCACTTCAGTAATCTGGCAGATTCCACAAACAGACTATTGGATAAGTCATTTGGAAAAACTAATTAAAGATTATTTTTCTGAAACTAATTCTAATATAGCAAAGAAAATATTAAGTAATTTTAAAAATGAAATAAAAAATTTTAAACAAGTTTGCCCAATTGAAATGTTAGATAAGCTTAAAAACCCAATATCAACAAAACAACTGAAATCAATTTCAGCTTAAAAATTTATAAATTAGGGACTCTTAATCTATCAAGTTCTTTTAAAATTTTTCTTATATTTTTCTTAGAAGACAAACTATGATCACCATTTTTTACCACTACAATTTTCTTTTTTGCTTTTGGAAAAATTCTTAAAACTTTTTTTGAAAATGACACTGGCACTACTTCATCTTTACTTCCATGAAACAGAGTAACATTAATTTTCAAATTAATTTTTTTATTTAAAACTTTATTTTTTTTACCGTCTTCTATAAGTTGTTTTGTAATTAGATATGTATAGCCACCATGTTTAATCTCAGAAATTCCTTTCTTACTTATCTCATCTTTAATTTTTTTAGGAAATTTTTTCCACATTAATCTAGATAAAAATTCTGGCGCTGAACCAATACCAATAAATCCTTTTATTTGTTTTCTAAAATGTTTAAACTGAATTATTGATATCCAAGCTCCCATACTTGAACCAATTAAAATAAATTTGTTTTTTTTTACTATTTTTTTAATTGAAACTTTGATGTCCTTGGACCATCGGCTAATATTTCCTTTTATAAATTTTCCTGAAGATTTTCCGTGACCAAAATACTCTACTGCTAAAAAACCCAATTTATTTTTTTTTGCATATTTGTAGAACGCTTCTGGTTTCTCTCCAGTGATATCCGACTGAAAACCAGGTAAAAAAATAATATATATATTTTTTTTGTAATAATTGTCTAAATATCTAAGTTTTTCAGTTTTTGACATTTTCAGATATTTAAATTTTTTCATATAAATTTTGTTGAGTTTAATTGATAATATATAATTACAATTAAATAAAACATGAATAGAAAAAAAGATAAATGAATATTTTGCTTACAGGAGGAGCTGGATATATTGGTAGTCAAACGACATTTGCATTAATTGAAAAAGGTCACACTGTTACAGTAATAGATAATTTAATTACTGGAAATTTAAATCTGGTTCCAAAGAAGGTCAAATTTTTAAAAGCTGATATATCTGACGAAACTAAAATTAAAGCTTTATTAGAAAATGACAAATTTGACATTGTTATGCACTTTGCTGGTTTAGTAAGAGTGGAAGAGTCGATAAAAGATCCCAAAAAATATAATCTTTACAATTTCGAGAAAGCAAAAAAATTTTTTGACGTTTGTATCAACTCTGGTATTAAGAAAATAATTTTCTCCTCAACTGCTGGAATATACGGAGAAAATAAAAGAATGAGAAAAATTAATGAAGATGATGAACTTCTTCCCTCTAATCCATACGCAAAAAGTAAATATGAATTAGAAAAATATTTAATTAATATTACAAAAGAAAAAAATTTAAGCTGTGTAATTTTAAGATATTTTAATGTTGCCGGAGCAGATAAAAAAAATAGAACAGGATTAATTGCTCAAAACTCAAATAATTTGATAAAAGTAATATGTGAAGTGGCATTAGAAAAAAGAGAAAAAATAACAATAAATGGAAATGATTATAAAACAAAAGATGGAACTCCAATAAGAGACTTCATCCATGTTGAAGATTTGTCCGATATGCATTTAAATGTAGCTGAAAAATTAAAAAATAATAATCAAACTTCTATATATAATTGTGGTTATGGGACTGGATATTCAGTAGGAGAAGTTATTAATGAAATGGAGAAAATTTTAAAAAGAAATTTAAAAAAAGAATATGGACCTAGAAGAAAAAACGATATCCCATATTCTGTTGCGGATAACAAAAAATTTCAAAAAAAATTTAATTGGATGCCTAAGTATAATGATTTAAGCTACATACTTAAATCTGCTTTAGAATGGGAAAAAAAAATCAAATGAATATTTTACAAGTTATACCTAAGCTAGGTTTTGGTGGTGCTGAAACTGGTTGTTACGATTTAGCTCATTACCTTTACGAAAAAGATTGTAAATCCTTTATAATTACCAGTGGAGGTGAATTAATTAAATATGTAAAAAAAGATAAAGTTAAAATATTTCGATTACCAGTGCATTCTAAAAATCCACTGCTGATAATTTTAAATGTAGTATTTATATCACTAATAATATTATTTTATAATATAGATATAGTTCATGCTAGAAGTAGAGCACCTGCTTGGTCCTGCTTATATTCATGTATTATTACAAGAAGGAAGTTTGTAACTACTTTTCACGGAACCTACAGTTTTTCAAATAAAATTAAAAAATTTTATAATAGCATTATGTTAAGAGCTAAGCTGATTATTGCAGGTTCAAATTTTATTTTTCAACATATAAATGAAAACTATCAAAAATACTTAAAACCTAAAAATAAATTAATGGTTATTTTTAGAGGGATAAACTTAGAATATTACAACAAAAAAAATATTTCAGAAATAAAAAAAAATAAATTAATTAAAGATTGGCAAATAGATCTTGAAAAAAAAACAATTTTACTACCTGGAAGACTTACCCATTGGAAAGGTCAAAATATTTTTATTGAAGCGATCAATATCCTTTTAGAAGATTATAATAAGAGCAGTTTTCAAGCTATTATTCTGGGATCTGATCAAGGAAGAAAAGTTTATTCTAAAAAACTTTACAGTTTGGTAGAGAGATATCAATTAGGAAAAAAGATAAAATTTGTTCCTTACTGCAAAGAAATGCCAATAGCTTACTCAATATCCGATATTATTGTCTCAAGTTCAGTAAGACCAGAGGCATTTGGGAGAGTAGCAGTTGAAGCTCAAGCAATGGAAAAACCGATAGTAGCTAGTGATATTGGAGGGTCAAAAGAAACAATAATTAATGGAAAATCGGGATATTTGTACAAATCGAGTGATCCAAGAGAACTAGCAAAAACTCTGAACAACGTTATGGAATTAGATCAAGAAGCATTGTATTCAATTGGCAAGGAGGGTAGAAAAAACGTAAATAAAAAATTTAATGTCGAACAAATGTGCCAGACTACTTTTACAGAATATAAAAAAATTTTAATTTCTCATGCCTAATATTCATCTTTTAGACGGAAAAAAAATCTCATTCAAAAATTCAATTGATGGATTTGAGCTAGCTAAAAAAATTAGTAAGACTTTGGAAAAAAACGCATTAATAATGGAAGTTGATGGTCAATTAAAAGACTTAAGCCATCAAATAACAAAGAACTCTAAAGTAAGAATTATTACAACAAAAGACAAAGAAGGTTTAGAAGTTTTGAGACATGATGCTGCGCATATAATGGCAATGGCGGTTCAAGAGCTTTTCCCTGGAACTCAAGTAACTATTGGTCCTGTTATTGAGGACGGTTTTTATTATGACTTTGCAAGAAAAGAACCGTTCACTAGTGAAGATTTAAAGAAAATAGAAAAAAAAATGTCAGAGTTAATTGATAAAGATTTAAAAACCAGAAGAGAAGTTTGGAAAAGAGACGCAGCTATTGCTAACTTCAAAAAAATAGGTGAAAAATATAAAGCAGAAATAATTGAGAGCATTCCTAAAAACGAAGAACTCTCAGTTTATCATCATGGGGACGCATGGCATGATTTATGTAGAGGGCCACATTTACCTTCCTCAAGCAAAATTGGAAAAGCTTTTAAATTAACTAAAGTATCGGGTGCGTATTGGCGAGGTGACTCAAATAATGAGATGCTACAAAGGATTTATGGTACATGCTGGGCCTCAAAAAAGGAATTGGAAGATTACCTACACAGATTAGAGGAAGCTGAAAAAAGAGATCATAGAAAACTAGGAAAAGAGATGGATCTTTTTCATTTTAGAGAAGAGAGCCCGGGATCAGTATTTTGGCATGAGAAAGGCTGGTTGTTATTTCAAAGGCTGATTGAGTATATGAGAACCAAACAACGTTTAGCAGGTTACAAAGAGATAAATACTCCTGAACTTTTAGATAAATCTTTATGGGAAAAGTCAGGTCACTGGGAAAAATTTGGTGAGCACATGTTCACTTCAGAAACTCCAGATGAAAAAACATTTGCTATTAAACCGATGAATTGCCCTGGCTGTGTTCAGATTTTTAATCAAGGTTTAAAAAGCTACAGAGATTTACCTTTAAAGCTTTCTGAATTTGGAAAAGTACATAGATATGAACCTTCGGGAGCTTTACATGGATTATTAAGAGTTCGTGCTTTTACACAAGACGACGCTCATATTTTTTGTACAGAAGATCAAATAACTCAAGAGTCATTAGCAGTTACAAATTTAATTTTAGAAATTTACAAAGATCTAGGTTTTAAAAATGTAATACTAA
This sequence comes from uncultured Pelagibacteraceae bacterium, assembly GCA_902597875.1. Taxonomy (GTDB): domain Bacteria; phylum Pseudomonadota; class Alphaproteobacteria; order Pelagibacterales; family Pelagibacteraceae; genus Pelagilacustribacter. The sequence goes on from CACJZK010000003.1 coordinate 75,168, forward strand.
AGTATTCAGACAGGCCAGAAAAAAGAGTGGGAGAAGACAAAGTTTGGGATAAATCTGAGGCCGCTCTTTTGACTGCAATTAAAAAATCAAAACTTGAATATACTATCAATAAAGGAGAAGGAGCTTTTTACGGCCCTAAAATAGAATTCGTATTAAGAGATGCAATCGGAAGGGATTGGCAATGTGGAACTTTGCAAGTTGATCTAAATTTACCTGGAAGACTTGGGGCAAGTTTTGTAGATAAAGATGGATCAAAAAAAGTGCCTGTTATGCTACACAGAGCTTTATTTGGATCGCTCGAGAGATTTATAGGAATTTTGATTGAACACTATGCGGGAAAATTACCACTTTGGCTTTCTCCTTTACAAGTTATGGTATTACCTATATCCGAAGACAATAATAATTACGCAAAAAAGGTATTTGAAGAACTTTTTAAAGAAGGTATAAAATGCGAAGTGGATTTAAAAAACCAAAAAATTAATTATAAAATAAGAGAATATTCCTTAGCAAAAGTTCCTATACTTTTAATATGTGGAAAAAAAGAAGCCACAGATAATTCGGTAACTGTTAGAAAGTTAGGTTCCGAAAAACAAGAAACTATGAAATCATCCCAATTTCTCAAAGAAATTTTAAACTCAAATAGACTTCCTTTAAAATAAGTGGCAAATATTAAACAAAATTATTTTCAACGAAGAAGTAAACCCCAAGGCCCTAGAGCTAATGAGAGAATTAGATCTTTAGATGTTCAAGTAATTTCTAGCGATGGCAATAATCTTGGAACTTTACCTTTGAAGAAAGCTATAGAGATAGCAAAAGAAGAAGGCCTAGATCTAATAGAAATATCTCCTAATGCAAATCCACCTGTCTGCAAAATTATGGATATGGGAAAATATAAATATGATTTACAAAAAAAAGCTAATAATGCGAAAAAGAAACAAAAAACTGTTTCTTTAAAAGAATTAAAGTTAAGACCAGGAACTGAAATACATGATTATAATTTTAAATTAAAAAATGCAAAAAAATTTCTTACAAAAGGAGACAAAGTAAAATTTACAGTAAGGTTTAAAGGTAGAGAGATGCAACATATTGAGTTAGGTAAAAATTTAATGAATAGAATTATAGAAGATACAAAAGAGATTGGAAAAGTTGAGACTAACCCCAAATTTGAGGGTAAACAAATGATTATGATCATTCAGCCTATTTAATTAAAGATAATATCATCTTGTAAAGATTATTTATTCTCTGTATAAAGCCGAGTAATTATGCCAAAATTAAAAACTAAAAGTTCAGCAAAAAAAAGATTTAGGTTTACTGCTTCAGGTAAAATAAAAATGCCTCAAGCAGGAAAAAGACATGGAATGATTAAAAGAACAAATTCACAAATAAGAAAACAAAGAGGCACTACTATAATGTCCAAACAGGACTCTAAGATTGTTAAGTCTTATATGCCTTATAATTTAAGAGGATAAAATGGCTAGAACAAAACGAGGCGTAATCACTAAATCAAAACACAAAAAAGTTCTCAAGCTTGTAAAAGGTCAGTACGGTAGAAGAAAAAATACAATTCGAGTTGCTCGCCAAGCTATGGAAAAGGCTATGCAATACGCTTATAGAGATAGACGAGCGAAAAAAAGAGATTTTAGATCCCTATGGATACAAAGAATCAATGCTGGTGTTAGGAGTGAGGGTCTAACTTACTCTAAATTTATAAATGGCCTAAATAAGTCAAATATCAAACTTGATAGAAAAGTATTAGCAGAATTAGCCTATAATAATCCCGAAGTATTCAGATCTATTGTTAAAAAAGTTCAGTTATCAATAAAATAAACTTGTTTTTTCTTTTACAAAGTTAGAGTAAAAACTAACTGATGGCACATTTAGATGAATTAATTCAAAAAGTATCAAATGTTAAAGATAAACTAAGTCTGCAAAATTTAAAATCTGAGCTTTTGGGTAAAAATAGTCAAATTAATCAAGAATTTAAAAAACTTGGATCTTTATCAGAAGAAGAAAGAAAAGCAAAAGCTTCAGATTTAAATAATCAGAAACAAAGAATTAATGAAGCTATTGAAAATAAGTTTAAGGAATTAGAGAAACTTGAAATTAATCAAAAACTACAAAAAGAAAAAGTAGACGTAACTTTACCAGCTAGAGAAAGACCTAATGGAAAGATACATCCCGTCTCTCAGGTTATTGATGAAATTTCCTCTATATTCTCCGAGGTGGGTTTCTCAGTAGCAGAGGGACCTGACGTAGAAACTGAATACAATAATTTTACCGCTTTAAATACTCCTGAGAATCATCCTGCTAGAGATATGCATGATACTTTTTACCTAGATGAAAATAAAAAAATCTTACTAAGAACTCATACCTCACCTGTTCAAATAAGGACTATGTTAAGCGGCAAACCTCCATTTAAAATTATTGTTCCAGGAAGAACTTATCGTTGTGACAGCGACCAAACTCACGCTCCTATGTTTCATCAATTGGAGGGATTACACATTGATAAAGGAATTAACATGGGTCATTTAAAAGGATGTCTCGATTATTTTATAAAAGAATTTTTTGAAGTTAAAAAAATACAAATGAGATTTAGACCGAGTCACTTTCCGTTTACAGAACCTTCAGCTGAAGTAGATATTGGCTATAGAATGGAGAACGGAAGAATTATAGTTGGCGAAGGTAACAAGTGGCTAGAAATATTGGGCTGTGGAATGGTTCATCCAAACGTTTTAAAAAATGCTAAAGTTGATACAAAGAAATTTCAAGGATACGCTTTTGGAATGGGAATAGATAGACTTGCTATGTTAAAATATGGAATAAATGATCTTAGATCTTTCTTTGAGGCAGACTACAGATGGTTAAATTATTTTGGTTTTGACCCTTTAGATGTTCCAACAAATTATAGGGGATTAAGCAGATGATTATAACACTATCTTGGCTAAAAGATCATTTGAGTAGCAATGTAAATTTAAACAAGATAATTAATAAACTTACTGACATAGGCCTTGAAGTAGAGGGCATAAAAGATAATCAAGGCGAACTATCAGATTTTAAAATTGCAAAAATTTTAAAAGCAGAAAATCACCCAAACGCAGATAAATTAAAACTTTGCGACGTTAGTTTAGGAGATGGAAAAATAATTAAAGTTATTTGTGGAGCTTCTAATGCAAGAAACGGATTAATCAGCGTATACGCTCCTCCTGGCTCTATAATTCCAAAAACTAAAATGAAGTTAAAAATAGCTAAGATAAGAGGAATAGAGTCACATGGTATGCTTTGTTCAGAAAGTGAGCTAAATATTTCAAATGAAAGCGAGGGTATCATTGAAATTAAGAGCGGGGAAAAAGATATTGGAAAAAATTTTTTTAAAAATAAATCAGAAAAATTAATAGATATATCGGTTACACCTAATAGACCAGATTGTTTAGGAGTAAGAGGTATAGCAAGAGATTTAGCTTCAGCTGGTTTAGGTAAACTTTCAAATATAAAAAAAACAAAAATAAAACAAAGTTTCCCTCAACCTATAAAAATTTCTATTACAAAAGAAAAAAATCAAGGATGTTTATCGTTTGGTGCGTGTTATATAAAAAATATCAAAAATACAGAAAGTCCCGAATGGTTAAAGAAAAAAATAGTTTCCTTAGGTTTAAAACCTATTTCTGCAGTAGTTGATATTACAAATTATGTTATGTTTGATCTAAATAGACCACTACACGCCTACGATGCGGATAAAATTGATAGAGAAATAATTATTAGAAATTCAAAACCTGGTGAGACCTTTGAAGCTTTGGATGGTAAGACATATAAGTTAAAAAATAACATGTGTGTAATATCTGACAAATCTGGCCCACTTGGCCTTGGAGGAATAATTGGAGGCACACGTTCAGGAACAGAATTTGAAACAAAAAATATACTTTTAGAGTCGGCATATTTTTATCCAGTCTCTGTAAGAAAAACTGGAGGCATTTTAGCAATAGATACTGATGCAAAATATAGATTTGAAAGAGGCGTAGATCCAAACTCAGTTAAGGAAGGTCTCGAGTTTGCAACTAGTTTAATTCTCAAAATTTGTGGGGGAGAGGCAAGCAAATTCTCAGTTACCGGAAAATCCCAGATAAAAAGCAGGATCATTGAATTAGACAATAACCAGTTTAAAAAAATTATAGGAATTTCAATAACGTCTAATGAAACTAAAAAAATTCTTAATTCACTTGGATTTAAAACAAAAAATTCTAAAAATTATCTTAAAATTGAAATTCCGACTTGGAGACCAGATATTCTTGAAGATATAGATATTATTGAAGAACTTATAAGAATAAAAGGTTTTGATAAAATTTCATTAGTTCATCCAGAAAGAACTAGATCTAAAGATACTCTTAGCTTTAAACAAAAATTATTTCATCTGTCTCAAAGAGCAGTCGCTAACAAAGGATACTTAGAATCTGTAACCTGGTCATTTACAGACTCAAGTATTGATAAATTTTTTTCCCAGGGAAAAAAAGAAATAAAAATAACTAATCCCATTTCAACTGATCTTGATGTTTTGAGAAGATCAATTTTTTCAAATTTAATTATCTATCTAAAAAAAAATCAGGACAGAGGTTATCTTGATCTCTCTTTATTTGAAATTGGACCAGTTTTTTTTGGAAACAAACCTGGAGAACAACAAATTATTTTAGGAGGTTTAAAATCGGGGGTTATAAATAGAAAAAGTTGGGACTCGAAAGCTAGAAACATAGATGTTTTTGATATTAAAGCAGATACAATTAAAACTTTGTTAGAACTAGGAATTATGGAAGAAGATCTCCACGTTACTAACAACGCAGAAGATTATTACAATCCTGGAAAATCTGGCTCTGTAAGTTTAAAATCTAAAAATGGTCTTAAATTAGCTTCTTTTGGAGAAATTCATCCTGAAATAATATCTAACTTAAATCTAAAAGAAAAAAATGTTTATGGATTTGAAATTTTCATAAAAAATATACCAGAACCTAAAAAAAAACATAGACTTGCTAAAAAGAATTACTCTGTTTCTGAATTTCAAAAATCTGAAAGAGACTTTGCTTTTGTAATTGATATTAATTATAAAGCTGGAGAAATAAAAAAAATAATTGCAGAAGTTGATCAAGAATTAATTAAAAAAGTTTTAATATTTGATGTCTTTGAAGGTGGTAATATGCCTGAAGGAAAGAAGTCTATAGCTGTAAATGTAACAATTCAATCAATGGATAAAACACTTTCGGAAAAAGATATTAGTGAAGTAAGTCAAAAAATAACTAATACTGTTAAAGAAAGAACAGGCGCAATACTTAGATCATAATGTCAGATATTAAACAGATACGTAATTTTTCTATAATTGCGCATATTGATCACGGAAAATCCACAATAGCTGATCGAATAATTTCTAAATGCGGAGGTTTGACTGATAGAGAAATGAAAGCCCAGGTGCTTGATTCTATGGAAATAGAAAGGGAAAGAGGAATAACAATAAAAGCTCAAACTGTAAGATTAAAATATAAAGCAAAAGATGGAAAAGATTATATTTTAAATATTATTGACACGCCAGGTCATGTTGATTTCAGTTATGAAGTTAGCAGATCACTCTATGCATGTGAGGGCTCACTTTTGATTGTCGACAGCACTCAAGGTGTAGAAGCTCAAACTTTAGCAAATGTTTATCAGGCTTTAGATATTAATCATGAAATAATTCCTATCTTAAACAAAATAGATCTCCCTGCATCAGATACTGAAAAAACAAAAAAAGAAATAGAAGATGTTATAGGAATCGAAACTTCAAATGCTATTAGCTGCTCTGGAAAAACTGGCGAAGGTATCGAGAACATATTGGAGTCGATTGTTAAAATTCTCCCTCCTCCTAAAGGAAAACAAGCTGACAAATTAAAATCATTATTAGTCGATAGTTGGTACGATAGCTATCTTGGAGTTGTTATTTTAGTTAGAGTTATAGATGGTCAGATTAAAAAAAATATGAAGATAAAACTTATGTCTAATAATCAGGAACATATAATTGAAAAGGTTGGAGTTTTTACTCCAAAACCAAAAGATATAGAGGAGCTAAATTCTGGAGAAATTGGTTTTATAATTACTGGCATTAAAAGTCTTTCAGAGACTAAGGTAGGCGATACTATTTGTGATGCTTCTAATATAATTGAGTCTCCTTTACCAGGATTTAAACCAAGTAAGCCCGTAGTTTTTTGTGGACTTTTTCCAGTTGACAGCTCTGAGTATCAAAAACTCAAAGATGGATTAGCAAAACTAAAATTAAATGACTCAAGTTTTTCTTATGAAGGAGAATCTTCTAGTGCATTAGGATTAGGTTTTAGATGTGGATTTTTGGGCTTATTGCATTTAGAGATTATTACTCAAAGACTTGAAAGAGAGTTTGATATCAATTTAATTACCACAACACCAGGTGTAATTTACAAGGTTCAAAAAATAAATGGCGAAATAATAAATTTACAAAATCCTTCTAGTATGCCTGATCCAAGTCAGATTAAATTAATTGAAGAGCCGTGGATTAAAGCAACTATAATTACACCAGATGAATATTTAGGTTCAATAATAAAAATTTGTCAGGACAAAAGAGGCATACAAAAAAATTTAACTTACTCTGGTAATCGAGCAGTTTTATCCTATGAACTACCTCTTAATGAAGTTGTATTTGATTTTTATGATAGATTAAAATCTATCTCAAGTGGATACGCGAGTTTTGACTATGAAATTACTAACTACAAAGAAGGGAGTTTAGTAAAACTTGGCGTACTAGTTAATGGAGAGCCAGTTGATGCTTTAGCTACGATTATCCATAAAGAATTTGCCCAAAAAACTGGAAGACAGATATGTGAAAAATTGAAAGATTTAATACCAAGACATAATTTTATGATACCCATCCAAGCAGCTATTGGGGGGAAAATAATTGCCCGAGAAAGTATAAAAGGTTTTAAAAAAGATGTGCTTACAAAAATACATGGAGGTGGAGCAATGGACAGAAAAAGAAAGTTACTTGAAAAACAAAAAAAAGGAAAAGCCAGAGCCAAACAATTTGGAAAAGTAGAAATTCCCCAAGAAGCTTTTATTGGCGTCCTTAAAATCAATAAAGAGAACTAATGAAAAAACTTTTTATAATTTCAAATGAAAGTATTTTTAATTATGAGGGACAATTTTTTTGTGACAATATTGATATGAAATCTACACCAGAAGGCCTTAAAGATAACTTTGAAATAAATATTATTGCAAGAAAATCAAAAAAAATTCGATCACATAAAATTAATTTTAAAAGTGTAAAAACTTTTGGAAATATAGTTTCTTTTTTAATTTGTATTTTTAGGTCTGCAAAAATTGATAACTCTAAATATCTGGCCATATCTTTTACTCCTTTTACAGTCCTTGCTTGCATTGTTTTAAAAATTTTTGGAAAAAAACCTCATGTTTATCTCAGAAGTGACGGTTATGGTGAATATAAATCTATAATAGGTTTTTTTGGACTACCTATTTATCATATTATGTTTTTAGTAGGCAGCAAAATATCTCATTTAATAAGTTGTAGAGATCATATTTTAAGAGGAAGAAAAGGAAATGTAGTTGAACCATCACGACTTACAAATAAATGGTTTTCAAATCATAAATCAGTAAATTTTGAAAAGATTAGAATATTATATGTGGGCAGAATAAGAGTTGAGAAGGGAATATTTTCCTTATTAAAAATTTTGGAAAAATTAGATAAAGATTTATCTTTGTCTATAGTTGGCGCAGAAAAAATTTCGAATAAAACTATCATTCAAAAAAATGTAAATGTTTATGAAATAGAGACTAATGAAGATAATCTTATTAAATTTTATGATGACCACAATATTTTTGTTTTACCGTCATACACCGAAGGTCATCCAATGGTTTTGTTGGAAGCTTTAGCACGAAGAAGACCAGTTATTATATTTAAAGAAATTCAACATGTAATTGGTAATAAAAAAGGAATTTTCGTCTCTGAAAGAAATTACCAAAGTTTTTCTGAAACATTAAATCACATAAAAAACAATTATAAAAAAATTCAGGAAGAAATGGAAAAAAATAAACTACCTACAAGTAAAGAGTTCTTAGACAAATTTGCTAAATCGATTTTAGATTCTAACTAAATTGATATATATTGATTTCAAAATAGAGATTATTTAATGAAATTTTTAATATTAGATATTTATAAAAACGATAATTGGAGACTAGTAAAAGATACTGCTGGCGGATATGGGACAGGAAATGATTTTGGAAACAGTTTTTTTTCCAAATTAATTAATTCTTTAGTATCAAAAATGATAAACATGCCCCCCATGTACTCTATGTACATTTTTTCAATTTTAAAAAAAAGAAATTCCGAAGTAATTTACTCTAAAACTTACGAAACTAATCAACTTTCTCATTTTGATTATATAGTAACTACTTCATCAATTATTTGTCATGAAACGGAGATAAAAGCTCTTGAAGACTTAGTTTTAAAAAATAAAAAAATATTTGTTACAGGAATATTTGCCAACGTAATGAAAGAAAAATATGGTTTTCATAAGAATATTTTCGTTATTCCTGGTGAACCTGAAGCTTTTTTCTCAAATATTGAACTTAAAAAGGAAAATTTAGATAGTTTTTTTGAAAATAAGACAATTACTCAAAAGATACCCCAAACAGTTGAAGATCTTGACAGCCTTCCATTTCCGGATTGGGCAGAATATTTAAAAAATTATAAATTAAGAAATAATTTTTTAAGCTTTAATTCTAAATCAGCCATTCCTATTGTTGCAACTAGGGGATGTCCTTATTCATGTTTTAATTATTGCACTTACCCTTTACAACAAGGAAGAAAAGTTAGACTTAGATCAGTCAAAAATATTGTTGCCGAAATTAAACATTGGATAGACACTATAGGGACGAACAAGTTCGTTTTTAGAGATCCAGTATTCTCAATTAATAGAAAACATACTATAGAATTATGTAAAGAAATCATAAATCAAAATTTGAAGATAGAATATTTAATTGAGACTCACTTAAATAATCTAGATGACGAGATGATATCTTTATTAAAAAAATCTGGGCTAAAAATGGTTTACATAGGCATCGAGTCTTCTAGCTCAGATGTTTTAAAAGATATAAAAAGATTTACAGTTAAAAATGACGATCAACAGAAAATAATTAACAAGCTTGTAGATAATGACATTTTTGTTAAATCGATGTTCATGTTTGGAAATCCTGAAGATACAGAAGAGAGTGTAAAGAATACAATTAACTACTCTATGCTACTTTCAAATCAACTTGTTCAATATAGTGTCTTCACCCCATATCCTGGTACACCAATCTTTAGTAATTACAAAGATAAAATAACTGAGACCAAATATGAACAATTCAACCAATATAATCTTATTTTTAAACACAAAAATTTAGATAATATTAAGATTAAAAATCTAAAAAACTATGGTTATAAAAAATTTTATTTAAGAATTAAAAATTTACCAATAATAGCTAAATCTTGTTTAAGCCTTTTAAAGTAGCTTATCTGTTTACAAATTTTGCAATGAGAAAATTATAAACTTTATTGGGCAAAATTCTAAAAACCCAGTACATAAAGGCTATTTGAGGCGGAAATATAATTTCAAATTTATTTTTTTTAAGTCCATCAAAAATTTTATTTGCTGCGTATTCGGCAGATCTAAGAAAAGGCATTGGAAATTCATTTTTATCCGTTAATTGAGTTTTTATAAAACCAGGAGAAATTAAGGATATTTTTACATTAAATTTTTTGAAATCAAAATATACTCCTTGAGTAAAATTATTTAAGGCAGCTTTTGATGGTGAATAACCTGTTGATTTGGGTAGACCTCTATAACCCACTGGTGATGATACTATAGCCAGTTGTCCACTTCTTTTATTTTTAAAATAATCTTCAACAGCTTTTATACAATTTACAGTTCCTAAATAATTTATCTCAAATGTTTTTTTTATGCTTTCAACGTTAATTTCTTTTTCAAGATTTCTCTCATATATACCTGAACTAAATACACATAAATCAATTTCCTTAAAATCCTTTTTAATTTTTTCAAAAATCTCTTTAGTTTGCTCCAATTTACTTACATCTAAAGGATATGAAAAAATATTTTCTTTTTTGGATAATTCATTTAATAATTCAACTCTTCTGGCTGAAACTGCAACTTGCCATCCCTCGTCTGAAAACTTTAGCGCTAAAGCCTTTCCAATTCCGCTGCTAGCACCGGTAATCCAAACTTTTTTCTGATTTTCTTTCATAATTTGTTTATATATTAATATCCAGGAATAAAAAGATGCATTCATAAGTTAATTATTTGAATAATTTGTAAAAAAATGTTTTTTATACTTACATTCCTAATATTGATTTTGGGAAGAGCAAATTCTTCATTATTAGGGTTCGAAATCTTAAATCCTGATGAGACTCAAATGATGGCCAATGCAGTCGGCATAGTTTCAAGAAATTATGATATAGCCTTTTTTGATGGAAATTCCTCAGGTTTGATAAATAGTTTAGTTCTTACTTTGCCTAAAATTTTTAATTTTGATATTTCTTTTTTTTCAACGAGATTAACAGCTATTATTTTAATTAGTTTAATAATTTTATGCTCTTACAAAATTTCAAGGAATTATTTAAGTCAAAAGCTTTCATTCCTTTTGTGTCTTCCTTTAATTTTATTTTTTGGCTTTACTAAGGATCCTGACTTTCTACATTACAGCAGTGAATTAGTTTCGACTCTTATTCTTATTTTTTCTTACTTAATGTATTTACAATATCAAAAAGGGAAAAATTTCTTTTTCTATATTCCTTGTTTGTTGTTAAGTTTAATTTTTTTTAGCAAAATTCAATTTGGACCATCAGCTTTATTATTATTCTTTATAATCTTATTTGAAAGTTTATTACAAACAAAATCAAAAAAAAATATAATTTTATTAATTCTAATATTTGTATTATTACCAGTTAGTCTTTTATCTTTTTATTATTTAAGTAATACTCTAAATGATTTCTTTATAAATTATATTCAATATCCAAAAGATTATATTACAGTAATGAATTCAGTTGATACAACAACAGTTTTTAATAATTTAGAAAATAAAAATTTAAAAATTGATAATAATTACTTAGGCCACCTTGTTTACAATTCTGCTCTACATTATTTTTATATTTATTTTTTATTATTTATAATAATATTAGCAAAATATCTCAATAAAGATTTTATAAAAATATTTTTACAAAAAAATTTACTCATTAATTTAATTTTTATAATTTCTATTGTAGTGTGTATTTTGATACCAGGTAGAAACTTTAGACATTACCTAATTTCTTTAATGCCTTTTGTTCCAATTTTTTTCTCTATTTTAGTTAGCAATATTTTAAAAAAAAACAAGTTAGAAGAAAAAAAAATGAATTATCTTTTCATCTTGTTAATTTCAATTTTTTCTTTATCTCTTTTAACTGAAAATAAAAAGTTTTATTCAAAAAAATTTACTCATACAAAATTTAAGTGGGAAGATATTTATATAAAAAATCCTGAGATGTTTAGTTTTCTCAAAGTTTCTAAAAAAGACAAAATGTTTATTTGGGGGTGGATGCCGAAATGGTATGTATTGAGCGGTTTTCAACCAGTATCAAGAAGCACTATCTCCGAAAAGTTAATAGAGGAAAATAATTATAAAAATTATTACAGAAAGAGACTTATTAAAGATATTAAATTAAATCAGCCAAATTTAATTATTGATTTTGTAAGGCCTAAAAGTTTTAAACATATTTTAGAAAAAGATAAGATAGAAAATTTCGATAACTTAAATAAAATTGTTAAAAATGATTACACCAAAATAAAAAGTATAAACAAAAACTGTCCAACATATTACTTATTAAATAAAAACTTTGAAAGCTTTAATAAAAATAATATTAATTTTTTATTTGAAAAAAATAAGTTTTTCAAAATGAACGATTTCAGTATTACTGAAGACGTATGTGATGATAAATATAGTTTCAGCCTAAATGATGATAATGAATTTTTAATTATTTTTGATCAAAAGGATATAGTTAAGAATATCAATATTCTATCTTCAAAGATGAATACTAGTAAAAACTATATAATTATAAAATTTTTAGAAAATAAAAAAGTTGTAGAAAGAAAAAAAATATATCTTAAAAAATATCCCTATTGGACAAAAGTTATACTTAATAAACAAATTACAGCAGACAGTATATTATTTGATATTGAAAATTTAAAACTTACGAAAAGTGGTATTAATGAAATTAAGATATTTAGAAACTAATATAGGAGAGGTGGCCGAGTGGTTGAAGGCGCACGCTTGGAAAGCGTGTAAACGGGAAACCGTTTCGAGGGTTCGAATCCCTCTCTCTCCGCCATTTTTTTGACCCAAAAAAATATCCACATACAACTCAAAAGAGTCTTAAATTTAAAGTTCGAATCAATTAAATTCAATTTAAGGGCAGCGGAGGGAGACTGAAGCTGCCTTTACCTTTTATGCCCTTTTAATACCAATTACTTTTAATTTAGCAGTTTTTTCTATTCTTTTTATTGTTTGATTAATACTCATAATTACTGTTTTTTTCATTGGACCATATGCATGAATAAGTTTCTTTTTTGAAAGAGCGACAGCAACATGACCTTTCCAATAAATAATATCATTTTTTCTAATATTTTTTAATTTAACATTTTTCCTGAAATATTTAACCTGATCTTTTGCATCTCTTGGACAGTATTTGTTATTAAAATTAAAAAAAAGCTGCACTAAAGCAGAACAATCAAGGCCTTTAAAAGTTTTTCCTCCCCATTTATATTTAATATTTTTAAAAGTTTTTATATTAGAGAATATATCTTTGTTTTTAAATTTAATTGGTTTCAAGTCTCTCAAATTTATCCACTTATTACCAAACTTTATAAAACCATTTACTTTTTTTTCTGATTTAATTTTTGCTCCAAATGTCAATTTTCCGGAAAAATATCTTAAGTTAGGCTTTTTATATGTTTTAGCAAAAATCACTGAGACCTTATGTGATGGCTTTTTGTAATAATGATAATTTCTTTTTTTAATAAAGCCTACATAACCATCTTCTTTGATTTTAATTTTAAACCAACTATTGCTCCTTTTTTTTATTGAAAATACATCTCCGTATATCATTTGGGTAGTCACCTCAGATTTAGTTGACATTTTCTTATAAAGATTCACTTCTGAAAAATTATTTAAGTAAAATTTACTCATAATTATTCTTTAATTGGCGCAATTCTAGCGATCCAAAAAATTAATAACAATACCGGGATGCCAATTATAGCAGTAAATATATAAAAATTTGCGTAACCCATTTGGTCTACTATAGTTCCAGAATATCCAGCTAAAACTTTTGGTAATAACAACATTAGCGAACTAAACAGGGCATATTGAGTAGCTGTAAATTTTATTGAAGTTAATGCTGAGAGATATACAACAAAAGCTGCACCAGCAAAACCACTAGAAATATTGTCAGCTGTAATAACTGTAATTAAAATGTCAATATTAGGCTCAGATACTGCTAACCAAGCAAAAAGTAGATTACTTGCAGCTGCGATTAACGCTCCTATAAATAAAGCTCTTAAAGTTCCAATTTTTATCGCAGAATATCCACCTATTATTCCTCCAACAATGGTTGCAAACACCCCAAAAAATTTTGAATAAGTAGCAATTTCTCTAACATTATAACCTTTATCTAAATAAAAAATGTTAGCTACTACACCCATTACTATATCGGCTATTCTATATAATCCAATAAGCAAAAGGATTAACAAGGCGATTTTCCCGTATCTTTCTATAAAGTTTGATACTGGTTTAAAATATGCGATTGTCGCTGCTTTTTTTTTTACAAAATTATTTTTTATCAATAAATAAATCAAAATCCCAGACCCAATAAAACAAAAACTTATTCTCATTAAGGCATACAAAAATTTTTCTAAAGGCTCTTTATTAGTGAAAGGATTATCTAAAAATGAGTAAATAAAAATGAAAATCACGATTGCTAAAACAAAAGTTATCAAAAATCTTAACTGGTCATTAAAACTCAAGAGTGAAATTTTCCTTTTTATGTTGGGTTCTGGAGAATAAATTGTGGTAAGGACTCCTATCACCATTAAGAATGCCATTGTTAAGTAAACTGTTTTCCAAACATCTGAATTGTATATATCTACCCCTAAATGTGATGCTAATAATAAACTACCTGCCCCTGCAACTAGCATTGCTACTCTATATCCAGCTATATACATAGATGATAATGCACCTTGCATATTTTGTGGAGCAGACTCAATTCTGTAAGCGTCTATAATAATATCTTGTGAAGCACTAGAAAACGCTACTAAAACAGAACCAATAGCTGTAAGGACCAATGTTTTTGCCGGGTCAGTGTAAGATATAAAAATTAAACTTAATATAATCATTAGCTGTGAAAACAATAGCCAACTTTTTCTATGCCCGTAGCTACTGAAGGGTAATCTTAAATTATCTATAATAGGAGACCATATAAATTTAAATGAGTAAGCTAATGCTGCCCAACTAAACATTGTTATTGTACTTCTGTTAACTCCGGCTTTAACTAGCCAAACTGATAATGTAGAAAAAACAAGAAGAATTGGAAGTCCCGAGGAAAAACCTAGCAAAAGCATTCTTATAGATTTTATGTTAAGAAAAACTTTCATCTAATTTCTCCAAAATGATGGAAAAAATAAAACCAAAACTGCAAAGAGCTCAAGTCTTCCAAGCAACATTCCAAAAGATAGGAGCCATTTAGAAACATCTGATACTTGAGAAAAATTACCATTAGGGCCTATCATTTCACCTAGTCCAGGCCCAACATTTGATATAGAAGTTGCTGCCCCAGATACGGCAGATAAAAAATCAAGACCTGTAATTGAAAGAAGAATTGCTAAAATAATAAAAAGAAAAAGATAGGAAAAGATAAATATTATTACAGAAGTAATAAAATTATCAGAAATTTTTTGATTATTATATTTTACGATTGAAATGCTATTAGGATATATCAACTTTTTAATTTGATTTTGAATGAACAAAAATAACATCTGAAGTCTAAATATTTTTATACCACAAGTTGTAGAACCTGCACATCCTCCAACAAACATTAAAAATAAAAAAAATATTAAAGAAAATTTTCCCCACAAACCAAAATCATCAGTTACGTAACCAGTTCCAGACAAAATTGAAACTACATTAAAAGAGGAAATTCTTAAACGGTCTAATAAGGAAATCTCACTGTTAGTAAAAAATAAATATAAAAACATTATAAACACAGACACTATTAGTAAATATAAAAGGCCTCTAATTTGAACATCTTGAAAAAAAACTTTGGAATTACCTTTTAAAAATTTGAGATAGGATATAAACGGAATGCTTCCCAAAATTATAAAAATTGTTGCAACCATTTCAATATTTGGGCTTTGAAAATAACCTATAGACTCAGTATGAGTTGAAAATCCTCCAGTAGCAATAGTCGTCATAGAATGAGCCACACTGTCAAAAATACTCATACCAAAAAACCAATAAAAAATACTACAAAGAAAAGTCAGAACTAGATAAGTTGAAATTATTGTTTTAGCAACTTCCGCTGTTCTAGGAAAAATTTTTTCAGTATCCTGTGAACTTTCCATTTTGAATAGCTGCATTCCACCAACTTTGAGCAAAGGAAAAACTGTAATAGCCATGACAATTATTCCTATTCCTCCCAACCACTGCATAATTGCTCGCCACAAAAGTATACTTTTTGGAGCATCATCTAAATTTGAAATGACAGTAGAACCTGTAGTGGTAATTCCTGACATACTTTCAAAAAAAGCCTCACTAAATGATAAATTTAAAGTCGAAAAAATAAACGGCAAACTTCCAAAAATTGCTACAAAGACCCAAGCTAAAGTTGAAAAAAGAAAAGTTTCTTGCAAATTTAACCGATAATTTTTTTCTAAATTAGCTAGAATGAACAGACAACCTATAAAAATTGTTATAAAGGCCGATGACAAAAAGCTGTGACTATTTTCTTGATAGTATATTTGAAGCAGATAAGGAATCAGCATAAAAATCCCTAGAACAACTACTAAGACCCCAGTTATAAAAAAAACTGTTTTGTTTGCTGACATAGTCAAAATTACACTAATTAAATAGATACAAAATTCAACTTAATATCCTGTATTTATTTCTGTATTTTATATATAAAATTTAATAAACCATTTTTATGCTTGATAATGACCTAATTCAATCAACTTCTTCGTGGCCTTTTGTTGAAATTAGAAAGCTTTTAAAGGAAAGAAAAGATTTAATTAGGGCAAAAAGAAAAATTATATTTCAAACTGGATATGGTCCTAGTGGTTTGCCTCATATAGGAACATTTGGAGAAGTAGCTAGAACAAGCATGATGATTAATGCGCTCAATCATATTCAAGAAATTGAATCAAATTTGATAACATTTTCTGACGACATGGATGGATTGAGAAAAGTTCCTGAAAATATCCCTAACAGCAAAATTTTAGAGGACAATCTTGGCAAACCTTTAACAGATATACCTGATCCTTTTGGAAAATATAAAAGTTTTGGTGAACACAACAATGAAAAATTAAAAGAATTTTTGAATCAATTTAATTTTAAATATAATTTTAAAAGTTCAACAGAAAATTACAAAAAAGGAAATTTTAATCACTCACTAGAAAGAGTATTAGAAAAATATGATGAAATAATGAACATTATCTTGCCGACACTAGGAAAAGAAAGACAAAAAACTTATTGTCCATTTTTACCAATTTGTCCTGAAACAGGTAAAGTTTTAGAGATACCTTTATTAGAAATGAACAAGAAAAAATATACTTTAATTTTCGATAATAAAGGAAAAAAATTAGAGTCAAAAATTATAAACGGGAACTGTAAATTGCAATGGAAAGTTGACTGGGCGATGAGGTGGTTTACTTTTGATGTTGATTTTGAAATGTATGGTAAAGATCTAATTGAAAGCGCAATTCTTTCAAATAAGATTTGTAAGATTTTAGGAAAAACACCGCCCAATGGATTTGCATATGAATTATTTTTAGATGAGAAAGGAGAAAAAATCTCAAAATCAAAAGGAAACGGTATCTCTATAGAACAGTGGTTAAGATATGCATCTCCTGAAAGCTTGTCCCTTTATATGTATCCTAATCCAAAAAGAGCAAAAAAATTATATTCTGAAATCGTTCCAAAAACTGTTGACGAATATCTTTCATTAATTGAAAAATATCCCAGTCAAAAAAAAAATGATCAATTAATGAATCCCGTTTGGCATGTACATAACGGCAAACCTCCCAAAGAAAAAATTGTAATGCCTTTTTCTATGCTGCTAAATATTGTTGGTTCTAGCAATGCAAAATCCAAGGATATACTTTGGAAATTTATTAATAGATTCCATGATGACATCAATCCTAAGGATCACCCTATACTTGATAGCTTAACAAACTATGCAATTAATTATTTTAAAGACAAGGTTGAACCTAACAAAAAATTTAAAACACCTAACTTAAATGAAAAAAAAGCTTTAAGAGAGTTAGTTAACGAATTAAAGCCTATTTCACAAGAAATGACACCAGAGGACATACAAACAATTGTATACTCTGTAGGAAAAAAATGTGGATACGACAAAAACCTTAGAGAATGGTTTAAACTCATTTATGAGGTACTATTTGGGGAGTTAGATGGACCAAGAATGGGGTTTTTTATAAGTTTTTTTGGAGTAAAAGAAACAATTAAATTAATAGATGATAAGATAAGATAAATGTTTTCTTTTTTAAAACCTTTAATTTTTGGTTTAGATCCTGAAGCGGCCCATGATTTAGCGATAAAATCCTTAAAACTAAATGTAATTCCTGAAGATTTTTTTAAAGTTGAAAATGAGAAAATGCTTGAAACAACTTTTTTGAAACATAAAATCAAAAATCCTATAGGAATGGCTGCCGGATTTGATAAAAGTGCAGAAGTTTTTAATTCACTTTTTCAACTTGGTTTTGGCATAGTTGAAGTAGGAACAATTACCCCAAAAAAACAACTTGGAAATCCGAAGCCTAGAATATTTAGATTAGAAGAAGATGAAGCTTTAATAAATAGATTGGGTTTTAATAATGATGGATTAGAGGTCGCAACAAAAAGACTCGAAGAAGGTAAATTAAACAAACGAGGTATTTTAGGAGTTAACGTTGGCCCTAATTACAACAGCGATTCTTTTGAAAGTGATTTTTTAAAGTGTATCAGTCATTTAATTAAACTATCGTTAGCAGATTATATTACAATTAATATTTCTTCTCCTAATACTGAAAATCTGAGAGATTTTCATGATGAAAGAAAGCTTGAAACTTTGATGAAAGAGGTTAATAAATTAAAAAAAAAATTAAAAAGCGAATCTACTCCAATTTTTCTTAAAGTTTCTCCTGATATAAAAGATCATTCTGTTGAAAAAATTTCAGGTTTGATAATTGATCAAAAAATTGATGGACTAATATTAACTAATACTACAAACTTATGCCGTTCGTCCCTTAAAAGTTCAAACAAGAATCAAGCTGGGGGTTTATCAGGAAAACCATTGAGAGAGCTATCTAACGAAATGATTAGCAAATTTTATAAAAAATTAAGAGGCAAAGCCTACATAATCGGAGTAGGAGGTGTAGACTCTGGAAAAAGTGCGTTTGAGAAAATATCCTC
The DNA here is from genome assembly GCA_902597875.1 of uncultured Pelagibacteraceae bacterium. Classification (GTDB taxonomy): domain Bacteria; phylum Pseudomonadota; class Alphaproteobacteria; order Pelagibacterales; family Pelagibacteraceae; genus Pelagilacustribacter. The sequence continues at coordinate 93,933 of CACJZK010000003.1, forward strand.
AGGAGCCAATGCAGTACAGTTGTACACTGGAATGATTTATAAAGGTCCGGGTATTGTAAAACAAATCAAAAAAGATCTAATAAGCATTTTAAGACAAGAGAAAATAAAAAATATTGGGGAAGCTGTAGGTATTAATTCTTAGTTTTCTTGATTTTTAAAAGCTTGACCATACATTAATGAAGAATTATACAACTTAAGAATTATATATGTCTAAAAGATGCGAACTTACAGGAGTTGCTCCGTTAAAAGGTCACAATGTTAGTCACTCTAACAATAAGACTAAAAGGAGATTTTTCCCTAATCTTAAAAAAATAACTTTTAAAAGCGATATATTAAAACGAAATATTAAACTAAATGTTTCTAATTCAGCTTTAAGAACAGTTGATTTTAAAGGTGGATTGGACAAATTTCTGAAAACAGCTAAGGGTACCAAACTCTCAAAAAGAGTAAAAAAACTTAAAGTTTCTATTTTATCTAAAAACTAATTTTCTAAATATCTAATGAAAGTTGACAAACTATTTATAATACTTTCTTTATCAATGGGTCTAGTAGTCATAGCCTCAAATTATCTTGTTCAATTTCCCTTTACTTATTTTGGTCTTGAAAAGATTTTAACTTATGGGGCATTTAGTTATCCCATAACTTTTTTAATTACAGACTTAGCTAATAGAGCATATGGAAAAGGATCAGCTAGGAAAATAGTATACCTTGGATTTATAATTGGAATTTTATTGACTTTATTCGTTTCAACTAACTTTTCAGATTTAATATCGATTAGAATAGCTATAGGGTCGGGAGTAGCTTTTTTGGTTGCTCAGAATTTAGATATAATAACTTTTGATGTTCTTAGAAAAAATAAAAATTGGTATATAGCACCCTTTGTTTCATCAACTATTGGCTCAATTATTGATACCTTTTTATTTTTTTTCATTTCATTTTATGGCACCGATGTTAATTGGATTACTTTATTATTTGGAGATTTAGGTGTTAAATTGTTTATTGCAATTTTAATGTTAATACCTTTCAGAATGCTTCTGTCGAAAATTATGGATATTTCTACCCAAAGATCTCAATCAAACTTTGAAAAGATTTAATGAATTGTTTTGTTTTTAGATTTTTTTGTAAATAATTCAGTTAATTGATTAATCATTACATCTCCAAGATCTTGAACATCCGCTATTTTAACCGCTTTATCATAATATCTAGTTACATCATGACCGATACCAATTGCTAAAAGCTCAATGTCGGAATTTTTTTCTATCCATTTTACTGTGTTTTTTAAATCTTTTTCTAGATAGTCACTTGAATTAGATGATAAAGTAGAGTCATCCACTGGGGCACCATCAGAAATAACCATAAGTATTTTTCTTTCTTCTTTTCTTTTTATCATTTTATTGTAAGCCCATTTCAGTGCTTCGCCGTCTATATTCTCTTTTAAAAGTCCCTCTTTTAACATTAATCCCATATTTTTCTTTGATTGCCTCCAAGGTGTATCTGCAGATTTATAAATTATATGTCTAAGATCATTTAATCTTCCTGGAAAAGATGGTTTTTGGTTATTCATCCATTTTTCTCTACTTGAACCGCCCTTCCAGTGTTTAGTAGTAAATCCTAAAACTTCGACTTTAACTAAGCACCTTTCAAGGGTCCTCGAAAGGATATCAGCGCAGATTGCTGCAACAGAAATTGGCTTACCTCGCATAGATCCAGAGTTATCTATAAGAATTGTTACTAACGTGTCTTTAAATTCAAAATCTTTTTCTTTTTTGAATGAAAGGGAATTAAATGGATTTATTATTATTCTTGCAAGTTTTGAATTGTCTAAGAGTCCCTCCTCTAAATCAAAATCCCAAGATCTATTTTGTTTAGCCAAAAGTTTTCTTTGGAGTTTATTTGCTAATTTTGAGATAAAACTTTTTAATTGTAAAAGTTGCTGATCTAGATTTTGTCTAAGTCTTATAAGCTCTGCTTCATTTTCTAAATCCTCAGCTTTAGTAATCTCATCAAATTCATCAGTATAAGCTTTATACCTTTTGTTTCCGAAATTATTTTTAATTTTTTTTCTTTGTCTTTGAGGCTTAAAAGCATCTTCAATCTCAATTGTTTCTTCACTATTATCGTTCTCGCTTGAAAAATTTTCTACTTCAGGGGCACTCGATTCAACTGACATTTCGTTATCTTCTTCTTGTTTTCCATCAGATTTTTGATCATTTTCCTGTAAATTGTTGTTTTTTCTATCATCTTTGTTTTCTAAATTTTTTTCATCTTTTTCAAATTCCTCATTAATATTCATTTCAGAAATTAGTTCCGCAATTATGGAGTTAAATTTTTCTTGATTTTTAAATGAATCACAAAGAATTTTTAGTTTATTCTTAATTTTATTATCAAAGCCTTTTTTAAAGCTTTTAAATATTTTATCTGTTTTTTGCTCATTTTTGATATTAAAAAAATTTGTTCTCAAGTAATTTTCAAATGCTAAAGCAAATTTTTCAGATTTTTTTTGATCAGTTAATCCATTTATTCTTTGAGAATAAAAATTGTTAATATTTTTCTCTATCCCTTTAAACTCTAAAGAGCCAAGTTTTTCATATCTAATTTTTTCTGCTAATGAAAATAATTTTTTTGAAATATTTCCTTTTGGCTCCAAAGACTCATATATTTCACTATTACTATATCTAATTTTCAATGCTTCCGAGTCAGCTATTGCTCTAGCTTTTACATAATTTATTTTATCATCAGAGCTTTCTAACTCTGGGAGCTTAATAATTTTTTTACCTGTTTTAAGAACTTGATTTCCGAAAACGATCTCAATATCATTAAAATTAGAAACTGATTTAGTAGTTGAAGCAATTGCTATCTTAAAGTCTTTTATGAAATCTTCTTTTTTTTCCACTTTATGAAATACTTACATTTATAGAGGACTCAGGCAAATCTTCCCCAAAACATCTTTGATAATATTCAGAAATTATTTTTTTTTCTATTTCATCACATTTATTGAGAAATGTAACTCTGAAAGCATAACCTTGATCTTTGAATATATTTGTATTTTCTGCCCAATGTAAAACTGTTCTAGGACTCATTACTGTTGATATGTCTCCGTTTACAAAACCTTTTCTCGTTAAATCAGCAACTTTGATCATGTTTGATAATTTTTCTTTTCCTTCTTTATTATTAAAACTTTTATTTTTAGCCAATATAATTTCAAATTCTTTCTCGAAAGGTAAATAATTTAAACTTGAGACTATATTCCATCTATCCATTTGTCCCTGATTTATTTGCTGAGTTCCGTGGTATAGTCCAGTTGTATCTCCTAATCCAACGGTGTTTGTAGTAGCAAACATTCTAAAATAATTGTGCTGTTTTAAAACTTTGTTTTTATCTAAGAGGGTAAAATTTCCCTCACTTTCTAAAACACGTTGGATAACAAACATTACATCTGGTCTTCCAGCATCATATTCATCAAAAACTAACGCTACCGGATTTTGGATAGACCATGGTAAAATTCCTTCTTTAAATTCTGTTACTTGTTTACCCTCTTTAATTACAATTGAGTCTTTTCCTATTAAATCTATTCTACTTATATGACTGTCTAAATTTACTCGCACGCATGGCCAATTAAGTCTTGCGGCTACTTGTTCAATATGTGTTGACTTACCAGTTCCATGGTAACCTTGTATCAAAACTCTCTTATTGAAAGCAAATCCTGACAAGATAGCTAAAGTAGTATCCCTATCAAATTTATAATCTTGATCAATTTTTGGAACATATTCATTTTTTTTTCCAAATCCATCTATTTCCATTTTGGTATTTATGCCAAATGTTTGTTTTACTGATATTTTGATGTCTGGTTTTTGATCTACTAAAATATTATTCATTATTTTTTCCCTATCGTCATTTTTAATTGACTATAAGCTAAGGTAATTTTTTTTAACTTATCTTCAAATTTTTTACTACCGGAGTTTTTATCAGGATGATATTTCTTTACAAGAAATTTAAATTTTTTTTGTATTTCCTCCCATTTTGCCTCATGTTTTAAACCCATTATATCTAGAGCATCTAAATCAGTGCTAGTTAATTTGGTTTTTTTAAAATTTTTATAGCCAGAGGTTTTAAAAATATTTAGCTTATCTTCTAAGGCATTATTCCATAAAATATTAAAAAAATTTTCTGACGAACCAAAACTTTTCGTAGGTTTGTGCCATGTTAAATCTGATTTAATAAAAAATTCTATTTCTTCATTACTCATATTGGAAAAATAATTCCACTTCTTGTTAAATATTTTAATATGTTCTAGGCACAAGAGTCTAAACTTTTTACTATTATCTCTTTCAATTGGAGCTTTATAGCTACCTATTTTTTTGCAGTTTTCCCAATCACAAATAATTTTCATATTAATTTTCGATTTTTATAGTAAAATTCTTTTATGAGCAATTATATAGATTTTGTGGAAAAAAAAATTAAAAAAAGTATTAATTTAGAAAAAATTAAAATTTTAGATACTTCACATAAACATAAAACTCACAAATCTTATAGTCCTGACAAATTTCACTTATATATAGAAATTGAGTCAAAATTTTTAAAATCTCTGAATAAACTTGATGCTCAAAGAAATATAATGAAAATTCTTAAAGATGAACTAAAAACTAAAATTCATGCCCTAGAAATTAAAATTAAGTAGTTTTGGAATGTGCTTTTTTAACTGCTTAGAAGAAAATTTAAATTTTCCAGGCATGGTAGTTTTACCAATTTTTTTTAATAAAATTAAATTTATTTTTTTATCGTCATTTTTTTTGTCGTTAGCCATATAATTAATTATTTTCTCAAAATTTTTATTTTTTAAATAATTTTTAAATTTAGATAATAAATTATTATTTTTATAAATTTTACCAATTTTAATTAGTGATTGATTAGAACATATTTTTTTTATTACCGAAAGTCTAATTGCCATTATCATTCCAATCAAGACAGCTTCTCCATGATTAATTTTTCCGGAAAATTTATTTTCTGCTTCAATAGCGTGTGCAAAAGTGTGGCCAAAATTTAGAATCATTCTTAAGTTTTTTTCCTTATAGTCTTTTTTAATAAAATAAAGTTTAACTTTGCAACTTTTATAAATTGCTTCAGAAATCAAATTTAAGTTTCTATTATTTAATATTTCCTTTGATGTATTTTCTAACCATCTAAATAAATTAGTTTCCAATATTAATGAATGTTTTAATATCTCTGCAAAACCGCAGATCATTTCTCTTTTTGGTAAACTTTTCAAAAAAGATACATCTATCACAACTAATTTAGGCTGGTAAAATGATCCAATTAAATTTTTTCCATAAATTGAATTGACACCAGTCTTACCTCCTATTGAGGAATCTACTTGCGCTAGCAATGTGGTAGGAATATTTATAAAATTTATACCCCTTTTAACTAAACTTGCTACAAAAGCCGAAAGATCTCCTATAATTCCCCCTCCAACAGCTATTATTGTATCAGACCTATTAAAATTCTTTGATAAAATCTTTTCAATAATTTTATTTGCATAATTAAATGATTTTACTTTTTCGTTTGATCTAAATTCATATAAATAAACTTGATAACCTATTAATAATTTTTTTATTTTTGATTTAAATTTTGTTGGTATATTTTTGTCAAAGATAATTGCAATTTTTTGAGTTTTAGGACATAAAATTTTAATTTTTTTTGGAAGAGCGCCTAAAGTATTATCACCAATTATTATTGAATAGTCGGATTCTATAGTTTTAATTTTTAGCAATTTCGTTTTCATAAATATTAATAATTTTTTCTGCTAGCTCAAATTTTGTAATCTTTGCACAATTAATCCTGAAGTTAGCAAGATTGTACACTTTTTTTCTTTTTTCATAAATATTACGATAGGCATTTTTTAAATTTAGCTTATTTAGCAATGGTCTTTTTCTCAAATTTTTTGATCTTATTAAAGCATCTTCTGCTTTTAAATCTAACCAAAAGCTTACACAATTTTTCAGAACGACTTTTCTGATATAACTGTCTATAAAGGCACCTCCTCCCAAAGCAATTATAGAATTCTCCTTTTTTAAATATTTAACTCCTATTTTTCTTTCTAAATTTCGAAAATATTTTTCACCCTTTTCTTCAAATATATTTTCTATCTTCATAGAAGCTTTCTTTTCAATTACTTTATCCAAATCAACAAATCTCATTTTCAACTTTTTTGACAAAAATCTTCCTACAGTAGATTTTCCTACACCCATCATTCCAGTTAAAACAAGGTTTTTTTTCAAATAAAGTCCTAATTAATAATTTGATTTATCACAAATTTGTCTTATTTATTGAGTTTAAATATATTTTATAACTATGCAACTTAAATTCAAAAAACAGGACAGTATCGGGCAATCACTTGGAAAAAAATTAATTAAAATCACTTTAGCTAGTATTGTTATTATTTTTGCCATTTTTTTACTTAATAAAATAAACTTTCCGTCACCAAAGAATGATATTGAAAAAGATATTACTGATGAGATTATTAAACTTAAGTAAATATCTTTATATATTTTTTATATTTTTTTTTTCAAATTTTGCTTCTGCCGAAGAGGATTCGGTAGATATTTGGAAAAAAAACAAAGATAAAAATTTAGAAGTCTCAACGGAGGAAAAACTTAATCAAACCATTGAAGAAGAAGAAAAAATTGACACTGACAAAGTTTTAGACAGCAACATTGAGATTACAGAAAATATAAATTCAGAAGATATTGAAAAAGATATATTTGGTATTTTTGACCCTCAAGAAAACAACTTTACTTTAAACATGTGGTCAAATACTGAAGGCGAAGATATAAAGGCAGTATTTAAAAGAATAAACAAAATTAATTTATCTAGATCGGCTGAAGATATCTTCACAGACACCATAATGACTTATTCCTATTTACCAAAAGGTATGTCCGACAGCGATTTTTTAAATTTGAAAATTAATTGGTTAATTAAAAATGATAAAGTCAATTTATTAGAAAATTTTCTTTCCAAAAATGAAAATTTTCAAGGCAAAAAAAGAATAATCCAATATTTGGTAGATAAAAATATTGCCAAAGCAGATTTAAAACAAGGCTGTGAGAAATCTAATTTCATTGGTAAAGAAATAAAAGATGCGTATTTAGAAAAATTTAAAATTTACTGTTTAATATTTAATGACAAAAAAAATGAGGCACAATTAGTTTTTGACCTATTAAAAGAACAAGGTCTCTCAGATAAGTTTTTTGAAAATAAAATTAATTTTTTATTAGGTATAAGTAAAAATACTGGAAATAAAATTAAAGATGATAATTTACTAAATTTTTATTTATCCTCTATAACAATACCTAACTTTAGTTATGAACCAAACGATAAAACTAATAAATATATCTGGGAATATATGAATGCAGCAAACCTGCTAAAAGTTGAAGATCTTGAAGATAGATCAAAAATTAAAAGTTTAGAAATAGCAGCTAATAAAAATACATTTGATAAAATTAAGATATTTGAAATTTATAAAAGAATTCCTTTTGACCTAAACACACTAATTAACGCTGATGGCATATATCAGTCTTTGGATGGAATCGACTCTAGAGCATTAATTTTCCAAAAATTTTTATTATCTGATAATACTGAAAATAAAATTAAGTTACTATTCTTGTTGAAAGACCTATTTAAAAAAGACAATTTAATGAATGTTTACACGAAATTTTTGAGCGATAGGCTTGAAGAGTTGGATGAAGATGGTATTCCAGAGTCCTATGTTGAAATTGTAAAAAAAAATATTGTTTCTGAAAATGTGTACCAGCTAGGAAAAATTAAATATGATGATAAAATTTTACACAGGTCGAAAGTAATTAAATATTACACTGAAGAAAACTCATCCAAACAAAAATCACAAAAAAATTTAAAAAGTGTTTACAAAAAAATTAAGAAAAATAGAAATTACTTTTTCTCGGCTAAAGATTTAGCTTTAATTGAGTCTTTAAATAGTGATGGAATTTCAATACCTGAAGAAATAAATTTCAAAGAAATTTCAAAAAAATATAGCGTTCCTCAAAATTTATTAAACCTAACTATCAATGAAGAATCTGGGCTGTTAGCTCTGAAATTTGTTGAAATTATTGGAGAAGATGAAATATCAGAACTTGATCCAGAAACAGTCTATTTTATAGTTCACATATTAAACAAGGCAAATCTAATAAAATTTAGAAATAAAGTTTTAACAGTAGCGCTACCACAAAGAAGTTAATATATTTCTACTATGACCATAAGAAAGATCTTGACCGAACCAGACCCAATACTAAGAAAAAAATGTGAGCCTTTAGAGGGGGTCAACGATCACTTGAGGAATTTAATGAATGATATGTTAGAAACTATGTACGAAGCACCTGGTATAGGTTTGGCTGCTATTCAAATAGGAGTTCTTAAAAGAGTGGTTGTAATTGATGTATCAAAAAAAGAGGGAGAAAAATCACCTCTCTTCCTTGTTAATCCAGAGATTGTATACAAATCTAATGAGACCTCTACTTACGAAGAGGGATGTCTTTCACTGCCTGGTCAATTTGCTGAAATTGAAAGACCTGCTGAATGCAAAGTAGAATATTTAGATTTTAATGGAAAAAAAAAACAATTAGATGCTAAAGGTTTATTATCAACTTGCATTCAACATGAAATTGATCATTTAAACGGAGTTTTATTTATTGATTATTTGTCGAAATTAAAAAAATCTATGATAATCAAAAAATTGAAAAAACAAAAACAGTCAGTAGAAAGAATTGTAGTATAACTCAATAATTCAATGCCAAAAAAAATTATATTTATGGGAACACCCGAGTTCTCCATCCCTGCCTTAAATTCTTTAATTGAGTCTAAAAAAGAAATTATTGCAGTATACTCGCAACCACCAAATAAGTCTCATAGAGGACAAACAGAAAATCCATCGGCTATAGAAAAATTTGCTAAAGAAAATTCTCTTAATGTACGTACACCGAAAAATTTAGACTCAGAAACTGAATTTAATTATTTTAAGAATTTAAATCCTGATTTGGTCATAGTCGTAGCTTATGGTAAGATCATTCCAAAAAGATATCTAACTCTTCCAAATTATGGTTTTATAAATATACACGCTTCCCTTCTTCCAAAATGGAGAGGTGCAGCACCAATGCAAAGATCAATAATGAACTTAGATACTGAGACAGGCATTAGTATAATGAAAATAGTTGAACAACTTGACGCTGGCCCTGTTATGCATCAAGTCAAAGTTAAGATAGATACAAATACTAGTACAAAAAAATTATCATCAATGCTATCTAAACTCGGAGCAAAAAGTATGATTGAGTGCATAAAAAAAATTGAAAATAATAAAACTATGTTTAAAGAGCAAGATCATAGCAAAGCAAGCTATGCAAAAAAAATATCTAAAGGAGAAAGTAGAATAAAATGGGAAGAGAGCGCAAAAAAAATTTTAGCAAAAATAAATGCATTGAATCCTAACCCAGGAGCATGGTTTGAATACAAAAATAATCGATATAAAATCTGGCAAGCTAAAATTTCTCAAGACAAAGGAAATGTTGGACATACATTAGATGATAAACTCACAATTGCATGTGGCGATAATTCAATTCAGATTTTAGAAATACAGAAAGAGGGCAAAAATAAACTTTTGTTGGATAAATTTTTAATTGGAAATCAGATTAAAGAAGGTCAAAAAATTGATTAATGTTGGTTTATCAAATTAAAATTGAGTATTTAGGCACAAATTTTGTGGGATGGCAACGCCAAAAAAATGGCTTATCTGTTCAAGAGGTTCTAGAGACTGTTTTATCAGATTTTTTTAAAAGAAAGATTATTTTAATTGGTTCAGGTCGAACTGATGCCGGAGTTCATGCTACTGAACAATCAGCGCATTTCAAAATAAATAAAAAAGTACTAAATAAAAATCACACAATTAATTCTTTAAATTTTTTTTTAAAAAAATATCCGATCTCTATTTTAGATATAAAAAAAAGAAACAAAACATTTCATGCAAGACACAGCGCTAAAGAGAGAACGTATAAATATTTTATAATAAATCGACCAGCTTCACTTGCTATTGAAATGAATAAAGCGTGGCACATAAAAAAAAAAATTAACATAGCATCAATGAAAAAAGGAGCAAATCTACTATTAGGTACACATGATTTTTCAACATTTAGAGCTTCTTCTTGTAACGCAAAGTCTCCAATAAAAACTTTAAAAAAAATCAGCATAAAGAAAAATAAAAACAAAATTGTTTTAACTTTTGTCTCTAAATCGTTTCTTCAGCAGCAAGTTAGGTCTATGGTGGGATCTTTAAAAAGATTGGGTGAAGGAAATTGGGATTTTGAACATTTCAGAAAAGTTTTTTATTCAAAAAAAAGATCTATGTGTGCTTCACCTGCTCCTTCCCATGGATTATATTTAACAAAAATAAATTATTAAATGAAAATAAAAATTAAATCTTATTGTAAAATCAATCTTTTTCTTAATATTTTAAAAAAACTCAAAGTAGGTTTGCATGATATTCAGACTTATACTTCTCAGCTAGATTTACATGATGATATTAAAATATCAGAAACTAAAAAAAGAAAAGATATTATCATTTTCAAAGGTAAGTTTAAAAATTTAGTGAATAGCTCTAAAAATTCAGTTTTAGACACTCTTTCAGTTTTAAGATCCAGAAAATTAATAAATTCAAAAAAAAATTATAGAATAATAATTGAAAAAAGAATTCCTGTATTTTCAGGTTTAGGTGGCGGCTCAAGTAATGCAGCTTATATAGCTAAATATTTTACAAAAAATAATATGAAGCAATCTGATATAAGATTTTTCAAAAATAAAATTGGAACAGATTTTAGCCTTTTTTTTAATAAACAAATATTTGTTAAAAATTTAAAGAATATTAAAAAACATAAAATCAATTTTACTTTAAACTTTGTTTTAGTATACCCTTATTTTAAATGTTCAACAAAAAAAATATACTCTCAAGTCAAAGATTTTTCACCTTATTCGAATATCAATTTTTCCAAAATAAAAACAAAAAATAAGTTTATAAATATAATCAGAAAAGAAAGAAACGAATTAGAGGTTATAGTTAAAAATAGATTTAATGAGCTTAATAAAATTTTAAATTTCATCTCTATTCAGAGAGAATGTTACCTATCAAGAATGACAGGGTCCGGCTCTGTTTGTTACGGAATTTTTAAAAGTGAAAAGTCTGCTAAATTGGCACATAAAAGAATTAAAAAGAAATTCCCGAATTATTGGGCTGCGGTCTCAAAAACTATTTAATTAATCAAATTTATGATATATCAAATCGATAATGTTGGGGCATAGCCAAGCGGTAAGGCAGTGGTTTTTGGTACCACCATCCTAGGTTCGAATCCTAGTGCCCCAGCCAGAAAAATGAATAAAATATCTTTTAACAATAATTTAATCAAAAAAATAAAAAATTTTTTTTTTCCTTTCTACAAGACCGAAGAAATCTCAAAAATTTTTGATATTCTTTACAAGAATCATTCTCAAGATGAAAAGATAGCAATGTTTGTAGGTGGTTGTGTTAGAAATTTTATTTTAGATGAAAAAATAGATGATATTGACATAGCAACAGTTTTTACTCCAACTGAAATTAAAGAAAAATTTAAAAACACCGATATCAAGGTGATAGATACAGGAGTTGAACATGGTTCTGTAACACTTATCTTAAATCAATCTAAATTTGAAATTACAACGTTGAGAAAAGATATCAAAACAGACGGTAGACATGCAGAGATTTCTTTTACGGATAACTGGAAAGATGACTCCGAGAGAAGAGATTTTACAATTAACGCAATTTACTTAGATAGAAAAGGAAACTTTTTTGACCCTCAATTGGGAGTAGAAGATTTAAAAAACAACACTGTAAAATTTATCGGTGATCCAAGTAAAAGAATAGAGGAGGATTATTTAAGAATAATAAGATTTATAAGATTCGCATTAAAGTATAGCCATAAAAATTTTGAACCTTCTACTATTCAGGCACTTAAATTGAATTTGAGCGGAATAAAGAACATTTCCAAAGAGAGAATTCTCCAAGAACTTATAAAAATTATATCTCTTAAAAATTTTAGAGATATTCTTAATAAAAAAGAATTAAAAGACATTTTTTCTCAAATTTTTCCAGAATTTAAAAATCTAATTCGTTTAAATAAAGTAACTTTTTTACCGAAAGAAGAATTTGAAAAATTAAATACCAATATGCTTTTAGCTTTAATGCTTATAGATGAAAAAAATAATCATGAATATTTTTGCCACAAGTATAAAGTTTCAAATCAAATTCAAGACTATCTAGATAATTTACACAAAAATCTTAAAGAATATAAAATATCAAAAAATTATTTTAAAACAGATCTGAAAAAAAATATTTATTTTATAGGTAAAAATGAGATTAAAGATCTAGCAATTCTGATTTTTTTTATAAACAAAAATCTAAATTATAGAGATTTAAAAAAATTGATAGATGATATAGAAAAGACAACTATTCCAAAATTTCCCTATGATGGTAAGTTTTTAATAGACAAAGGTTTTTCGGAAGGAAAAAAAATTGGTTTGATTTTGAAAAAACTAGAAAAAAATTGGGTAGAAAATAATTATAAATTAACCGAAAAAGATATTTCTTCAATTATTGAAAAAGAGAGTAAATCAAATGTATTCAACGCTTAAAATTTCAAAGTTTCTTTCACCAGAGGGAGTTTTTACTGAAACCAAATCCTCAATTTTTTTTCCTATCAAGGCTTTACCTATTGGTGATTGAAAATAAATAAGATTTTTTGAAGCATCAGCTTCATCTTGACCAACAATTTTATATTTAATTTTCTGATCAGTTTCTAAATCTTTCAGATTTACTGTTGACCCAAAAACAACATTTCCATTATTTTCTATTTTAGTAACATCTATAACATTAGCTCTAGCAATAATATCGTTGATCGCTATAACTCTACTTTCCATTTGTGCTTGCTGTTCTTTGGCTGCATGATATTCAGCATTTTCTTTGAGATCACCATGAGACCTTGCCTCAGCTATCGCAGAAACTATTTTAGGTCTTTTAATATTTTTTAATTCTTCCAATTCTGCTTTTAGTTTTTTTAATCCTGAAATAGTTATAGGTTCTTTTTCCATATTATTTCCATTTTGGCGAAGGAGGTAAGGATACCAATATAGCACTTGGATTTCCTCCACTATTTAAACCAAATTTTGTACCTCGGTCGTAAAGTAAATTAAACTCTACATACCTTCCTCTTTTATAAGCTTGGATTTTTTTTTGTTTTTTTGACCATTTTGAAAACATTTTTTTACTTATTACCTCATGAATAATTTCATTAAACACATATCCCGCATGTTTAACAAATAAAAAATCTTTTTCCCAATTGTTCATTTTATAATCAAAGAATATACCACCGATTCCACGTGGTTCATTTCTATGCGGTAAAAAAAAATATTCATCACACCATTTTTTATATTTAGTGTAATACTCTTTATTATGAAGATCACACATTTTTTTTAATTTTTCATGGAAAAAATTTTTCTCTTTTTCGTCTTTTAAACACGGAGTTAAATCTATGCCACCTCCAAACCAGTTTTTTTTGGTGCAAATAAATCTTGTATTAAAATGAATAGCAGGGACCTTAGGATTTTTTGGATGAAGAATAACAGATACTCCTGAAGACCAAAAATTCCTATTATTATTTGTTCCTGGTATTTTCTTAGAAAATTTTTTTGGAAATTTTCCTACTACATTAGAAAAAGCTACACCACCTTTTTCTATAACTCTACCTTTTATCACTCTGTACTCTCCAAATTTCCACTTATTGATTTTAAATTTTTCATTTGAGCCAAAATCTTTTTCTAATTGCTCAATATTTTTGCATACTATATTTTGTAAATTAATAAACCACTTTTTAACAATTTCTTGTTTTTTTTTAATTTTCATAATTTATAAATAATTATTTTGTCTTAATGCCTCCGAAGAAGCAATCGCTACTGCCATAGCTATATTCAAAGATCTAGCCTTGCCAGACATTCTAATTTTAATTTTATTTTTAATTTTCAGTTGAATTTCTTCAGGAACTCCAGAACTCTCTCTTCCAAAAAGTAAAATATCTTTTTTTTTAAATTTAAAGCTATGATAAAATTTTTTTGCTTTAGTTGTCATTAATATTATTCTTGATTTTATATTTTCTTTTTCAAAGGTTCTAAAATCTTTATATCTTAGAATTTTAGCAATCCGTAAATAATCCATTGCGACTCTTTTAAATCTTGGATCATCTAGGTTGAATCCACATGGTTCAATTATGTGTATTTTAAGATCTAAGCATGCCGCCAATCTAACAATTGCAGCTGTATTTTGAGGTATATCTGGTTTATAAAGAGCTATATTAATCATTTTATTAATTTTATGTGTCTTTCTGACCCTTGTAAATTTGAGAATTTAGTTTTATTTAATCATTAACATAGTAAATATCTTATATGGATAAATTAGAAAAAAAAACAAATAGAAGAGATTTTCTCTTTACAGCCAGTTATACGGTAGGAGCAGTAGGTATAGGTGCTGTTATATGGCCATTTGTAGATCAAATGAATCCTGACAGGTCAGTTAAGGCTTTGGCAACTACTGAGGTTGACATTAGTCAAATAGAACCTGGAAAATCAATTACAGTTTTATGGAGAGGCAAACCAGTATTTATTAAAAGAAGAACCGAGTCGGAAATCTTAGAAGCGCAAAAAGTTAATCTAAATGAATTACCACATCCAGAAAAAGATGAAGAAAGAGTAAAAAAGTCAGAATGGCTAGTTATGCTAGGAGTTTGTACTCATCTTGGTTGTGTACCTTTAGCAGATAAAGGTGAATATAAAGGTTGGTTTTGTCCTTGTCATGGATCTCACTATGACACTTCCGGAAGAATTAGAAAGGGTCCTGCTCCAACAAACATGGAAATACCAAAATATGAATTTGTTAACAATAACACAATCAAGATAGGATAATTTACTTATGAGCGATACACCATATGTACCTTCATCAAAATTTGGAAAGTGGTTTAATGATCGACTACCATTATTAACTCTTAGTGCGCATCTTCAAGATTATCCTACGCCAAAAAATTTAAACTACTGGTGGACTTTTGGAGGAATTCTAACTTTTTGTCTGGTTACACAAATAGTAACTGGTCTCGTTTTAGCCATGCATTACGTTGCTCACGCGGATCTAGCATTTGACAGCATAGAACACATAATGAGAGACGTTAATTATGGTTGGCTTTTAAGATACATTCACTCTAATGGTGCATCGATGTTTTTTCTTGCAGTTTATATTCATATTTTCAGAGCTTTATTCTACGGCTCTTACAAATCACCGAGAGAGGTTATTTGGATAATAGGTATGTTAATATACATATTAATGATGGCTACAGCGTTTATGGGTTATGTTTTACCTTGGGGTCAAATGAGCTTTTGGGGAGCAACGGTTATAACTAATTTATTTAGCGCAATTCCATTTGTAGGCGAGGGTATAACAACTTGGCTGTGGGGAGGATATTCTGTTGATAATCCCACTTTAACTAGATTTTTTAGTCTACACTATCTGTTTCCATTTATAATTTTAGGCTTGGTAATTTTGCATATTTGGGCCTTGCACGTACCAGGAAACAATAATCCTATCGGAATAGATATTAAAAAACCTTCAAAAGATACAGTTCCTTTTCACCCGTATATAACAATTAAAGATTTATTCGCTTTATTAATATTCATAATTATTTTTTCGGGATTTATTTTTTTCTCTCCAAATGTTATGGGGCACCCAGACAACTATATTCAAGCTAATCCTTTAATAACGCCAACTCATATTGTGCCAGAGTGGTATCTTTTACCTTTTTATGCAATTTTAAGATCAGTACCAGATAAACTTGGAGGAGTTATCCTATTATTTGCCTCAATTTTTATTTTGTTAGCTTTACCTTGGTTAGATAAAAGCAAAGTTAGGTCAGCAGTGTTTAGACCTATTTACAGAATTTTCTTTTGGGTATTAATAATAGATGTTTTAGCATTAGGATATGTTGGAGCAATGCCTGCGGAGGGCTTGTATTTATTAATTGCTAGAGTTGGTACAGCATATTATTTCTTGCATTTTTTAGTAATCCTACCATTTTTAAGTAGGGTAGAAAAAACTGACCCGTTACCACTTAGCATTTCAGAACCTGTTTTTGGAGGTATGCCTAAGCCTGCGATGATGAAAAGTGATAAAAAAAACAAAAATGAGTAAAATAAATTTAAGATTTTTTTTAACCTTATTATTTCTTTTTTCTATTACCTCTTCAAATGCTGCAGAAAAAGTAAAATTATTGAGCCCAGATTGGTCTTTTAAAGGAATCACAGGAAAGTTTGATAGAGCATCACTTCAAAGAGGCTACCAAGTTTATAATGAAGTATGTGCCTCATGTCATTCAATGAGGCTATTAAGCTATAGAAACCTCGGAGAAAAAGGTGGACCTGAATTTACTGAGGATGAGGTTAAAAATATAGCAGCAAGTTTTGAAGTCACAGATGGTCCTGACAGCCAAGGTGAAATGTTTACTCGACCGGGAAGACCGTCAGATAGATTTGTTTCAATATATCCTAATGTAGAAGCAGCTGCAGCTGCAAATGGAGGAGCTTACCCTCCAGATATGTCGGTTTTAGTTAAATCTAGAAAAGGAGGTGCAGATTATATCTATTCTGTTCTTATGGGCTACGAGGATCCTCCAGCAAATATAAAATTAGATGAAGGTGTTTATTATAACAAATATATGGAAGGTAAAAAAATTAAAATGTCCCAACCTCTTATGGAAGGCATTGTTACATATTCTGATGGCACAAATGCCACTGAAGAACAAATGGCAAAAGATGTAACAGCTTTTCTAACATGGGCGGCTGAACCTCATCTTGAGGCAAGACATAAAATGGGATTTAAAGTTATTATATTTTTAATTATTCTTACTGTCTTAGTTTATTTTAGCATGAAAAGAATTTGGTCAAGGGTTGACACGGAAGTATAAAACATCTCCATCTTTTACTAAATAGTCTTTGCCTTCAATTCTTAGCTTACCTTTTTCTTTACATTTTTCTGCACTCCCAAATTTTATAAAATCTTCACAAGTAACTGCCTCAGCCCTTATAAAATTTTTTTCAAAATCGGTATGTATTACGCTTGCGGCTTTAGGTGCCGGAGTATTTCTTTTTACTGTCCAGGCTCTACTCTCTTCAGGACCAGATGTAAAAAAAGTATTTAAACCTAAAAGATCATAACCTTCTTTAATAAGTAGATTTAAACCTGTTTTATTTAAACCAATTTCTCTCATAAAAGATTCTCTTTCGTTTTTATCTAAGCCCATAATTTGATCCTCAATATCAGCACAAATAGTAACTATTTTTTCATTAGTATACTTGCTTTTAATACTTTGAGTGAAAGAATTACCTTTTGCCAAATTTTTATCATCGATGTTACAGACAATAATCTTGGGCTTTATGCTTAATAATCCTATAGAAGATAAAAACTTATTTTCTTTTTCATCTTTTATTTGAATATCATTTTCCTGATTTAATTGTGATAGTTTTTCTTCTAGAGTTTTAATTTCTTTTTCACTTAATAATTTCTTTTTACTTTTTTCTAATTTTTTTTGAATTACATCAATATCTGAGAGAATAATTTCTGTTTGAATAGTTTCTAAATCCTCAATTGGATTAATTTTAGAATTTACATGAGTTATTTTATCTGACTCAAAACATCTCACTAAGTGTATTATCGCATCTACCTCTCTTATGTGAGATAGAAATTTGTTACCTAGACCCTCACCTTTAGAAGCCCCTTTAACTAACCCAGCGATATCAACAAAAGTAATATTAGTGTAGATTTTTTTTTTTGATTTTGAAAGTTTTGCTAATTTATCTAATCTATCATCAACGACGTCTACTATGCCTATATTTGGATCTATTGTGCAAAATGGAAAATTTGCAGCTTCAGCATTTTTTGATGCAGTTAAAGCGTTAAACAATGTAGATTTACCCACATTAGGCAAACCTACTATACCGCACTTAAATCCCATTAAGATTTTGATTAACTTTACTTGAAAATAAATCTATTTTTTTTTCGATCAGAGTTGGAATTGATTTAATAATATTATCTGTTATTTCTTTTATTCTCTCTTCTTCATCATCCTTAAAGTCTTCAAGAACATGATTATTAACACGTTTTTTCTCCTTAGGATGACCAATTCCTATCCTTACCCTAGAATAATCTTTACCAATAAATTTATCTATAGACTCAATTCCATTATGTCCGGCACTACTACCACCAAATTTCGCTTTTATCTTTCCAAAATCAATATCCATATCATCGTGAAAAACTATAACGTCCTTTGAATCTATTTTAAAATAATCTATTAACTCTTTAATCGCTGTGCCTGAATTATTCATGAAGGTAAGAGGTTTAATTGCGTAAACTTTCTGTTCTTGAATATTGCCTGTAGTCAGAAGCCCTTTAAATTTAGGTTTTTGTTTTGATAGTTTAAAGTGCTGATTAATTGCATCAATAATTCTAAAACCAATATTATGTCGGTTGTTAGTACTGTTAGTTCCTGGATTTCCTAATCCTACTAGTAAAAGCATATATATTTATTTTTTTTCAGGAGGTTTTTTTTCCGGAGAAGATTTTTTATCTCCAGCCTGTTTTTTATCACCAGTTTGATCTTTACCTTTTTCTTCTTTTTTAGGAGCTTCTCCTTCTTTAGCAGTTGCTGCTTCACTTCCTTCACCAGTAGCTGGAGCTGCTTCACCTTCAGCGCCTTCAGCAGGCACTTCTTCGGCTGGTTTTTCTGGTTCTTTAACAATGGTAGGTGCAGCGACAGTTGCAATAACAAAATCTCTATCTGCTATAGTGGGCGTTACATTTTCAGGTAATTTTACAGAAGAAATTTTAATGCTAGTTCCTATGTCTGTCCCCGTCAAGTCAATCAATATATCATCTGGAATTTTATCAGCAGGACACTTAAGTTCAACTTTCCTTCTGACTATGTTAAGTACTCCGCCTCTTTTAAGACCAGGTGACTCATCGTGATTTTTAAATTTTACAGGTATCTCAATAACAATTTTTGATCCTGAAACAATTCTCATAAAATCTATATGTATAGGTTCATCTGAAACAACGTGATACGCAACTTCTCTTGCTAAAACTTTTTGTTTCTTCCCGTCAATGTCTAATTCTAAGACAGTAGAAAGAAAAGAATCTGAATTCAAAATATTATTTATTGTTTTTTTCTCTATAGAAATTTTAGTATTTGGATCTTTTCCGCCGTATAAAATAGCTGGAATGAATCCTTTATTTCTTAACTTATTAATTTCACCAGCCGTGGTACTATCTCTTTTTATAGCTTTTACATTATTCATGTTATTATTTGGATGAGCTATTTAACTCAACTTTTGTAATAAAACAAGCATTAATTGAATAAATCTGAGACGGATGTAGAGTTTGAAATTCTTTTAATTGCCTCTGCCATTAGCGATGAAATAGATAAAACTTGTATTTTCTTGTTATTTTTTATCTTGTGTGAATTGTCTATTGAGTCTGTAATTATTAATTTCTCTACTTTTGATTTTTTTATCTTTTCAGCTGCATCTTTACTTAAAACTGCATGAGTAATAAAAACATGAACCTCAGTTGCTCCGTTTCTTTTTAAAGCATCTGCTGCATTAACGATCGTTCCACCACTATCAATAATATCATCTACGATAAGACATGTTTTACCTTTTACATTACCAATTATATTCATTACCTGTGACTTTCCTGGTTTAGGTCTTCTTTTGTCGATAATTGCTAAATCTGATTTTAACCTTGTTGCTAAACCCCTAGTTCTTTGTACTCCCCCTACATCAGGCGAAACACAAATTAATTTTTTATTTTTAAATTTTTTCTTTATGTACCTCGCAAAAAGCGGTGTTGTAAACAAGTTATCAACCGGGATATCAAAAAAGCCTTGGATTTGTCCAGCGTGCAAATCAACAGTGACAACTCTATTGGCGCCGGCGTTTGAAATTAGATTAGAAACAACTTTTGCAGATATAGAAGTTCTTGGAGCAACTTTCCTGTCTTGTCTAGCGTATCCAAAGTAAGGAATTACAGCAGTTATATTTTTTGCAGAAGATCTTCTAAGTGCATCTATACTTAAAAGCAGTTCCATCAAATTATCGTTAGCTGGAGTTGATGTTGACTGAATAACAAAAACACTATTTCCTCTAATGTTTTCGTTTATTTCAACATAAATTTCCCCATCAGGAAATCTCTTTATATTGGTATTAACTAATTTAAGTTTTAATTGTTTACAGATATCCTTACTAAGCTTTGGGTTGCTTGTTCCAGATAAAATCTTCATCAGAGTATGCTTACTTATACATTTATTTTTTTAAGTTTTCAAATAAATTAACTTTTTATAAGGCTTATTGATGAAATACATCTACCGTAATCAAGCTCACCTAATTTTTGAGACCTTCTGTAACTAAAAAAATTATCAGATTCTTCAAAAGTATCTAAATCTATACCATCGACTTCTAGCACACCATTTTCAGAAAGAATACTAATTACGAAGCCCCTTAAATCGAAAAAAAATTTGTCATTTTTTGTTTTAGCAAAAAATTTATTGTTAAAATCAGACTTACTTACAAAAGTTTGGTAAAATTCCTCTCCAACCTCATAACTTTCCTTTCCTATACAAGGTCCAACCGAAGCAATAATTTGATTATCTTTTTTTAGTTCTTTAAATTTTTTTATTGTGTTTTCTATGACTCCAGAAAGTGCTCCTTTCCAACCTGCATGTATGCATCCAACTATATTATTTTTTTTGTCATATAATATTATTGGAACGCAGTCGGCAGTTAATACTGCTAGGGCAATCCCTTCTAAATCAGTGACCAAAGCATCAGTTACTAATTTTTCATTTTTTTTATTTTTTTCATCCACTACAATTACTTTATTGCTATGAGTTTGGTGCATTAAAATTAGATCACTTTTTTCTACACCCATTTTTTTAGATACTAAAAACAAATTTTTTTTAACATTTTCTTTTTTATCATTTGATCCTATTCCGCAGTTAAGACTTTTATATATACCTTCTGAAACACCGTTCTTCTTCGAAAAAAAACAATGACTTAGATTACGAAATTGGCTTAATTTCTTTGAGTAAAACATTAAATAAATCCTAATAAAAATTTTTTCTTTTTTTTATAGGTAAAAATAACTTTAAATAAATTTCCCATATAATTATGGCTTAAAAGTCTCTCTAATCTAAAGTATAAATCAGATTTCTCTTTAAAAGACATTTTTTTACTTAAAATTTCTGCTCTTTCTAATATACCCATTTTTTTTAAAAAAAAACTTTGCGAAACAATTTTATTAACTGTTAAATTTCGTTTTTTAAAATAATCTTTTAATAGGTTAAAATTTACTAATGATGTAATATCTGCTTTTCCAATATTATTAAAAATTTTGTTTTTTTTATGTAATTTTACAGATTGCAAAGTGCTTATATTTAGCTGTTTTAAATATCCATAATCAATTAACAACAAACCTCCGTTTAAACTCTTAATTTTTCTTGTAATAATTTCCAATTCTCTTAATCCTTGTGCTGGGTATTCAATAATTCCATTTTTTTTGAGTAAATTTAATTTTTTTAATTTACTGATAGTTTTTTTAGAAACTTTTCTAAAAATTTCTTTAGGAGAAGATCTGTTATCAAAATTCAGGTATTTTTCGTACACATTTTTTTTTATTTTTTTAAACTGTTTAATCGGAATGGCATCAAAAAATTCATTTCCAAAAAATAGAGCGGGGCCAGCATTAATTTTGTTAAAATTTTTAATCCAAGTTACATTTTGCTCTTTAATTTTATTTCTTTGAACTTTTTCAAGAACACTACTTTTTTCATATAAAAAAATATTTAAGTATTTATAAAAGTTTGGAAACTTTTTGAAAGTTTTGATCATAATTTTACATTGCTCTCCATTACCCGGTCCTAGTTCAATAATATTAAATTTTTTTGGGCAACCTAAATCATCCCAAAAAGAAACAATCCATATTGCAATCATCTCGCTAAATAACGGTGAAATTACTGGAGAGGTTACAAAATCACCGTTTTTACCAAATGGATTTTTAGTGAAGTAGTATCCTTTTTTGTTATCGTAGAGTGCTTTATCAATAAATTTATCTATTGGAATTAACTTTGAAACTCTCATTTTTTTATTTTAGTTAAAATTATAATTCCAGCAATTATCATAATTGAGCTTAAAAAACTTCCCATACTGAATAAATCAAAGATATATCCTATATTTTCATCAGGTTCTCTAAATTGTTCACTTAATATTCTAAAAAAACCGTATAGGATTAAAAAGAGTCCAGAGCAATAACCGGTTTTTATATTTTTATTATAAATTAAAGAGATTAGTATAATAAAAAGTAATACTCCCTCTAAGGCAGCTTCATAAAGTTGAGAGGGATGTCTAGGAATATTATCAGTTTTGCTAAAAATAACTGACCAAGAAAGATTTGTGGGCTTTCCAAAAAGTTCTCCATTAACAAAGTTTGCAATTCTGCCTAAAAACAATCCTATTGGAGCAACGCATGCTATTATGTCTAAATATATAAAAGTCTGAGTATTAATTTTATAAGAAAAAATATATGTTCCTACTATAACACCTATCAAGCCACCATGGAAAGACATACCACCCTCCCAAATTTTAAAAATATCAATTGGGTTATCAATATAGTAGCCAGGGTTATAAAATATTACATATCCTAATCTTCCACCTAGAATGATTGAAATAATTAAATATGAAACAAGATTATCAAAGTTAGCTAAGTCAATATTTACATTCTGTGTCTTAGTTCTGAAAACTAATATCTTTTTTCCCAACCACCAACCCGCTAGAATTCCAAAAATGTAAGCTAAAGAATACCATCTAATCTCAATAATTCCGATACTTAGTAATACTGGGTCAAGATTATGAATATACATTTTGAAATTTATAACATAATTGAATAAATATTTCTTATCAATTAAGATAAAGTATGAACAATTCAGAAAAAATAATGGGATTATTATCTGGTTTAGTTAAAAACGGAATTCTCACATCTAAGGATGTAAAAAAAGAAATACTAAATGATTTAAAGTTTAGAAAAGACGAATTAATAAATAAATTGCAATTAGTTTCTAAAGAAGAGTTTGAAATTTTAAAGAAAATTGTTCAAAAACAAGATAAAGAAATTCAAAAATTAAAAAAAAATAAAAAAATCAAAAAGGCAAAGAAATCTTAACTTGTAAACCTTTATACTTGCTTTCAGATAATTGAACATTTCCACCGTGAGAGTTAATGATGTCCTCTGATATTGATAAACCCAATCCTACTCCTGAGGTATTTAAACTCCTGCTCTTGTCAAGTCTATAAAAAGGCTTAAATACGTTTTTATATTCATCTCTAGGTATCCCAGGACCATCGTCCTCAATTAAAACGATTAATCTATTCAAAGTTTTGTTTGTGCTTATGTAAACATTTTTACCATACGATAATCCATTTTGTATGAAATTATCGAAACATCTTATTAAAGCATTTTTTCTAGCAACTAATATAATTTCCTCTCCCTTTGTAAAATGTAAATTTTTATTGTTAATATTTTTAACGATTTCTTCAAAAAAGTTATTAAAATTAATTGCAACTGAATTTTCTTGAACTTGAGTTTTTGCAAACTGTAAATAGTCATTAAGCATTTTCTCCATTTCATCAATATCTTTGGACATTTTTTCTGATATTTCCTTTTGATTTAACATTTCCAATTGAAGTTTAAGTCTAGTCAAAGGTGTTCTTAGATCGTGGCTAATACCTGAAAGCATTTCTGACCTTTGATTTAGATGTCTATTTATTCTTTTTACCATCCGATCAAATTCATACGATGCTTTTCTAATCTCAGAAGCACCTGATGGTCTAAATTCATTAATATAATGTCCTTTGCCGAATCTTTCAGCAGCTTTTGCCAAGTTAACTATAGGTCTTGTTTGGTTTTTTAAAAAAATTATTGCAATAAAAATTAAGAAGAAAGAAGGGAGAGTAATCCATAAAATAAATAATCTAACTGAGGAGGTAGCTATTTTTTCTCTTGGAAATAAAACTTGTATAGTTTGATTTTTAGATTTAATTCTTAACTCGACTACATCTTTATATTTTGTGGTACTAAACCAATAATTTCCGTTTCCAAAAGTAGATTTTAATTCTCTCCTCAGAGATCTATCCATTGGGCTAAATTTTCTCTCCCCAACTATTTCCGGCAATTCCTCATTTTTTTCATTTATGACAAAATTAAAATTATTTTTATAAATATCTGTAAAAAAATCTGCTTCGCTTTGATAATTGTCATAAATATCTATTAAAGTTTTAAGTTCCGCTACCAAAGATCTGGTCATTCCTTTATTAGCTTTAATCCATATGCTATCAAAAAAAACTACAGTTATTATTAATTGTAAAATAATAATTGGGGCAGCAACAATAATTAAAGACCTGTAAAACAGACCTTTAGGTAAAATAATTTTTAAAAATTTATTCAATCCAAAGGACATAACCTGAACCTCTAATTGTTTGTAAATATTTTGGATTTTTTGGATCTATTTCCAATTTTTGTCTTAATCTAGTGATCATAACATCAATGGATCTTTCTTGTGAAATACCAGAAATTTTTCCAATTTGTAACCTAGAAAAAGTTTTTCCTGGGCTAGATAACATTTCAAGTAAAACTTTTTTTTCTACGTTATTTATTTTAGTAACTTTATTATTTAATTCGATGGACATCTTACTCAAATTTACTTTTGCTTTTCCAATAAAATTTACTCTTTTGACATCTACAGTTTTACTTTTTGAGAGGATATTTTTAATTCTTAGCAGCAACTCTCTTGGCTCAAAAGGCTTACCAAGATAATCATCTGCACCTAATTCCAAACCTTTAATTCTGTTTTCTGACTCTCCCTTTGCAGTTAATAGCACAACCGGTAAATTTAGTTTTTTCTTAATTTCTTTTGTTAGCTCAAAACCATCTTGTCCAGGCATCATTACATCAAATACAGCTAAATCAAAACTAAATTGATCAATAAGTTCTTTAGCTTTTTTTGCATTATCTGCTGTTGAAACAATAAATTTATTGTCATTTAAATATTGCTTGATTAGCTCTCTAATCCTGTCATCATCGTCTACAATCAAAATATGCGATTTATCTTTTTCCATTTATAATTTTTTTTAATACCTCCTTAAATTTTAAAACTGAGTCCGGGTCAGAGCTTTTTAGCGCTTCGAAAATTCTTTTTTTTTGTGTTTCGTAGACTTTATCGAAAAAAACCTTACCTTCTTTATCTAAAAATAAATTTTTTCTTCTCGTATCTTTATCATCTTTGATTTGTTTTATCATTTTAGATTTTATAAGTTCTCTCAAAACTCTATTCAAACTTTGTTTAGTAACTTTTAACTTAAATATAAGTTCTCCCAGGCTAATACCAGGATTTCTTTCAATAAGATTTAATACTCTTAAATGAGCTGGGCCAAAAAATTTTTTTGCCAGTATTTCTTTTGGGTCAGAAAAAGTTTCTCTATAGGCATAAAATATTAATTGTATAAAATCCTTTATTTGTTCATCTTTAAGATAAAGTAATTGTTTCATAATTGGTAAGTTATATTGACTTATTCTAATAAGAAATATACTTTTTTGTAACTAAAAAATCGTTATATTAATTTTTTATGGAAAGCATACCTTACGACAAAAGATCAGGTAAAATCTGGTTTAATGGAAAAACCGTTGATTGGGCAGATGCTCAGATTCATGTTCTTAACCATGGTTTGCATTATGCAAGCTGTGTTTTTGAAGGAGAAAGAGTTTATGAAGGTGAAATATTTAAACTAGAAGAACACACTGAAAGGCTATTTTATTCTGCAAAAAGAATGGGAATAAAAGTTCCATTCAGCCAAGAGGAAATAAATAAAGCATGCAAAACAATTATTAATATTCAAAAAGTAAATAATGGATATGTGAGACCTGTAATTTGGAGAGGCAGCGAAATGATGGCTATATCTGCACAAAAAAATAAAATTCATGTAGCTATCGCAGCTTGGGAGTGGGGGTCTTACTTTGATCCTAAACTTAAGCTTGAAGGAATAAGACTTAATATTTCTTCCTGGCGCAGACCTGCTCCTAACACTATACCATGGGATACAAAAGCCGCTGGTCTTTATATGATTTGTACACTTTCAAAACATGAAGCAGAGTCAAATGGTTTTACAGACTCATTAATGTTAGATCATGAGGGAAATGTTGCCGAGGCCACTGGAGCAAATATTTTTTTTAAGACAAAAGATAATGAACTTCATACACCGATACCAGATTCTTTTTTGGATGGTATTACTAGAAGATCAATAATTGAAATCGCCAAGTCGAAAAAAATTAAAGTCGTCGAAAGAAAAATTAAACCTGAGGAAATCAAAAATTTTGTAGGTTGTTTTTTAACTGGAACAGCAGCTGAAGTTACTCCAGTTTCACAGATTGATAAAAACCAATTTAAAGTATGTCAACTGATCAAAGACTTATCTGAAAGCTATCAAAATTTAGTAAGAAAAAAATCAGCCGCTTAGTCTTTTCTGTCATCTTCATTAAGAGCGTGGTCTAAACCCTTCGCAAAGTAATCGTATGCTGTATATAAGGTTAAGAATGCCGAGAGCCATAATAATATTATTCCTATAGTTTGTGCGTTATAATCTTGAAAATTGATAATCTTATTTCCACTATCGCCTGTCAAAAGTATAGATATAGACAACATCTGTAAAAATGTTTTCAATTTGCTTAAACTAGTTACTGGAATTGAAACACTCACTTTTGCTAAAAATTCCCTCAAGCCTGATACCAGAATTTCTCTAGTAAGTATTATAATTGCCGCTACAACCTCATAATTTTTAATTGTTCCATTCATAACTAATAAAATTAATGCTGACGCTACTAATATTTTGTCTGCTATTGGATCTAGCATCTCTCCTAATTTAGACTCTTCTTTGAAAAGTCTAGCTAGCAAACCATCTAAATAATCTGTGAAACTTGCTAGAACAAAAAGAGCGAACGGAATAATATCTCCATAAAACCCAGGTAGAAAAAATGAAACCACAAAAATTGGAACAATTATTATACGACCAATAGTTAATATGTTTGGTATTTTGGTTTTCATTTACTCGTGGAAATAATTATATATTTTCTTAGCGATATTGTCTTCTATTCCTTCGACCGATTTTAAGTCATCTAAGCTAGCAGATTCCACTGATCTGGCAGAACCGAAATGATTTAATAAGGCTCTTTTTCTCTGTTTACCTATTCCATCGATTTGGTCTAATAATGACTTGCTCAATCCCTTTTTCCTTTTAGCTCTATGTGTACTTATTGCAAATCTGTGAGCCTCATCTCGCAATCTTTGTATAAAAAACAATAGGGGGTCATTTTTTTTTAAAATATATTCTCTATTTTCATAATATATTTTCTCTTCACCTGCATTTCTATTTTTGCCTTTCGCAACAGCCAATATAGGTAAATCATGCAAACCAAGCTCATTTAATACCTCTCTACTTACTGAGTATTGCCCTTTACCTCCATCTATTAAGATTAACTCTGGTAAAGATAAAGAACCAGATTTTTCTTTCATTACTTTTGAAAACCTTCTAAATAAAACTTCTTTCATCATGCCATAATCATCATTTTTAACTTTTTCATTTTTTATATTAAATTTTCTATATCTTTTTTTAATAAAACCCTCATTGCCGAAACATATTAAAGCCCCAATGGAGTCGCTGCCTTGGTTATGGCTATTATCATAAACCTCAATAAGATTTATATTATTATTTAAATCAAATTTATTTGCCAAATTATCTATTAAGTTGTTATTGCTCTCAGTTTGGTAAAGTTTTTGAGTTAAAGCTTGCTTAGCATTTTTTTCAGCAAGTTTAGATATATTTATCTCGTCATTACTTTTTGCTTTTTTTATTAATACATCCTTTTTTTCCTTTTGTGAAAAAGCTTTTTCTAATAGCTTTATATCCTTAACTTCAGTATTTGTTATAATCATGCTTGGGACTACTTTATTTTCATAAAATTGCGTTAAAAATGAAGTTATTATTTCTCTTACATCGTCATCACTATCATGTTTTGGATAAAAAGCTTGGTTTCCCCAATTTTGTTTTGATCTAAAAAAAAATACTTGAATACAGGTTTTTCCAGATTCTTTGTAAATGCTTACAACGTCAGCCTCGTTTAAATTTGTTTGGTTTATTTTTTGCGAGGTTTGAATTTGAGTTAAAGCCTTTATCCTATCCCTTGCAACTGCAGCTTTTTCAAAATCTAATTCTTTACTTGCAAGCTCCATATCTTTTGATAAAGATTTTTGTATTCTCCTAGATTTTCCAGAAATAAAATCTATAGCGTCTGACACTGTTTTTTTATATTGAGCTTCTTCAATGTGTCCAACACAAGGAGCTGAACATCTTTTTATTTGATACAAAATGCAAGGTCTCTCTCTATTTTTGAACACTGTGTCATCGCAAACTCTTATTTGGAAGATTTTTTGTAAAATTTTTATTGTCCAATTTGCCGATCCTATCGAGGCAAAAGGACCAAAATAGTATCCATTTTTTGATTTTTTTCCCCGAAATTTAGTCAACTGAGGCCATTTATCTTTATGACCGATGTAAATATAAGGGAACGACTTATCATCTCTTAACAAAATATTAAATCTTGGTTTATGTTTTTTAATTAAGTTTGCCTCAAGAAGAAGAGCCTCACTTTCATTGTTGGTGGTAGTTACTTCAAGATTATGTGTTAAAGAGAGCATTCGCTCTGTTCTAATTGGTAAATTTGATTCTGTGACATAACTCTTAAGTCTATTAGGGATATTTTTAGCTTTACCAATATATAAAATTTCTCCTGAGGCACTTATCATTCTATAAATACCAGGATTTTTTGGAATTAATGGTATTTTCTCTTTAATAATTTTTTTTCCTAATTCTAAACTATTATTCATCTCTTCTTTTCGATACTTCAATTCCTACGGACTCAGTATTTTTGATAATATCCAGTTTCTCTATTTTGAGACTAACTTTTTTTACTATTTTACTTTTAAAAATTATATCAAAAATATTTTCTGCCAAATCTTCTAAGAGTTCATGATGTTTCTCTGTTGTAATTGAAGTTATTTTATTAATAGTATCCTCATAATTTACAATAGATAATAAATTATTGTTGTCAGGTTTAATATTTGAGTCAGTGGTAATATCAATATTAAATCTTACTCTCTGCTTCTTCTTTTTTTCAAAATTGTGAAGACCTATATAAATTTTGAGTATTAAGTTTTTAATACTAACTTTTCTGTTATATTTATATTTTTTTTTATCTTTAAATTTAATTATTTTCATTCTTTTACGTTTACAATATCAGGTGTTAACCAAGCGAGTCTTTGACCGCTATCAACATTTATAATTTCCCCTGTCATATTATCATTTTTTATAAGAAATTTTACAGTTTCACATATATTTTCTAAATTTACTTTCTTTTTTAACAAAATGGACTTCCATTGCTTTTTAAAATGAGATTCTGATTGCCTTTTATTCTTTAACGTTGGACCCGGAGATATTGCATTAACTCTGATATTAGGAGCTAATTTCATCGCAGATGTCAAAGTTAATGTCCCTAAAGCTGATTTACTCAGAGTGTATGAAAGAAAATAAGGAGTTAGTTTCTCAATTCTTTGATCAATAATATTAATGATGTTTCCTTGGTTGTTTTTAACATATTTTTTAAAATTTTGAGTAAGTATAGCCGGAGCTTTTAAATTAACGTTAAAATGCTTTGAAAAGCTTTTATCATTTAAATTTAATAGATTATCATTTTCAAAAACTGAAGCATTATTTATCAAACAATCTAAACCTTTCATTTTTTTAAATGCATCTCTAATTAGCCTTTGTACATTATAAGAATTGTTTAAATCAGCTTTTATTAAAAATACTTTACTACCTAAATTTTCTAATTCTTTTTTTAATCTATTGGCTGAATTTTTAGACTTATTATAATGTACAGTGATATCCACCTCATATCCCGCCAAACTTTTAGCTATGGCAGCACCGATTCTAGTAGCTCCACCAGTAATTATTATTTTTTTGGCTTCCATTTTTTAATTGCCTTTTTTGGCTTAGTGCCCGGCATACCCATAGTTGATCTTCCCTTAGGGTATACTTTATTTTTTAATTTGTATTGATTAATTTTTGGATTTAGAGATATCTCTAACTCACTTGCCTCTAATTTTCTTATTTCATCACGAATTTTAGCAGCTTCTTCAAATTCTAAATTGGCGGCAGAGTCTTTCATCTTTTTATTCAGAGCTTTTAAATGTTTTTTTAGATTTCCACCGACATTGGAACCTTCACTTATTTTTACATAATCTTTCTCATAAACTGATTCTAAAATATCACTAATTTCTTTTTTTACTGACTCAGCTGTAATTTTATTTTTTTTATTGTACTTTAATTGTTTATCTCTTCTTCTATCTGTTTCTTTGATTGCTTTATCAATACTTTTTGTGACCTTGTCTGCATATAAAATTACCTTTCCATCTATGTTTCTAGCGGCTCTTCCAATAGTTTGAATTAATGATGTTTCTGATCTCAAGAATCCCTCTTTATCTGCATCAAGTATCGCAACCAAAGCACATTCTGGGATATCTAAACCTTCTCTTAATAAGTTAATTCCGACTAAGATATCGAACACGCCCATTCTTAAATCTCTTATTATTTCTATTCTTTC
The DNA here is from genome assembly GCA_902597875.1 of uncultured Pelagibacteraceae bacterium. Classification (GTDB taxonomy): domain Bacteria; phylum Pseudomonadota; class Alphaproteobacteria; order Pelagibacterales; family Pelagibacteraceae; genus Pelagilacustribacter. The sequence goes on from CACJZK010000003.1 coordinate 124,864, forward strand.
TAAAGTGTCGATATCAGAGTGCATATACCTGACTTTCAAACCATTTTCATGAAGATACTCAGTTAAATCCTCAGCCATCTTTTTTGTTAAAGTCGTCGCCAAAATTCTAAAACCTTTCTTTACTATTTCTTTTGCTTCATGCATTAAATCATCTACCTGAGTTTTTGCTGGTCTTATTTCTACAGGTGGATCAATCAATCCGGTTGGACGAATTATTTGATCAATGTATTGATTATCCGTTTGTTTCAATTCCCAAGGCCCTGGAGTAGCCGATACAAATATTGTTTGTGTTCGCATTAAATCCCACTCCTCAAACTTGAGAGGTCTGTTATCCATACACGAAGGTAGTCTGAAACCATATTCTGCTAAAGTGCTTTTTCTTGTCCTATCGCCTTTGTACATTCCGTTAAGCTGTGGAACTGTTACATGGCTTTCGTCTACAAAAATTATCGTATTATCTGGAAAGTATTCAAACAATGTTGGGGGAGGTTCTCCAGGCTTTCTTCCAGATAAAAATCGTGAATAATTTTCTATTCCCGCGCAAGTTCCAGTAGCCTCAATCATCTCTAAATCAAACTTTGTTCTTTCTCTTAACCTTTGTGCCTCTAAGAGTTTATTATTATCCTGATGTTTTTTTAGGGTGACCTCTAATTCCTTCTTAATTTCTCGAATAGCCTGATCAATAGTTGGTTTTGGTGTAATATAGTGACTATTTGCATAAATTTTAATAATTGAAAAATCATTAGTTTTATTACCTGTTAAAGGATCGAACTCTTCTATTTTTTCTAATTTATTAAAATTTAAACTTAGCCTCCAAGCCCTATCTTCTAAATGTGATGGAAATATTTCCAAATTTTCCCCTCTTACTCTAAAAGTTCCTCTGAAAAAATTTTGATCATTTCTTTTATACTGCAAATTAATAAAAGCCCTAATTAGCTGATCTCTATCATATTCATAATTCTTTTTAAGAGTAATAGTCATTTTCGAGTAAGCTTCTACAGATCCGAGTCCATAAATACATGAAACACTTGCAACTATTATTACATCATCTCTCTCCAATAAAGACCTGGTAGCCGAATGTCTCATCCTGTCTATTTGCTCATTAATAGATGCCTCTTTTTCAATGTAGGTGTCAGATCTTGGAACGTATGCTTCTGGGGTGTAATAATCATAATATGAAACAAAGTACTCTACGGCATTATCTGGAAAAAAACTCTTAAACTCTCCATATAGCTGAGCAGCTAAAGTTTTGTTCGGAGCAAGAACTAAAGATGGTCTATTAGATGCCTCAATAACTTTAGCCATTGTGAAGGTTTTTCCCGATCCAGTTACACCAAGCAAGACCTGTTCATTTTTTTGGCCTTTAAGATTTGCAATCAGTTTTTTAATAGCCTGGGGTTGGTCCCCAGCAGGCTGAAAATTACTTTTGATTTTAAATTTAATACCACCCTCTAATTTTTTATTTATAGAGTTGTTAGTAGTTTCTAAATCTAATTTTTTTTCTTGATACGTATTTTGCATTCTGTGATATTAATAATTAAAAAAAACATTATAAAATTCAATGAGCATAATTTCCAACAATTTAAAACGTATAAAACAGTCACCCACAATAGCTGTTACTCAAAAAGCTAAGGAATTAAAGGCATCTGGTAAAGATATAATTGGTCTAGGTGCAGGTGAGCCTAATTTCGACACCCCAGACAATATAAAAAAGGCTGCAATAAAAGCTATTCAAGATGGCGACACCAAATATACAGCAGTTGATGGAACACCTTCACTAAAAAAAGCAATAATAAAAAAATTCAAAAGAGAAAATAATTTAGATTATCAATTGGATCAAATAACAGTAGGTACTGGTGGTAAGCAAGTAATTTATAACGCAATGATGGCTACTTTAAATAATGGAGACGAAGTTGTTATCCCAGCTCCTTACTGGGTATCTTATCCAGATATAGTTTTATTAGCAGGAGGCACACCTATAATCTTAGAGTGCAATGAAAAACAAGGATTTAAAATCAAACCCACTGATCTAGAAAAATCTATAACAAAAAAAACAAAATGGATAATTTTAAATTCTCCGTCCAATCCAACGGGAGCATGTTATTCAGAGAAAGAAATAAGAGAAATTGGTAAAATTTTAGAAAAACACCCTAATGTTTTTATTTTAAGCGATGACATTTATGAACATATAACTTATGAAAATTTTAAATTTTTTACTATTGCTCAAATCAGCAATTTAAAAGATAGAGTTTTAACTATGAACGGAGTTAGCAAAGCTTATTCTATGACAGGCTGGAGAATAGGATATGCAGCGGGACCAAAAGATATAATTAAAGCTATAGCAAAAATTCAATCTCAGTCGACCACAAATCCTTCATCTATTAGCCAGGCCGCTGCTGTTGAAGCTTTAAACGGGGAACAAAACTTTATTCAAGAAAGATCAAAATCATTTCAAGATAGGAGAGACTTTGTTGTTAAAGCATTAAATGCAATTGAGGGTATTAATTGTTTAAAACCTGACGGAGCTTTTTATGTTTTTCCGAGGTGTAAAGACTTAATTGGAAAAAAAGATAGTAACGGAAAAGAAATTAAAAACGACACTGACTTTGTTCAGTCCTTATTAGAGAACAATGGGATAGCTGTTGTTCAAGGATCAGCATTTGGTTTAGAAGGATTTTTTAGAATTTCTTACGCTACTTCAATGGAAAATTTAAAAAAAGCTTTGGAAAAAATTTTAATTTTTTGTAAAAGTTTAAAATAAATAAAAAATAAAGAACTTATATTTGATTCAAAATTCTCTTAGCAATCAATGTTTTTTTTACCCAATTTTTTGGAATTGAATTGACTCCTTTTAAAGCTGAAAAATAAGCTCCAATAAAATTTACCCTTGAGCAGTTACAGCCACCAGCTTTAATTGTTTTCAAAATTGCGCTTTTATAATTTGTAGAGTTTATAATAGAATGAATAGAGCTCTCAAAAGTTCCAGGATAACTACAAGCCATTCCAAGTTTTTTGACTGCGAAAGGATGAGATTTTTTTTTAATTTTTTTTACCTTTTTAATACCCGTAATAATACTCTTAAAATAAGCATTGTTCTTATATTTTAAAATAAATTCTTTTATAGGATCTTTGGAGCCTTTTAGAGCCAAGTCTAATAAATGAAATTTTACTAAAGCATATTTTAAACTTAACTTTGAAACAGTGACTATTGAAATAATTTTTTTTAAATTTTTAAAATTATAACCGTATAAAAAGTAGGGTAGAGCAGCACAAAAACCATCAGACTCGTTTACTTTTTTTCCACCCGTTAATTTTTTTTCTTTTTTTATATTTTTAACTGTTTCAATTATATTTTGATGTATCCAGGGACCTTTGATTATTCCTCGCCAGTCTTTTACTTTTTTATATTTTTTCCTCAAATTATAATTTTTCCAATAAATACTTCCTGGGCCGAAATTATTTAATATATTTTTCTTAAACCTTTTTTCAATATTTTCATGTCCCTCAATCAGTGTTTTAAGCATGACTTGACCAATATCATTGTAACCAGAAACTTTCCCAGTTTTAATACTATAAAAAGGGCTTTTATTTTTTTTTAAAAAAGTAAAATCTTTTTTCCCCTTTATATAAGCAAGTAATTTTTTTTGATTGTATACCCAGTGTAAAGGTCTTGCTGCAGCATCAGCTACTGTTGAACCCAAAAATACATGAAGATTATTTTTCACTACTATTTACTTGAAAGATGTTTTTCAGCCTCAAGTGCTGCCATACAACCCATTCCAGCAGCTGTTACAGCTTGTCTGAAAATTTTATCTTTGACATCTCCAGCAGCAAATACTCCTGGCACATTAGTAATTGTTGAGTCTGGATTAGTGATTATATAACCTTCTTTATCCATTTTAATCTGGCCTTTAAAAATAGAAGTTGCAGGATCATGTCCTATTGCAATAAATAGACCATCAACTTTTAATTCTGAAATTTTGTTATTTTTAACATTTTTAATTTTTACACCAGTTACAGCTTTAGGATCTTTAGTTCCTACAATATCTTCTACAACAGTATCCCAAATTATTTCAATTTTTTTGTTCGCTTTTAATTTAGTCTGCAACATTTTTTCTGCTCTCAATTCATCTCTTCTATGTATAAGTTTTACTTTAGATGCAAATTTTGTAAGAAACATTGCTTCTTCTACAGCAGCATTACCTCCACCTACAACAGCTACTTCTTTTTCTTTGAAAAAAAAACCATCACAAGTAGCGCAAGCTGAAACCCCAAAACCTCTAAAATCTTTTTCAGATTTTAGATTTAGCCATCTGGCTTGAGCACCAGTTGAGATTATAAAACTATCAGCCGTATAAATTTGACCACTGTCACCAATCGCTGTGAAAGGTTTTTTTGACAGATCGACTTTACTGATGTGATCTTGAATCATTTCAGTCCCAACTGCTTTAGCCTGGCCTTTCATCTCCTCCATTAGCCAAGGCCCTTGAATGACTTTTGAATATCCTGGATAGTTTTCAACATCAGTTGTAGTAGTTAATTGTCCGCCTGGTTCAGAACCATGCACTAATATTGGCTTTAACATTGCTCTTGCTGCGTAAATAGCAGCGGTATAGCCTGCAGGACCTGATCCAAGTATTAACACTTTTGTATGTTTAGTTGATTTATTATTCATCTTATAAAAGATATATAGTAACAAATGTTAAAATTAAAAGCACTTCTTTTGACCCAAGGTATGCATGGTATGATAAGTCAAGTTGAAGGCTTAGCTAAGGCTTTAAGTTTAAATTTTACACACCATACGGTAAAATTAAAAGGCTTATGGAATTATATTCCGCCTAAACTAACTCCCATTTCAGAGAACTTATTAACAGAACAACTTATTTTTGATTCAAAGATAATAATATCTTGCGGTAGAAAAAGTGTAATTCCTTCAATAGCTTTAAAAAAAAGATTTAAAAATCAGGTTTTCAACATACACATTCAAGATCCTAAAGTTTCTAATAAACATTTCGATTTAATTATTTGCCCAGAACATGATAATTTAAACGGTACAAATATATTAAAAACAAAAGGATCTATACATTATTTAAAATTAGAAGAAATTAAAAAAAATACCAGCTATCTTAAAATTGACAAAGAAAACAAAAAAATAGTGTCATTTATTTTAGGAGGACCAAATAAATATTATAGTTTTTCTGAAAGTCAAATAAATAAAATTTTTAATCAAGTTAAAACTTTGTTTCCACCTGATAAGTATAAATTAATTGTTATTCCTTCTTATAGAACACCAGAGGAAATAATTAAAAAAGCATATAATACCTTTACGCACAATCACTTAGTTATCAAAACAATTGATAAAAAAGCATATTTATCAGCCTTAAGTCTAGCTGATATTATTTTGGTTACATGTGACTCAACTTCAATGATTTCAGAAGCAGCAATTACTTGTAAGCCTATTTATATTGTAAATATGCAAACCAAAAGAGATAACTATAGATTTAAAAATTTTTACTCTTTGTTTAGAAAAATGAAAATTATTAAAGATCTTGATGAGTTTAAAGGTGGTATTGACTTATGGACTTATAAACAGTTAGATGAGACAAAAAGAATAGCACCAATAATTAGAGACAAAATGAAACAAAATGGAATTATTTAAATCACTTACTGGTAAAACAAAATTATACGAGTCTCCATTCAAGCATTATGAATTAAATGAGCCTTTAACTACTAAAGCTATTAAAGAAGTTTGTGAAGCAGATATACCTGATCCTAGGAAAGAAAATTTAAATTACGATGGAACTCGAGCATTAGATGGGGGTGAAGGAACTTTTAGAGCTGGCATAAAAGATGGCGGCAAGGCAAAAAAATTAAGATGTTATGTAACTAAAGAAAATTCAAAAAAATTTCCCCATCTAACAAACTTCATTGAAGAGCTTAGATCAGTAGAAGTATATAAAAAAATAGGATCTTTAATTGGTCGAGATTTAAGTAATTCTTTTGTGAGATTAGAAGTAATTTGTGATAGAGAGGGTTTTTGGCTCAAACCACACTGTGATATTAAAGAAAAATTAATGTCATCAATAGTATTTGTTAATCCTTATGGAGAGTCAGAAAATTTGGGTACAGATTTTTACGATGTAAAATTAAATAAAGTTAAAACGGTACCTTACAAACATAATTACGGATATTTCTTTACAAGCGGGCCAAATACCTGGCATGGGATGGAAAAAAAAGAAATCAAAAAAGAGAGAAGATGTATTCAGATAAACTATGTAACCTTTGAGACTGATTGGAAAGTTAAAAGCTAAATATCTTGCAAAGAAGTAACACTAATATCACCTAATTTCAGAGATTTTATTCCTTCTAAACAAACCTTAGCGGTAGACATATTAGTACAATATGGAACTTTATTAGTTAAAGTAGCTCTTCTCAGGGCTATCGCATCGCTTAATTGAGTTTCACTATTTCCTCCTCCAGTATTGATAACTAGAGCAATTTTTTTAGCATTAAGCACGTCAACAATATTTGGAGAACCTTGATTTACTTTATTTATTTTTTTACATTTTATACCATGCTGGCTTATATAATCAGCCGTACCACTAGTTCCACAAAGTTTAAAATTTAATTTAACTAATTGTTTTGCTAATTGTACCCCTTCTTCTTTATGACTATTTTTTAAAGAGATAAAGGCCAAGCCTTCTTTTGGAAGAGAATTCGAAGCCGCAATTTGACTTTTAGCAAATGCCATTCCAAAATTTTTATCAAAACCCATAACTTCACCAGTAGATTTCATTTCTGGCCCTAGTAATAGATCGCTATTTGGAAATTTATTAAATGGAAACACAGCTTCTTTCACTGCAAACATGCTTTTAGTCTTATTTTTTAAATCAAATTTAGACAATTTTTCTCCAGCCATTACTCTCGAAGCTATTTTAGCAAATGGTAAATTTTTTGCCTTTGAGACAAATGGAACCGTTCTACTTGCTCTAGGATTTACCTCTATTACATAAATTTCATCTTTTTTTATAGCATATTGCACATTCATAAAACCTTTGACCTTAAGTGCTAAAGCTAATTTTTTTGTTTGATTTTCAATTTCTTTTATTAAAAAAGATTTAATTGATACAGGAGGTAAACTACAGGCTGAATCACCCGAGTGAATACCAGCTTCCTCTATATGTTGCATAATACCTGCTACAAAAACATTTTTACCATCTGATATTGCATCCACATCTACTTCCATTGCATTATCAATAAATTTATCAATTAAGATGGGATTTTTTTCAGCTACTTTAAACGCTTCCTTTACAAAGTCTTTAAGTTGTCTTTTTTCGTGGACTATTTCCATAGCTCTTCCACCTAATACATAAGATGGTCTTACCATTAAAGGCAAACCAATTTTATTCGCAATTTTTAATGCCTGATTAAAAGTTTTTGCAATACCACTTTCAGCTTGTTTCAAATTCAATCTATTTAAAAGACCTCTAAATCTGTCCCTATCTTCAGCAAGGTCAATAGAAGCATACTGAGTTCCTAAAATTGGAAGTTTATTTTCATGTAAAAATTTTGCTAGTTTAATTGGAGTTTGACCACCAAATTGTGTAATTACACCTTTTAAATTACCTTTAGATTTTTCTCTCTTTATAATATTGAAAACATATTCGTCAATTAAAGGCTCAAAATACAATCTATCACTAGTGTCATAATCTGTTGAAACGGTTTCTGGATTACAATTAATCATTATTGTTTCATATTTAGCCTCTTTAAGAGCAAAACTTGCCTGACAACAACAGTAATCAAATTCTATCCCTTGACCAATTCTATTAGGGCCACCTCCAAGTATAATTATTTTTTTTCTGTTAGATGGATCAGCCTCACATTCTGAGTTCAAAGAAAAATTTCTTTGATATGTCGAGTACATATAAGGAGTAAAAGATTTAAATTCTGCAGCACAAGTGTCAACTTTTTTATAAACGGGCAAAACTTTTAAAGCTTCTCTCTTCCTTCTAATTATTGTTTCAGAAACATTTGTGAGCTCTGATAACTTTTTATCTGAAAATCCTATTGATTTAATATAATTAAATTCATTAAAAGTTTTTGGAAGACCTCTTTTTTTAATTTTGATCTCATTAACTATAATTTCTTTAATTTGACTTAAAAACCAAGGATCAATCTTCGAGAGCTTATGTATTTTAACTAGATTAATTTTTTTTCTAATAGCTTCTCCTACAAGCAGAATTTTGTTAGGTATATTTTCTTTTAGTTTTTTCTCAATTTGTTTTACACTTAAATTAAATATTTGATCCAAACCTGAGAAACCTGTTTCCAGAGAAACCAAAGCTTTTTGTAAAGACTCTTTAAAGTTTCTTCCTATGGCCATTGCCTCACCAACAGATTTCATTGAAGTTCCTAAAACTGCCGCCGATGTTGAGAATTTTTCAAAGGTAAATCTTGGAATTTTAGTAACAACGTAATCTATAGTTGGTTCAAAAGAAGCTGGTGTTACTTTTGTAATTTCATTTTTTAATTCATCCAAGGTGTATCCAACTGCTAACTTTGCTGCTACCTTTGCTATTGGAAAACCAGTAGCCTTCGAGGCTAAAGCTGAAGATCTTGAAACCCTCGGGTTCATTTCAATAATAACCATTCTTCCATTTTTTGGATTAATGGCAAATTGAACATTGGAGCCGCCAGTTTCTACCCCAATTTTTCTTAAGCAAGCTATAGAAGCGTTTCTCATTACTTGATATTCTTTATCAGTCAAAGTAAGTGCTGGAGCTATTGTGACCGAGTCCCCTGTATGAATTCCCATTGGATCTAAATTTTCTATTGAACAAATTATTATGCAATTATCTTTTTTGTCTCTGACAACCTCCATTTCAAATTCCTTCCAACCTTCTAAACATTCCTCTACCAAAACCTGATTTACAGGTGACTCATGAAGGCCGTTTTTTACTATTTTGAAAAATTCTTTCTTATTTTTTGCAATTCCACCTCCTAGACCGCCTAAGGTAAAAGCTGGCCTTATTATTGCAGGCAATCCTATTTGTCTTATAACTTTTTTAGATTGATTAAAATTATTTACAATATTTGATTTTGGTAAATCTAAGCCAATTTCAATCATATTCTTTCTAAATTTTTTTCTATCTTCTGCATTTGCAATGGCTTTAGAGTTGGCTCCTATAAGTTCAATTTTATATTTTTTAAGAACACCTTTTCTCTCAGCCTCCATAGCAAGATTCAAAGCTGTTTGACCACCCATAGTTGGAAGGATTGCGTCAGGCTTTTCTTTAATTAAAATTTTCTCTAATACTTCTAAAGTAATTGGTTCAATATATGTTTTATCAGCAACATCTGGGTCAGTCATAATTGTTGCTGGATTAGAATTTATTAAAATTACTTTATAACCTTCATCTTTTAAAGCTTTACAAGCTTGAGTACCTGAATAGTCAAATTCACATGCTTGACCAATAATAATTGGGCCAGCTCCAACAACTAAAATTTTTTTAATATCTTTTCTTTTTGGCATTTTTTTTCATACTATTTATAAATTCTTCAAATAAATAAACACTGTCTTGAGGTCCTGGGTTAGACTCAGGATGATATTGAACAGAAAAAACTGGTTTAGATTTTAGTTTTATTCCTTCTATACTATTATCAAAAAGAGATTGATGTGTAACTTGTATATTTTTTGGCAGATTTTTTTTGACTATCTCAAATCCATGATTTTGACTGGTGATTTCTACATTTCCCTTTATTAAATTTTTAACTGGATGATTGGCACCTCTATGACCTAAATTCATTTTTTTTGTTTTTGCTCCTAAGGCTAGCCCAAGTAATTGATGTCCTAAACAAATACCAAAAACAGGCAAATTATTTTTTATGAGCTCCTTTATAATTGGAATAGCATACTTTCCAGTTGCGGCAGGATCACCAGGACCATTCGATAAAAAAATTCCATTAGATTTTAATTTTAAAATATCATTAGCGCTTGTTTTGCAAGAAACTATTGTAACCTTACAATTAAAATCTGAAAAATATCTCAAAATATTTTTTTTAATACCATAATCTATTGCTACAACATGTAACGATTTTTTTTTATTTTTTGTAAAACCCTCTCCTTTTTTCCAAGTTTTGAAACCTTGCCAAATATAACTTCTCTTAGTTGTAACTTGTTTTGCTAAATCTAAATTTTTTAAACCATTCCACTTTTGAGTAGTTTTAAGCAGTTTTTTTATATTAAATTTACCGTTGCCCATAAAAGATATAGTTCCCTTTGGTGCTCCTTTATCTCTTATAAAGTTTGTTAAGTTTCTTGTATCAATACCTGTTATCCCAACTATTTTATTATTTTTTAACCATTGATCTAAGTGTTTTAGTGATCTGTAATTAGATGGATCTGTGATTTCTGTATTAATTATTACTCCTTTGGTCCAAATTTTATCAGATTCATGATCTTCTTTATTAGACCCTACATTCCCTACATGCGGAAAGGTAAAATTTATTATCTGTTCAGCATATGATGGGTCAGAAATTATTTCTTGATATCCAGTGATTGATGTATTGAAACAAACTTCTCCAGTAGCAGTACCCTTGTATCCTAAACCAGCACCCTTAAAAAACTTTCCATTTTGGAGAATTAAAATAGCATTAGAATTGATCTTTTTAAGATTTTTAATAGAGTTTATATTTTTACTATTCTGCTTCAAATACAACTCATAAGTTAAACTAAAAAACTTATAAACATAATTTTGCGAAACATATGAAATAGAAATATAATCGTCAAGAAAGTTCTTTTTATTTTCGACAAGAATTGTGATTAAAGTATCTTCATTAGAATTAGATATGTCTTTACAAAAAAAAATAGAAGATAAGCTAAGCGAGGCTTTAAAAAAGAAAGACAAAAATGTATTTTCCACGCTAAGATTGGTAATTTCAGCGATTAAAGATGCGGCTATAGCTAACAGGACTAAGGGAAAGGAAATGAACGATAGCGACATCACGCAAATCCTAAAAAAAATGGTAAAACAAAGAAACGACTCATGTGAAGCTTATAAAAAAGCTGGTCGTAAAGATTTACTCGAAGTAGAGAATAAAGAAATCGAAGTTATTAAAGCTTTTCTTCCAAAGCAACTTAGTGAAGAAGAAACAAAGAAAATTTGCGAGGATACTATAAAAAAACTAGGAGCAAGTTCTATAAAAGATATGGGGAAAGTAATGGGAGAGTTAAAATCAAATTTTGGGGATGTTTTAGATTTTTCAAAAGTTAGTTCAGTGATTAAAGGAATATTAAAATGATGAAATATCCAAAAGACTATCTAGACGAAATTAGACTTAGAGTTAAAGTTTCACAAGTTGTAGGCAAGACTGTTCAATTAAAAAAAAGAGGTAAAGAATTTGTAGGTCTTTCTCCATTTAAAAATGAAAAATCACCTTCATTTACAGTCAGTGATGAAAAAGGTTTTTATCATTGTTTTAGTTCTGGAGAGCATGGGAATATTTTTGATTTTTTAATGAAGACTAAGTCGATTGGTTTTGGAGAAGCTGTTAGAATTTTAGCATTAGAGGCAGGAATGCAACCATATAAGTTTTCAAATTTTGATGAAAAAAAAGAAAAAAGATTCAATAATTATAAAGATATATTTAAAAATTATTCTGAGCTTGCAAGCACTGAATTATTTAAAAAAGAAAATATTGATGCCTTGAGATATCTGGAAACCAGAGGATTGAATAAAAAATTAATTCAAGACTTTAAGCTAGGCTTTGTTCCTTGGAAAAGTAATTTTTATGAAACATTAAAAAAAAAATTTAACGAAGAAGAAATAAAGTTAACAGGTTTATTTTATTGTAACGAAAAAACTGGAAAGTTTATAGATCGATTTAATTCAAGAATAATTTTTCCAATAAACAATCTTAAAAAAGAAACAATAGCTTTTGGAGGCAGAATAATTAGAGAAAACAAAAGAATTGCAAAATATATTAATTCACCAGAAACTGAATTTTATAAAAAAGGTAGAATATTATTTAATTTAGATAATGCGCTATCTGAGAGAAATAAAACCAATGAGGTAGTAATAGTAGAAGGTTATATGGATGTACTTGGCTTACAATCTGCTGGAATTAAAAATGTAGTGTCTAACTCAGGGATTGCTATTACAGAGAGTCAGATTGAATTAATCTGGAAATTTTTTTCCAACCCAATAGTTTGTTTAGACGGTGATGAAAGTGGTCAAAGCGCTACATTAAGAGCTGCTGAAAGATTAATACCTCTAATAAATGAAAATAACAAAATTTATTTCTCTGTTTTGCCACCAGGGAATGATCCAGATGACTTTATTAGAAAAAAAGGAAAAGAAGAATTTAAAAATCTTTTAAAATCCAAAGAAATAATACAAACTTTTATTTGGAAAAGATATTTAAAAGATGTTGATCAAAGCAATCCTTTTTCTATATCCAAATTTGAAAAAAAATTAAAAAATCTATGTTTTACTATTAAAGACGAGACTTTAAGAAAATATATATTGGAAAATTATCTAAAAAATATTAGAGAGCTTACTCCTCTTCAAAATAACAATAGAAAATTTTACAACTACCAAAAAAAACACTTTAAAATTTTAAATGAAACTAAAAAACTTCATAAACAAAAAGACCGTTTTTCAAGAGAGCAAATAAAAGAAAATTCTATCTTATTCATAATGATCCAGTGTCCAGAAATAGTAAAATTAAAAATTGAAGAATTATCTGAATTAAATTTTTCTCATAAAGAAAACAACGATTTGAAAGAAGAAATAATTAAATTAATGTTAAGTCAGAATAATCTGACTGAAATTAAGTCCAAAATAAGCAATAGTTATACTAATTTAATCTTGGATATTGAGAGGAACTCAATTTTAAAAAATATTCTTTATAATAAGAACAACGATGAAAAGGGTGCTTTTTTAAATGAATTAATACAAGAATTAAGAGAAATGAATCACCTAAAAAAAATTGAGATTTTAGAGAGCAAAGCTGCAAAAAATTTGGATGAAAATTCCTACTCTGAGTTAATTAAGCTTAAAAGCCAATTAAATGGGGAATAAAAAAAGATAGATTTTTTAAAAATAGACACTATATATATTTAGCACATTAAATTAAGTTTTAAGACTCATGGCAGAAAAAATAATTACAAAATCTTTTGAAAGACTTTTAGACAAAGGTAAAAACCGAGGATTTATAACCTACGAAGAGTTATCCAAGTCTTTGGGTAAAAGAGGAAATTCAATTGAGAACACTGAGAAAGCATTTTTAATAATCGCAGATAATAGTGTTACCCTTGTAGAAAAAAAATCTCAATTTCAATCTAATAAAAAGAAAGAGTCGTCAAATATTACAGAAGAAAAATCATCTGATAAAAGTGATGACCCAATAAGAATGTATCTAAGAGAAATGGGAGGAGTCGAACTTCTTTCCAGAGAAGGTGAAATTGCAATAGCAAAGAGAATTGAAGCTGGAAAAGATGTAATGATCAACGCTTTAACTCAAAGTCCTTTAGTAGCAAAAAAAATATCTGAATGGAAAGATCAACTAGAAAGCAATCAATTATTAGTTAGAGATATTATTGATATTGATTCTACCTACGAAGACTTTGAAGCCTCAGAGGAAGATTTAGATAAATCAAAAAAAGAAAAAAAATCCAACAAAGAAGAAAAAAGTGATGAAAAAGCCTCAGACTCAGAAATTGATGAAGACGAATTCAATATTTCACTCGCGAAAATGGAAGAAGAAATTAAACCTAAAATAATTGAGATTATAACAAACTTAAATAAAAACTACATTAAACTTCAAAAATATCAAAAAGAAAAACTTGATTGTCTACTATCTGCAAAAGAATTATCTATTTCAAAAAACAAGAATTTCAAGAAAATACAATCTGTCTTGGTAGATAATTTCAAAAATTTGCAATTAGCTCCAAGTGTTGTAGAGGAATTAGTTCAACTTCATTACAAAGAAAACAAAAAAATTGTTTCCTTAGAGGGAATTTTACTTAGATTAGCTATAGACAATAAAATTAGTAGAGAAGAGTTTTTAAAATATTATATTGGTAATGAAATAAATCCTAAATTTGAAAATTTTTTAAAAGAAAATAAAAATTGGAAAGCTTTTTTTAAGAAATTTAGGAAAGATTTTAATGAGATTAGAGATAGATTAGTTGAATTTAGTAAAAAGATTGGCCTATCTGTTGGCGAATTTAAAAGACTCGTTAGCAGAATCCAAAAAGGGGAGAGGGAGTCTAGAATAGCCAAGAAAGAGATGGTTGAAGCTAACCTTAGATTAGTAATTTCTATTGCAAAAAAATATACGAACAGAGGGTTGCAATTTTTAGATTTAATACAGGAAGGAAATATTGGTTTAATGAAAGCTGTTGACAAATTTGAATATAGACGAGGATATAAATTTTCTACTTACGCTACTTGGTGGATTAGACAAGCAATAACAAGATCTATAGCTGACCAAGCGAGAACAATAAGAATTCCTGTTCATATGATTGAGACTATAAATAAGATTGTAAGAACTCAAAGACAAATTATGAGTGAATTTGGTAGAGAACCCACCCCAGAAGAATTGGCTAAAAAACTTGCGATGCCACTAGAGAAAGTTAGAAAAGTTTTAAAAATAGCTAAAGAGCCTGTTTCATTAGAAACTCCAGTAGGGGACGAGGAAGATAGTAGTTTAGGAGATTTTATTGAAGACAAGAATGCATTACAACCTTTAGATACAGCAATTCAATCCAATCTAGGTGAGTCCACAACGAAAATTTTAGCTTCACTTACTCCGAGAGAGGAAAGAGTTTTAAGAATGCGATTTGGAATAGGTATGAACACCGATCATACTTTAGAAGAAGTAGGGTTACAGTTTTCTGTTACCAGAGAGCGTATTAGGCAGATAGAAGCTAAAGCTTTGAGAAAACTTAAGCACCCTAGTAGATCAAAACAATTAAAAAGTTTTCTAGAAAAATAAATTATAGTGTAGTAATAGTCTTGTTAAGGGCCTGTAGCTCAGCTGGTTAGAGCAGTACACTCATAATGTATTGGTCCCAGGTTCGAATCCTGGCGGGCCCACCAAACTTTAAGATTTTTAATTTGAGATAAAATTTTCTAATTTAGAAAATAAAACTTTTATATCATTATTATTTGAGTTTAGAATAGAGGAAAATTCTTCTCTTTGTGTTCTAGCTAAACTTAAACCCTCTACTATTAAATCTCTAATTAATGGTTTTAAGGGATCTTTTGTATAAACTCTCCAGTCTATTTTAATTTCTGGCTGAGTATTGCTCTCAGTTATTTTTGAATTTACTATAGTGTATTTTTCACTCTTTTGGTCAGCACCTGTTACCTCAAACTTTTGGGAAGAATAATCTGTCAATCTAGATGTTAAGCTTTTTAAAAAATACTTTTTAAAAAGATCTTGGTATTCATTTAGAGTTTTAGCATCTAATGTTTTTCTCAAATCACCTAATGAGTACATGCCTAATGCTTTAATATCCACATTTTCAGTGGCAATTTTTTCTATTATCTGATTTTTATCTTGAATGCTTAAACTATCATCACTTAAAGTTTTAATTGCATCCTCGACTAATTCAGTAATGAATATTTTTGGGTCTGAATTATAGGAGACGGGGTATAAGCTATTAGGCACTAAAAACACTAAGACTATTAGGAAAAACAATCTTTTCATTTTTTTAAACTTTTATTTGTCTAGATTTCCCCAGTCATCATCTGACTCAGTAGAATTATTTATTTTTTTATTTCGATTTTGAAGATATAAACTCTTTGTTGCTGCATATAAATCTAATGAATTTTTCTCTAAACTTTCAAAATTTGTCATATTTTCTCCTCTAAAATCAACAGCACTAACACCTTTTATCCCAACATAATCTAATTTATTTCCTGAGATGTTATTAATTTCTTTTTCATGCCAAGTAACTCTTGCAAAAGGATCAAGATAATTTTGATCTACTATCATCCCTACCGTATCTCTTACTGTAGTTGGTCCAAGTATTGGTAAAACAAAATAGCAACCACCTTTAACACCATACGTTCCTAAAGTTTGACCAAGGTCTTCTTTCTGATTTTCTAAACCTAAAGCAGCAGCAGGATTTCCTAAACCTAGAACTCCTATTGTTGTATTAACTAAAAAACTTCCAGTAGCATGACTTGCCAACCTAATCTCACCTTGTAAAATATGATTAGGAATTGATAATAATGTAGCAATATTTGAAGTAAAATTACCTGTTCCGTTTCTCACTGGCTCAGGAAGCTTATTGTACACTTTTGCAGCAGGTTCTAATAACAGATTATCTAAACCTTGGTTAAATTTAAAAATTCCCCTGCTAACCTTTTCAAAGCACTCTTTTTCAGTAGTAGCATTAGCGTTAGAGCTTATTACTAAAATTATTGAGCAAATTAAAATGTATAATTTTTTTGATCTCATAGTTCGCTATATATAGAAATTAAATGAATATTGCACATAATTCATACACTTATTTTTGAAGACATTGTTTGTATTTTAGTTTAATTTACCTGTAATTTAGCCAAAAAAATGAACTTAATTTGTCTAAAATCTAAGAATTTCAATAAAACTAAAAGAAAATCAAGAAATATAAGGTTTTTAGTAATTCATTATACTGGGATGCAATCTATGCGTGCATCTATTAAAAGATTAATGAGCACTAAACACAAGGTAAGTTGTCATTATTTAATAAGCAGAAAGGGCGAAATTTATCAATTGGTAAAAGACAATCACATTGCATGGCATGCAGGGAAGTCTAAATGGGGTAAAATAAAAAATCTTAATAGTTCTTCTATTGGTATTGAGTTGGAAAATAGGGGGCATCAATTTGGCTACCAAAAATTTTCAAAAAAACAAATTAATTTGCTAATTAAACTCTGTCATAAACTTAAATCAAAATATCGTATTAAAAATCATTTTATATTAGGGCACTCTGATATAGCTCCTTTAAGAAAATTTGATCCAGGAGAAAAATTTCCTTGGCAGAAATTTGGAAAAAAAAAAATAGGAGTTTGGCCTAATCTAAAGAAAAATAAATTTAAATTAAAAAAAAATTCAATTAAAAATTTAAGAAATCTTTTCTTTAATAATTTACACAAAATTGGATATAGATATTTTAATAAAAACAAATCTTTAAAAACTGATCGTTTAGTAATTAAAGCTTTTCAAAGAAGATTTAGACAAAAGAAAATTGATGGATTAATAGATTTGGAATGTATCAAAATAAGCGCTAATTTAGCCAAAAAATTCTAAATTTTCCTTGATTTTTAGGCTTCAAAAGACTACATAGATCTCGCCAGATAGTTGGATAATCGCCATTATTAATTTAGTGGAGGAAAGTCCGGGCTCCATAAGGACACAGTGCCAGTTAACGGCTGGCGAGGGTGACCTCAGGGATAGTGCCACAGAAAATAAACCGCCTAATCAAGGCAAGGGTGAAAAGGTGTGGTAAGAGCACACCGGTTTTTTGGTAACAAAAAACGCATGGCAAACCCCACTGGGAGCAAGGCTAAATAGAGATGACACTGTATTTTTATACAAAAAACAGTCTTTAGTTCGTCATCTGGGTTAGCCGCTTGAGCTTAAATGCGAGTTTAAGTCTAGATAAATGATTTCTTAAATGACAGAACCCGGCTTATAGACTATCTGGCCTCTATAAAATCCAACAAATGTTCTTGTTTTGTATCATTTAACCACCCAAATTAGACTCTTTAATAAAAACTAATATATTGACTGGTATAAATAAAACCCATACTATCCCATGAAATCCCAAATAGAGGGTTTTTTATGAGTATAAATAAAGAGATTTTAATAGAAAGTTTATTTTTTAATTCTCTTCGTGCGTGTGTTTTAAAAAATTATGTTTTTATCAAGTTACGAGAACAAATTAGACAAGAAAGGGAGGGTTTCAGTGCCAGCTACTTTTAGATCTCACCTTAGTTCGTTGGGTTACAACGGCTTCATAAGCTATCCATCCTTTAACCATTCCTCTCTAGAATGTTGCTCTCAAGACAGAATAGAAAAGCTCTCTAACACAATAGATACACTAAACCCATTTGAAGAAAAAAGAGATTATTTTGCAACCTCGGTTTTATCAGAGAGCATTAATTTACAATTTGATAGTGAGGGAAGAATTTCACTTCCAAAAAAATTATTAGATCATGCAAAAATAAAAAATAATATTTTGTTTGTTGGTTTAGGCAAAACATTCCAAATATGGGAACCAAATCTTTTTGAGAAATTTAAAATAGTTGCAAGAAGAAAAGCACATAAAAAAAGATCTACTTTAAAATGGAACAATAAACAACAAGGGGAGGAAGAATGACTATTAATATCGGAGGAGGAGAACTTAAAGAACTTAAACCAAGAATTTTAGTTTTAGGAGTAGGAGGAGCTGGTGGAAATGCTATTAATGCAATGATAGATGCAGGCTTAGAAGGTGTAGAATTTATTGCAGTCAATACTGATGCTCAGGATTTGAAAGCAAATAAGGCTGATGCAAAAATTCAAATTGGCATGAATTTAACTAAAGGTTTAGGAGCTGGTGCTAAAAATGATATTGGTCAAGCAGCTGCCGATGAGTCTCTTAATGAAATCATAAGTTATATTCAGGGAAGTAATATGATTTTTATAACAGCAGGTATGGGAGGAGGTACAGGCACCGGAGCATCTCATGTGATAGCTAGAGCAGCTAAAGAATTAAATATACTAACTGTTGGGGTTATCACTCTTCCTTTTGATTATGAAGGTCCAAAAAGAATGAGAAGGGCATTACAAGGATGGGAACAGCTAAAAAAACATTTAGACACATCCATTGTTGTTCCAAATCAAAATCTTTTTAAAATTGCTTGCGAAACAACAACTTTCGAAGAATCTTTTGAACTTTCAAATAAAGTTTTAAAACATGGTGTTCAAAGTGTTACAGACTTAATGGTTAGACCAGGATTAATAAATCTAGATTTTGCTGATGTCGAAACTGTTATGAGTTCTATGGGCAAAGCGATGATGGGAACTGGAGAAGCAGAAGGTGAAAATAGAGCTACAACTGCAACAGATCTAGCACTCAACAATCCTTTAATAGACGACTATTCTTTAAAGGGAGCTAAAGGACTTTTAGTAAATATAACTGGTGGTAAAGACATTACTCTTTTTGAAGTTGATCAAGCCGTAAACAAAATTAGAGCAGAAGTAGACCCCGAAGCTGAGCTAATTTTTGGAGCCATTCAAGATGAAAACTTAAAAGGAAAAATGAGAGTATCAATAGTTGCCACTTCTCTTGAAGGATCAGCTCTAAATGTAAGAGACCCAGAACCAAAAACTGTTTTAAATATGGTTAATAGAATACAGAATAGAAATACAGGTTATTCTGACGGCTTATTTCCTAAAAGCACCCATATAGAGAGCAATACTTTAAGCTCTATACAAGGCGCTACAGCTTTGAAACTAGATGATAAACCTGAACTCAAAGAGGCACCTGCAGATTTGATGCCATCCTCTGAGCCTAATGTTAATGAGACAACTTCTGGAGTTTCAATTGAAAGTGCCTCCTACATTGAAAACAATCTACCTTCAACTGATACAGAATTACCTGAGATCAAAGAAGATATAAATAATTTTGAAAATCAGGAGGAATTTACGCCTAAGTTATTTTCAGATGAGGTTTCTAGTGTGGTAGAGAATGAGTCTAGTGAAAATGAAAATGAAAGTGTTGTCAATCAAGAAGACAATCTCTTTGATCAAGACACTGTCGAAGACGAAGAGAGTTTTGAAATTCCTGCTTTCTTAAGAAAACAAAAATTTTAATGAGAGATTTTAAATACCATGAACGTTCCCCAAACATCGCTGGAATACACACATTTTCCAGTGATGTTGAACGAAGTCATTAAAATCTGTTCTCCTGAAAAAGGTGGCAATTTTGTAGATTGTACTTTTGGTGGCGGCGGATATTCAGAAGAGCTACTCAAGTTTCCAAACACAATAGTTACAGCATTAGACAGAGATAAATCAGTAACGGATAAAGCTAAGAAAATTTCAGAAAAATATCTCAATAGATTTTCTTTTTATAATGAAAAATTTAGTAATTTAGACAAAATATTAGAGGGCAAAGATAAAGCAGATACAATTATTTTTGATTTGGGAACTTCGCTTTTCCAACTTATGGATTTAGAAAGAGGTTTTTCTTTTAATTCTAAAAACAAATTAGATATGAATATGGGACTTTCTTCCATCTCTGCTGAGGAAATTTTAAATAATTTCGGTGAAGAAAGTTTAAAAATGATAATCAAAACTCTAGGAGAAGAGAAAGAGTCCTCAAAAATAGTAAAAAATATTATAAAAGCTAGAAAAATCAAAAGAATATCAAAAGTAACAGAACTAGTTGAAATTATCAAAAAAAGTAAAAAAAAAAATTTTTCAAAAAAGACAAATGTTTGCACAAAAACATTTCAAGCATTAAGAATTTTTGTCAACAAAGAGATGACCGAGCTAGTCGAGGGCATTATTAAAGCAACCAAATTTCTAAAAAAGGATGGAAAAATAATAGTAGTAAGCTTTCATTCTCTTGAAGACAGAATAGTCAAATTTTATTTTAAAAATTACTCGGAAAATAATATTTTGCCATCAAGATATTTGCCAGAAATTAAAGACAAAAAAATAATATTTTTTAAAGGAAAAAAAAGCAAACTTATTAGACCGTCAGACAAAGAAGTTGAAAAAAATCCACCATCAAGATCAGCCAAACTTAGATTTGCTATAAGAAATAAAGAGAATTTTATTGAACCAAAAAATTTTAAAAAAAAATTTGTAAAATATTTAAATTTGGAAAAATTAAATGCTTAATAAAAAACTAGTAATATCTTTAATTATTTTCTCAATTTTTATGGTTATTACTTCTGTTATCAAAACAAAAACAAGAGAGATCGAAAAAAACATATTACTTTATGAAAAAAAAATAGCAAATTTACAGAGTCATTTACATGAGGCTGAATTAGATTATTATTATTTGTCTTCTCCTAAAGTTCTATCAAATAATATTCTGGAATATAGCAATGAAGAGTATTTAAGTATGGAATACTCGAAAATTTACTTTAGCTTAGATCAATTTCTTAACGAACAAAATAAAACTACCAAGACATATATTTATGAGAAAAACACAAAAAAAAAATAAAAACTTTAACAAAAATCAAAAAAGTTTTTATTTTGAAGATTATATAGAAACAAATTTAAAACAAAAAAATATTTCAAAATCTTTAATATCTGAAGATAGAATTTATTTACTTTTTTTTTTATTTTTTTGTTTAATTACGATATTTTCAATAAAGATTACTGCCATTTCAATGAAAGAACCTCGATTACTTTTAGCAAAAAAAAATAATTTCAGTTTTTTACCATTGAGAAAGGATATTATAGATAGAAATGGAGAATTAATATCTAGGAATATTAAAATATATCATGCTGCAATCAAACCAGATTTAATTAAAGATAAAAATAAATTTTTACTTAATATTAAATTAAATTTTCCAGAAATTTCTCAAGATAAATTAAAAAAAAAATTATTAAAAAATAAGTATTTTTACATAAAAAAACGTCTAACTGCAGATGAAAAGAATAAACTTTGGTCGTTAGGTGAGAAAGGCATTATATTTGAGTCTACGCAATCTCGTATATATCCTCATGCTGAACTTTATAGTCATATCTTAGGTCAGATAGATGACGATAATTATGGAATATCGGGAGTAGAGAGTTATTTCGACAAGGAGTTAAAAAATACTCAAAGTATTAAAGAACCTCTTAAACTCACGTTGGACACTAATTTGCAATTTCTAATTAAAAAGGAATTAGAAAATTCTCTTAAAGATTTTCAAGCCAAAGGTGCTGGGGGTTTATTGATGGATGTTCAAACCGGAGAAGTATTATCACTAGTTTCATTACCTGATTATAACATTAATATGCGCAATCAAATTACTCATTCAGATTACACGAACAAAATAACCAAAGGAATTTTTGAATTAGGTTCAATATTTAAAACTTTTACCATAGCCTTAGCTTTAGAAAAAAATTTATACACTCCTGAAACAATTATTGAAAATATTCCTAACAATATTAAGTGTTCTAAATATACAATTTCTGAACATGATGAATTACCTAAAAATCTTTCTATTGAAGAGATTTTAATAAGATCATCTAATATTGGATCAGCTATGATAGCGCAAAATATAGGAGAGGAAAATTTTAAAGAATTCCTAAAAAAGTTAAAATTACTAGATACACTTGAGTTTGAGCTAGATGAAGTTGGTAGACCAATAAAATTTAATTGGGATAAATGTAAATTAGAGACTGTTTCTTTTGGACACGGTATTACAACTACCCCTCTACAAGCTGCTACCGCATACGCAGCTATGTCTAACGGAGGTTATTTAGTAAAACCAACTTTAAGGTTTAATAATAATATTGAGGCTGAGAGAAATAGAGTAATTTCTTCTAAAACTAGCGAAGAAATTAATTCTATCCTTAGAAAAGTTGTGACTCACGAGCATGGAACAGCAAGCCTAGCTAATATATTTGGTTTTGATGTTGGAGGAAAAACAGGTACAGCAAGAAAAAATAATTACGGAGAGTATTCCAAAAAGAAATTAAATACTTTTATATCCGTATTTCCAATGCACGAACCAAAGTATGTACTATTAGTTTTGCTTGATGAACCCAAACCTGCCCCTAAATTGGTATATAATTATCGGGGACAAAAAATATACACTAATAGAGATGAAGCAGGCTGGAATTCTGTTTACGTCGCTGGCAAAATTATAAAAAAAATTGGACCTATTTTAGCCATAAATAACAACCAAGTTTATAACAACCATGTTGTTAAAAAACTTAATTAAAAATATCCAGCCTAAAGTCAAGACTATCAATATTAACAATTTGTCTCTAGATAGCAGAAAAGTAAGAAAAGGTGATTTATTTTTTGCTCTGAAAGGATGTAAACTTAACGGAAATTCTTTTATTTCTCACGCAATTTCTAATGGCGCAAAAGCTATCGTTTGTTCTAAAAATACAAAAGTTAAAATAAAAAAAAAAATCCCTCTAATAAAAGTCAGGAACGTAAGAAAATCTTTAGCCTATGCTTGCTCAAAATTTTATAGAAAAAAACCAAACAATATAATAGCTGTAACTGGGACAAATGGAAAAAGCTCTGTTGCAGATTTTTATTATCAAATTTTAGAAAAAAATATGATTCCCGTAGCCTCTATTGGAACCCTAGGGATAAAAAGACTCGGGAAAATAAAAAAAACTAATTTAACTTCTTTAGATATTATTTCTTTGCATGAAGAGCTTGCTAATTTGAAAAGATTAGGAATTAACAACGTTATTATTGAAGCATCAAGCCACGGATTATTACAAGGTAGACTTGATGGTATTAAATTTAAATTAGGAATATTTACAAATTTTAGTCAAGACCACCTCGATTACCATAAAAATATGAAAAATTATTTTGATGCAAAAATGGTACTTTTTAGAAATTTGTTACCAAAAGGCAGCCCTATTATTTTAGACAAAGAAGATAAAAAATTTTCAATTTTAAAAAGAATAGCTATTAAAAGGAGGCTTAGAATATTAGAAATTAATAAAAACCTTAAAATTGATCTAAATCAGACTCTGTTTATAGGAAAGTTTCAAATTAAAAATATTTTAATGTCAGTTCTCGCAGCTAAAGCCACTGGTTTAAAAATTCAAAAAATTATTTCAAAGATAAAAAGTTTAAAAAATGTAAACGGTAGGCTAGAACTAATTAAAATCTTGCCAAACAAAGCAAAAATATTTGTTGATTTTGCCCATACTCCTGATGCTTTAAAAACTGTTCTTAACGCTTTAAAAATTCAATTCGGTAAGAATATTTCGTTAGTTTTTGGTTGTGGTGGCGAACGAGATATAAAGAAAAGAAAAGACATGGCAAACATTGCAAAAAATTTTTGTGAGAAAATTTATGTTACTGACGATAATCCAAGAAGAGAAAATCCACAAAGAATCAGAAGAATGATTACAAAAGAGTTAAAAAATAAAAATTTTTTTGAGATAGGCAACAGAGCTAAAGCAATAAAATTATCAATTTTAAATTCAGAACCGTCAGAAATAATTTTGGTTGCAGGAAAAGGCCATGAAATAACGCAGGACTATGGCGATAAGATTATTAAAGTTTCCGACAAATCAATTATAAAAAAAACTTCAACAAAAAAATTAAAATTTAGAAAAAATAATTTTAACGAATATTTTAACTCAAGAATATTAAAAAAAATTATAAATAAAAATAAGACATTTAAATTTGAAGGAGTATCTATAAACTCTAAGGACATAAAAAGAAAAAATCTTTTTATAGCAATTAAAGGAAAAAAAAGAGATGGTCACAATTATCTTCATGAAGCCATAAAGAAAGGATCTAATTATTGCGTCATTTCTAAAAAAATTGGTTCTAATATTTCCAACAAATTTATTAAATGTAAAAACACTTATAATTTTTTGTGTAAGTTGGCTAGATTAAAAAGAAAAAATTTAAAAACAGAAATTATTGCAATTACAGGCAGCTCAGGTAAAACAACTTTAAAAAATTTATTAGGAAATATTTTAAAAATTTACGGTCCTACGTATTATTCTCCAAAATCATTTAATAATAGTTATGGAGTCCCATTAAGCTTATCTAACTTAGAACATTCTCATAAATATGGTGTTTTTGAAATAGGAATGAGTCATTCAGGTGAGATTAATAATTTGTCAAAAATGACTAGACCGAAAGTTGGAATCATTACAAATGTTGCTGAGGCCCATATTGAAAATTTTAAAAATATTACTGGAATTGCAAAAGCAAAAAGTGAAATTATAAATAACATTGAGCCTGGTGGAACTATAATTCTTAATAGAGATGATAAATTTTTTAATTATATGAAAAATAAGGCAATCAAAAAAAAAATAAACTTATTATCTTTTGGTTTTTCAAAAAATTCAGATATCCGATTAATAAAAATAAAAAAATTAAAAAAAAATTTCTCTCTTAAAATTAAAGCGGTAGATGAATATTTAAATATTAAAACTAAAGATATTAATAATCCAAATATTTACAATATTTTATGCTGTATTGCAGTGTTAAAAATTTTTAATTTAGAAATTGATATGATTAAAAACTTTTTTACTTTTACATATTTTTTAGTGGGTAGAGGAAAAATTCACAAAGTTAAAAGATTTAAAACTTATTTTAAACTTATAGATGAGAGCTATAATGCAAATCCTCTTTCTGTTAAAAATGCATTATTAAATCTATCAAAAATAAAAAACAAAAACTCCAAAAAGTACGTTTTGCTGGGGGATATGCTAGAATTAGGCAATAGGTCAGAATTTTACCATAAAAATCTGTCAAAAATTATTAACAATACTGATATAGACAAAGTATTTGTATATGGAAATAAAGTGTTAAAAACTTATAAATACATATCTCAAAAAAAACAGGGAAATATTCTACAAAATAAAAATGACTTTGATGAAGTATTCTCAGAATTAATTAAAAAAAATGATTATTTAATGATTAAAGGTTCAAACGCAACTGGATTAAACAAATTATCAGAGAATATTATTAAAGGAGTAAAAAATGTTATTTAGTTTTTTAACTTCCTTGATTGAAAATTATTCATTTTTAAATGTATTCAAATATTTAACTTTCAGAACTGGTTTGTCGCTAATCACTTCTTTGGTAGTCGTTTTTTTAATAGGAGGCCCCTTAATTAAAATTTTTTCAAGAAATCAAATAGCTGGGCCAATTAGACAAGATGGACCCATAGATCATATAATAAAAAAATCTGGTACACCAACCATGGGAGGTGTAATTATTATAATTGGAATGATCTCTAGTACTTTAATGTGGGCCGACTTAAATAATATATTTATATGGACACTAGTGTTTGTTTCTTTAGGTTTAGGAATTTTGGGTTTTGTAGATGATTTATTAAAAATCAAGTTTGAAAATTCAAGAGGATTAAATTCTAAGCTTAAGTTTTTAGGTCAATTAATTATTAGCTTAATAGCAATTTATATTTTGCTAAATCATTCCGATCATAACTATCTATATAATCTTTATTTTCCTTTTTTTAAAAATCTAATACTTCATATGGGATTGTTTTTTATTCCCTTTGCATTATTTGTAATTGTAGGATCCTCAAATGCAGTAAACCTCACGGATGGACTTGATGGTTTAGCCACAGTTCCAGTAATGCTAGTTGCTATTTCTTTCACGCTTATAAGCTACGTTGTAGGAAATGTGATTTTTTCAGAATATTTACAAATTCAATATATACCTGGAGTTGGAGAGATCTCAATTTTTTGTGGTTCAATAGTTGGATCATGTTTAGGATTTTTGTGGTTTAATGCACCACCTGCAAAAATATTTATGGGGGATACTGGCTCTTTATCTCTTGGTGGTTCTTTAGCAGCAGTTGCTATAATTGTTAAACATGAGATAGTATTAGCAATAATTGGTGGGTTGTTTGTTTTAGAAACTGTTTCCGTAATTATTCAAGTAGTTTCCTTTAAATTAACTGGCAAAAGAGTCTTTAAGATGGCTCCGATACACCATCATTTTGAAAAAAAGGGGTGGGCAGAGTCCACTATAGTTATAAGATTTTGGATAATTTCAATTATTTTAGCATTAATAGGACTTGCTACACTTAAATTACGTTAATTAATGGAAACATTAAAAACACTACGTAAAAAAAAATTTGTAATTTATGGTTATGGGATAACTGGAGTTTCAGTTATTCAATTTTTTAAAAAAAATAAGATAAAGAATTTTGATGTTTGGGATGATAATCAAAAAAAAAATAATTTATTTAACAAAAAAATAAATAGCAGCAAATTCTTAAAATTATTATACAAAAGTGATTATATAGTTAAAAGC
>CACJZK010000004.1 GCA_902597875.1 uncultured Pelagibacteraceae bacterium
CGGAATTAAAAAAATTAAAATCTATGAGCCCAATGTCTGCAGAGGCAACTGTTGTCAGGAATTATCTTGATTGGATGACAGAATTGCCATGGAGTTTTAAAAGTAAAATAAATAGAGATCTTAAAAATGCTCAAAAAATTTTAGACGAAGACCATTTTGGTTTAGAAAAAGTTAAAGAAAGAATAATTGAATTTTTAGCTGTTCAAAAAAGAAC
Source organism: uncultured Pelagibacteraceae bacterium (assembly GCA_902597875.1). GTDB lineage: Bacteria > Pseudomonadota > Alphaproteobacteria > Pelagibacterales > Pelagibacteraceae > Pelagilacustribacter. The sequence continues at coordinate 215 of CACJZK010000004.1, forward strand.
TGAGAAGATGAAAGGTCCAATACTTTGCTTAGTTGGCCCACCTGGTGTAGGAAAAACTTCACTTGGTAAATCAATAGCTAGAGCAACTGGTAGAAAATTTATTAGAATTTCATTAGGCGGCACTAGAGACGAAGCCGAGATTAGAGGACACAGGAGAACTTACATTGGTTCTCTTCCAGGTAAAATTATTCAAATGATGAAAAAAGCAGGAACAAAAAATCCGCTTTTTTTATTAGACGAAATCGACAAAGTAGGTAATGATTATAGAGGAGATCCATCTTCAGCTTTGTTAGAGGCTCTAGATCCAGAACAAAATAAAGAATTTAATGATCACTATTTAGAAGTAGATTACGATTTATCAGATGTAATGTTTGTTACTACTGCAAATACTTTAAATATTCTACCTCCTTTACTCGATAGAATGGAGTTAATTAGATTACCAGGTTATACAGAGGATGAAAAAGTAAGTATTTCTCAAAAATATTTAATCCCCAAACAAAAAGAAAATGCAGGATTGAAAAAAAATGAGTTAACTATAAAGGAAAACCTAAATAGAAAAATCATCAGAAATTACACAAGAGAGGCGGGAGTAAGAAATTTAGAGAGAGAGATATCAAAAATCGCTAGAAAAACTGTCAAAAGAATTGATGCAAAGGAAAAAGTTAACAATCCTATAAAAGAAAAAGATCTTACAAAATACCTAGGCGTAGAAAAATTTAAATACGGGGAGATAGAAGATCAGAATAGAGTAGGTGTAGTTACTGGATTAGCTTGGACTGAGGTAGGAGGAGAAATATTAAAAATTGAATCGGTAATTATGTCTGGTAAAGGCAAAATGCAAATTACTGGTAAACTAGGTGAAGTAATGCAGGAATCTGTAAAAGCAGCAAAATCTTATATAAGATCAAAAAGTTTAGATTATGGAATTATTCCTCCAGTTTTTGAAAAAAAAGATTTTCATATTCATGTACCAGAAGGAGCCATACCTAAAGATGGACCTTCAGCTGGAGTGGCAATGGTTACTTCGATAATTTCTGCCATAACAGAAATACCAGTAAATAAAGATGTAGCGATGACCGGAGAAATTACTTTAAGAGGAATTGTTTTACCAATAGGTGGTTTGAAAGAAAAATTATTAGCAGCACATAGAGCCGGAATTAAGAAAGTTCTTATTCCTAATGAAAATCAAAAAGATTTAATAGAAATTCCTGAAATAATTAAAAAAAGTATTGAAATTAAACCGGTTAAAAATGTTGATGAAGTACTTAAAATAGCTCTTACAAAAAATCTAAAAAGAGTTGAGTGGGTCGAGGTAGAACAAATTTCCAAAAAAAATAATCAAAAAACTACTACCACAAGAAAACATTAATTTAATCTAGCCACTCTCTATATTGAGATAAATTCTTAGATATATAACTTGGTAACTGATGAAGGTCTATTTTTCTCAATTTAGTGTTTCCTGACCACTTAAATTCTTTTTTATCTACATTATGGTCGTACATAACTCTTTTCTCATCAATTAATTTTTTAATATCTTTAATATTCAGTCCGCTTTCTTCATATTCATAGTGATGCGCAAAATTTAATAATTTTTTTTCTAAATCCTCAGCTTTTTTTAGACACGTAAAATGCCAACCACCATTCTCCACATGAAAAATATTGGTATATTTTTTTTTAGAAAAAATTAAATCAAATCTCCATTTTGGATATCGCTTTGATTTAATATTCCTTAACCATTGAGGAGATATAAAATTTTTTTTTCTACATGCTTTAGATCCATACCAGTCAAATTCTTCGTAATATAAGTTTAATTTATAATAAAACATTTTTTGTTTGAAAATAATAATTTGATCTTTATTTATTTCAAAATTTAATTTTTCCAAATTTGGAATTTCATCCAAATCACTTATCATAATAAAATCGTCCTCTTGTGCATCATTTAATCCTTTAGACAAATTCTCTCTTTGAAAATAATCTCTTGCCATACCATTAAGTATTAGCTTTTCTCCCCTTATTTCTTCTGAGTCATTTACATTTATTTTTTTAATATCAGGAGGAGGATTATCAATAACTATATATGATATTTTGTCTTTAAATTTAGCAAAGTTGTTTAAATCAAAATTTAGCTTTTTTGGCGTTCCATTATGAGTATAAGTAGCTTCAGTAATAATGAATTTTTTTACATATCTATCTAGAATATTAAGCCTTAAATCTAGGAGCAAATCTTCATCAAAATACATAAAACAGTCATAAATATTCATATATTAATTGAGTTATAATAAAATTTTATATAAGTAAATTTAAATCAATGGGAAAAAAAATAGTTATTACTGGTGGCTTAGGATATATAGGCACAGAATTGTGCAAAATTTACTCAGGATATAGTTGGAATGATACTATAACGGTAATTGATAATAGATTTATCTCAGAAAGAGTTCATCAATTAAGAAAATGGAATATGAATTTTGTCCATGGAGATATTTTGGATAAAGATTTAATTAAAAAGCACTGTGCAGATGCAGATATAATTCATCACTTGGCAGGAATTACAGATGTTCCAAGAGTAAAAAGTGAAAGTAGCAATGAAAAAGATGAAAAAATAAAAGCAGTTGCTGAAGAGGGAACTCAAAATATAATTAATGTAATGAGCGATAATTGTAAGATTATTGTTCCTTCAACACATGTAGTATACGAGGGCATAGAAAAAGTAAAAAATGATATATCGGAAGACGAGGAAACCAATCCTGTGTTGTCTTACGGAAAATCCAAAGATTATAATGAAAAACAACTTAAGTCCTCAGGAAAAAAATATGTAATACTAAGGTTAGGATCTGTATATGGTTATTCTACAGATACGGCAAGAATAGACATAATGTCAAATTTTTTCTCTAAAATGGCGTCCCAAAACGGAACTTTAAAACTTTATGCAGGAGGAAGACAGGTTAAAAGTTTGGTTCCACTTATTGATGTAGCAAGATGTTTCAAATTTATGGAAGAAAGAGATGATATTTCAAATGATTTATTTAATCTCACAAAAGATACCGTGACAGTAAAAGAAGTAGCGGAAATTTGTAAAAAATATAATCCAAATATAACTTTAAAAGAAACTAATGATGAGGTTCCAAACTTAGGTTTCTCTTTATCAAATGAAAAATTGTTAAAAAAAGGGTTCAAGTTTAAGTACGGTCTTGAAGAAAGCATAAAAGAAATGATTCATAAGTGGTCAAAGCAAAATTTAATCAAAGATCTTGAGTACGTAAAAGATGGAGAAAAAGAATTCTCAGATGGTAGAGGAAAAATTAGTAATCACGAACTTACAGAACCTATAAATATGATAGGTTTAATTAATTCAAAAAAAAGGAACTATACGAGCTAATCATTATCATCCACAACAAGAACAAAAATGTTTATTTACCAAAGGTCAAATTATCGAAATATTTCAAGATATACTAAATCCAAAATCTCCAAAAATTACTCAAGTTGTAAATGAGGGTCAATTATCAATAATAAAACCAAATGTTGCCCATAGTATGATTTTTACGAAAGATAGTACTTTTTTAAACCTTGTAAGAGGTGAACGCGAACATGAAAATTATGGAGTCACACACACAATAAAACATGTTTTTGTAGACGAAAAAGAAAAAAATTTATTATTAGGATGTTATAAATTTGATTGCAGAGTTTGTGGAAATACAAAACTTAGAAGAGTTCTTTCCTTAGGATATCAGCCATTGGCAAACAATTTGTTAAAAACTAAAGATGAAAAATGTGAATTATATCCATTAGAAGTAAATTATTGCGATAATTGCTTTAATTGCCAACTTTCTGTTGCTGTGGACCCAAAAAAAATGTTTAATAATTATTTATACACTTCTTCAACTTCTAAGACATTTAGGAATCATTTCATTAATGCTGCAAATAAATATATTAAAGAACTAAAATTAAAAGCTAAAAAATCTTATATTATTGATGTAGGTAGCAATGACGGAATTGCCTTAAAGCCCTTTAAAGATTTAGGTTTTAAAAATATATTAGGTATTGAACCAGCCAAAAATTTATCAAAACTTGCTAATAAAAATAAAATTAAAACATACAATGGTTTTTTGACTAAAAAAAATATTAAAAAAATCAAGAAAAATGCTGACTTAATATTAGCTTCAAATGTATTTGCTCACTCTGACAACTTAAAAGAAATGGCGCAATGCATGTTAAATCTTTTAAGTAAAAAAGGAACAATAATTATAGAGGTGCAATATTTACTAAGAACCTTAAAGGACCTAACTTTTGATAATATTTATCATGAACATTATAATTATTGGTCTTTAACTTCATTAAATAATTTCTTTAAACAATTTGATGCAAAAATTTATAAAGCTGAGGAAGTTAATACTCATGGTGGCTCAATAAGAGTTTTTATAAAAAAAGGGAAAAATATTAAAGTAGAAGGAAGTGTAAAAAAAATCTTAATTGATGAAGAAAAATATGGAATTAAAAAATTCAAAACTTATCAAGATTTTGGAAAAAAAGTTTACGATATTAGAAAAAATGTAATTAAAAAAATAAATGATATTAAAAAAAGAGGAGATAAAATAATTGGTTATGGTTCTCCAGCGAAGGCTACTACTGCACTAAATTTTTTTGGTATTTCTGATGAGTTAGAATTTGTTATTGAAGATAATAAATTAAAACAAGGGAAATTTATTCCTGGAGTAAAAATACCGATACAAGACAAGTCTAAAATTCAAGATAATAATAATACTATGTTAGTTTTAGCTTGGAATTTCTTTAAAGAAATCAAATCAAAAAATTCACATCTATCAAAAAAAATTATTAATATAAAAGACTTAGAAAAATAATTATTTAGTTTTAACAAATTTTTCTGCTTGAGAAATAATATTTTCAGTTTCTGGAGGTAAGGCTTGATTGGTTTTTAATTTTGGTGTTTTATTTTGCTTTGATTTTGAATTTAATAATAAATCTACAGCTTCTAATATTTCATTAACATGAAAATTATCTTTCATATAAATTTAGTAATTTGAAATCATGTCTGAGATAATTAAACTGATATTATTCAAAGTTTCGTAAAAATAAGTTATGTAGCTTTCTAAAAATGGGTAATTGTAAATTAAAATATCTCTTGTTAAGTTTAAAGTACCAAATAAAAAAATTATTGATACAGAAAATAAAACCAAATAACTATAAAATCCTAAACCTGAACTTGCTTTTTTAGTCAACTTTGACTTGGTCTTATTTTGTATTGTCTTTTTGTTAATACTAGATGGGTCTATAATTTTTATTCCATGTTTTTTTTGTAAATATTCATCTGAGTATACATCGATATCTTTAGTTTTTTTCCTTTTTGAAGAAGAAGATTTGGTACTCTTTTTAACTATCGGAGGTGTTATTTTTTTTTTTTGAGCTATTGGATATTGTGTCCACTGATTACCACATGAGCTACATTGTACCAATCTACCTTTTGATGTAATTGCGCTATCAGGTACCGTAAATTTCTTATTACAAGATTTACATTGAATAATCATTTTTATTAATAATACAGCTTATAATCATAAACTTAAATTAGTATTTTTACTTTTTACATTATAAAATTTATGTTGTATATCTCGGTTCTGTTTAATTTAGGGCGGTTAGCTCAGTTGGTAGAGCATCTCGTTTACACCGAGAGGGTCATAGGTTCGAGTCCTTTACCGCCCACCAAATTAAGCTGAATTGGGGGTGTAGCTCAGTTGGTTAGAGCGCCTGCCTGTCACGCAGGAGGTCGCGGGTTCGAGTCCCGTCACTCCCGCCACTAGTTGATAATCGTTTTCATTTAAATCTTAGATAATGCGATCTTCTGTTACCTGTACACCAGCGTCTAAAATGTTATAAATAATCATAACTTAATATAAGAATCCCTAAGCCAAATGGTATTAGGGTAGATATTAAAAAAATGATTTATAATTTTTTAACAGATTACTTATCAATAATATTATTTTTATTTATTGCTTTATTAATAAGCATTGGTTTTCTATTAGCTAACTATTTAGCTTCTCCAAGCAACCCCGATCCAGAAAAACTTTCAGCTTATGAATGTGGTTTTGAAGCTTTTGAGGACTCGAGATTAGAATTTGATGTAAGATTTTATTTGGTAGCGATACTCTTTATAATTTTTGATTTAGAAATAGCTTTCCTTTTTCCTTGGGCCATCTCACTCGGTAATATAGGAACACTAGGTTTTTGGTCAATGATGACTTTTTTAGGAATATTAACCATTGGGTTTATTTATGAATGGAAAAAAGGAGCTTTGGAATGGGAATAAATTCAAATTTTTTCAAAAACAAAGAAGACCAAATTCCAGAAAACTTTAAACAAATCGCTAAAGATTTTAGTGAAAAAGGTTTTATCACAACTTCTACAGATAATTTAATTAATTGGGCCAGAACCGGCTCACTTCATTGGATGACTTTTGGTTTAGCTTGTTGCGCAGTAGAAATGATGCAGACTTCAATGCCAAGATATGATCTTGAAAGGTTCGGAGCAGCTCCAAGGGCTTCTCCCAGACAATCTGATGTTATGATAGTTGCAGGCACATTAACAAATAAAATGGCACCAGCTTTAAGAAAAGTTTACGATCAAATGCCAGAACCAAGATATGTAATATCTATGGGAAGTTGCGCTAATGGAGGAGGTTATTACCATTACTCTTACTCAGTTGTTAGAGGATGCGATAAAATTGTACCAGTAGATATTTATGTTCCTGGTTGTCCGCCATCAGCAGAAGCTTTGTTATATGGAGTTCTTCAACTTCAAAAAAAAATTAGAAGAGAAGGTAGTTTAAAAAGATAATTTATGTTCATAAAAGATATTAAAGAACTTGAGAAAGTTGTTAACTCAGAATTAGCAAGTAAAATAAAAAAGTCTACTATAAATTTTAATGAATTAATGTTGGAATTAGAAGTAGAAAATTTGTTTTCGATAATACAATTTCTAAAATCGAATGATAATTGTAGATTTAGGCAACTAATAGATATAGCTGGTGTAGATTTTCCAGAAAAAGATAAAAGATTTAGACTAATTTATTTATTGCTCTCACATGAAAAGAATTTAAGAATTAAACTTTGCTTAGACTTTGAGGCAAGTAAAAACATTCCATCAATTGTTAAAATTTTTCCATCTGCTAATTGGATGGAAAGAGAAGTGTTTGATATGTACGGAATAAAATTCACAAATCATCCAGACCTTAGAAGAATTTTAACAGATTACGGTTTTAAAGGTCATCCACTAAGAAAAGATTTTCCTCTAACAGGATTTAACGAGGTTAGATATAGCGAAAAGGAGAAAAAAGTAATTTACGAGTCCGTTAAACTTGAGCAAAACTACAGAAATTTTGATTTTGAAAGTCCTTGGGAGGGTACAAAATATTTAAAGGAAATTAAAAAAAAATCTGATAATGAAAAAAAAGAATAAAACATTAAATCTAAATTTTGGTCCACAACATCCAGCAGCTCATGGGGTGCTTAGACTTATATTGGAGTTAGACGGAGAGATTGTTGAAAAAGCAGATCCACACATAGGCTTGTTACACAGAGGAACAGAGAAATTAATTGAGCACAAAACCTATTCTCAAGCATTACCTTATTTCGATAGATTAGACTACGTGGCTCCTATGAATCAAGAACATGCTTTTGCATTAGCAACAGAAAAATTATTGAATATAGAAATTCCAATTAGAGCGAAATATATCAGAGTAATTTTTTGTGAAATTGGAAGAATATTGAGTCACATATTAAATATAACAACTCAAGCGTTAGATGTTGGTGCATTAACACCTTCTCTGTGGGGATTTGAAGAGAGAGAAACTCTAATGACCTTTTACGAAAGGGCTTCGGGATCAAGACTGCACGCAAATTTTTTTAGAACTGGAGGAGTCCACCAAGATCTTCCAACTAAATTATACGAAGATATTGGAAAATTTTGTGATAAATTTCCTAAGACTATAGATGATCTAGAAAGTTTACTAACTGACAATAGAATTTTTAAGCAAAGAAATGTTGAGATTGGAATTGTAACAAAGCAGGAAGCATTAAGTCATAGCTTCTCTGGTGTTATGTTAAGAGGATCTGGAGTATCGTGGGATTTAAGAAAATCCCAACCCTACGAATGTTATAAAGATTTAGAATTTAAAATTCCTATTGGAAAAAATGGAGATTGTTTTGACCGTTATCTCTGCAGAGTCGAAGAAATGAGAGAAAGTATAAAAATAATCAAACAATGTTTAAGAAATTTACCTAAAGGTCCTGTTAAGTCGATAGATGGAAAAATTTCGCCTCCAAGTAGAGACGAATTAAAAGACTCCATGGAAGCTCTCATTCACCATTTCAAACTTTTTACTGAGGGATTTAGGGTGCCAGCTGGAGATGTTTACGCAGCAGTAGAAGCTCCTAAGGGTGAATTTGGAGTATATTTAATTTCAGATGGAAGCAATAAACCTTACAGATGTAAAATAAGAGCTCCAGGGTTTTCTCATTTGCAAGCTATGGATTATCTAATACGTGGCCACATGTTAGCAGATGTTCCTGCTGTCCTAGGATCATTAGACATTGTTTTTGGTGAGGTTGATCGATGAGTTTAAAAGAAGTTTACAACGAACAACCAAAAATTTTTAAATTTTCTGATAAAAATCAAAAAATTATTGACGAAATTTTGAAAAAATACCCTGATAGCAATAAGAAGAGTGCAGTTATGCCATTACTATATTTAGCACAAAAACAAAATGATAATTGGATACCTTTAGCAGCAATGAAATATATTGCAAAATTTTTATCCATTCCTTACATAAACGTTTATGAAATAGCCACATTCTATTCTATGTATAATCTTGCCCCTGTTGGAAAGTATTTTGTTCAAGTATGCACTACTAGCCCATGTCTAATAAGAGGTGCAGACAAATTAATAAAAGTATGTAAAGAAAAAATTTCTTCAAAAGAGAGAAAGCTTTCCGAAAATAAAAGATGTTCCTGGATGGAAGTTGAGTGTTTAGGTGCATGCGTAAACGCTCCTATGATGCAGATTAATGATGATTATTATGAAGATTTAAATGAAAATAATGCAAGTGAAATTATAGAGTCATTATTAAACGACAAGCCTCTAAAACCTGGTTCTTATAGAGGAAGAAAAAATACTTCACCGGAAAAAAATAAAAATTTAAATGGAAATAGTTCAAAATGATCAAAGAAGAAAATAAAATTTTTAAAAATCTTTATAATGATTTCGGGTGGGAAATAGAAAATTCTGTTAAACGTAATGATTGGCAAAACACTAAGGAAATTATATCAAAGGGAAGAGAGTGGATTATTAATGAAGTAAAATCTTCAGAACTCAGGGGTAGAGGAGGAGCAGGCTTTCCAACTGGATTAAAGTGGTCTTTTGCCCCGAAAGAAGTAGGTTCAAGACCGCATTATTTAGTAATAAACGCTGATGAGTCAGAACCAGGGACTTGTAAAGACAGAGATATTTTAAGATTCGAACCGCAAAAATTATTGGAGGGCTGTTTAATTGCTGGATTTGCTGTTAACGCTCACACTTGTTACATTTATATAAGGGGTGAATATTACAATGAGGGCAAAAGACTTCAAGAAGCTATTAATCAAGCGTATAAGAAAAATTTTTTAGGCAAGAATGCTTGTGGTTCTGGATGGGATTTTGAAGTACATATTCATTATGGTGCTGGTGCATACATTTGTGGTGAAGAGACAGCACTGCTTGAAAGTTTAGAGGGAAACAAAGGGCTGCCAAGACTTAAACCTCCTTTTCCAGCTTTAGTTGGTCTTTATGGATGTCCTACAATCGTAAATAATGTAGAAACTGTTGCAGTTGTTCCTACAATTCTAAGAAAAGGCGCAAAATGGTTTTCTTCTATAGGCAAACCTAAGAATACAGGTACAAAAATTTTTTGCATCTCTGGCAATGTGAATAACCCTTGTAATGTTGAAGAGGAAATGGGTATCCCTTTGAAAGATTTAATAGAAAAATATGCAGGCGGTGTTGTTGGAGGTTGGGACAATTTACAAGCAGTCATCCCAGGTGGATCGTCAATGCCTTTACTACCAAAAAATATATGTGAAACTATTACTATGGATTTTGATTCATTAATTAAAGCTAAGAGCGGACTAGGAACTGCAGGCATAGTTGTTATTAATAAAGATCAAGACATTATTAAATGTATGGCAAGAATAGCTAAATTTTATAAACATGAAAGTTGTGGTCAATGCACACCTTGTAGAGAGGGTGTTGGATGGATGTGGAGAATACTTGAAAGAACAGCCAAAGGAGAGTCAACATATAAAGATATTGATTTACTATTTGATGTTACTAAACAGATTGAAGGACACACAATTTGTGCCTTTGGTGAAGGGGCATCTTGGCCTGTTCAAGGTTTATTGAGACATTTTAGAAAAGAAATAGACAAAAGGTGTACTGGGACACCGTTAGTTAAAAAGAAAAGAAATATCCCTTATTTAATTGATCAACATTTATTGGAGAAATAAAATGCCTAAAATTGTTATTAATGGCAAAGAAATAGAATTTGATAAAGGTATGACTGTGTTACAGGCATGTGAGTTAGCTAATGTTGAAATACCAAGATTTTGTTATCATGAAAAACTTTCTATAGCTGGAAATTGTAGAATGTGTCTAGTAGAAATGGATAAATCTTCAAAACCCATAGCGTCTTGTGCGATGCCAGCAACCGAAGGAATGAATATTAAAACTAATACAGAGTTTGTTGAAAAAGCCAGGAAAGGTGTTATGGAATTTTTATTAGCCAATCATCCTTTAGATTGTCCAGTTTGTGATCAGGGTGGTGAATGTGATTTACAAGATCAATCTCTGTACTACGGCGTGGACAAATCTAGATTTTCAGAAAATAAAAGATTTGTGAAAGAGAAATACATGGGACCTTTAATAAAAACTCAGATGACAAGGTGTATTCACTGCACTAGATGTATAAGATTTGCTACTGAAGTTGCTGGCGTCCCTGAATTAGGAGCAATAGGTCGGGGTGAAGATATGGAAATCACTACTTATCTAGAAAAATCTATGGAGTCAGAATTATCTGCTAACGTTATTGATTTGTGTCCTGTAGGAGCACTCACTTCTAAACCCTATGCTTTTGAGGCAAGACCATGGGAGCTTAAAAAAACTGAAAGTATAGATGTAATGGATGCAGTTGGATCAAACATTAGAGTAGATACTTATGGATGGGAGGTAAAAAGGATTTTGCCAAGAATTAACAATGAAATTAATGAAGAATGGATTTCCGATAAAACAAGATATGCGTGCGATGGATTATTAAAGCAACGTTTAGATACTCCTTATATTAAAAAAAATGGGAAACTGGTCAAAACAACTTGGGATGAAGCTATCCAACTAATATGTGAAAAAATAAATACTACTGATCCTAAACTTATTGGAGCGCACGTTGGAGACATGGTAAGTTTAGAAAATATTTTCTCTTATAAAAAATTTCTCAATGCTATTAATTGTACCAACTATGATTTTAGAGAGAGAAATTTTTACTTTAATCCATCAGACAAAATTAACTATTTATTTAATTCCTCTATTAATAACATAGAGAATTCAGACCTTATTTTATTAATTGGTTGCAACCCTAGACATGAGGCAACAATGGTTAATGCGAGAATAAGAAAATCTTTTGTTAAAAACAAAACTCCTATTTACTCTCTAGGGGATGTAGGTGACCTTACTTATAATTATAATATTATTGGAGAAACAACTGAGAACTTAAAAGAAATAATTAAGGGAAAAAATGAATTTAGTAGGAAATTCTTATCTTCTAAAAAGCCAGTCGTTATTATTGGTGAGTCCGCTTTAGAGTTGAAAAGTGGTAAATTTATTTTTGAGGAAATAAAAGAATTTTTATTTAAAAATAATTTTATAAATAAAAACTGGAATGCCTTAAATATTTTGTCACAAAATGCATCTACAGTTGGATGTATTGACTTAAATTTTTTTAATGAAAATAAAGATGATGAATTATCTTTTTTTGAAAAAATTAAGAATAATAAATTTGAATTAATATATCTTCTAGGTTCAGATAATTTCGAGTTGGTAAAAAAGAATGAATTTATTGTTTATCAAGGTAGCCACGGAGACAGAGGAGCAGAAATTGCAGATATAATACTGCCAAGTCCTGCATATACTGAACAAGATGGTATGTATATAAACTTAGAAGGCAGGGTACAAGAATGTAGAAAAGCTTCTTACCCTACTGGTCAAGCTAAGGAAGACTGGAAAATTTTTAATTTAATACTTAAAAAATTAAAGAATGAAAAACTTTTCCACAACTATGAAGATCTTAAAAAATTAACACTTGATCAAATTAAAAATTTCTCTGGAATAGATAATTTACCAAATAATATATTTAAAATTAATAAAAAACTAAATTCAGAATTTTTTAATGAAAAAATTTTAATTAATGAAATTGATTATTATTTTACCAATTCAATAGCTAGAGCTTCAAAAACCATGAGTGATTGTAGAAATGTTAAATTTAAGAGTTTAAAAGAAGGAACGAATAATTAAAATGGAATATTTAGATATATTTATTAACGAGATTTACAAAATATTTTTTCTTGTAGTTCCAATACTAGTTTCAGTTGCCCTAATTGTTTGGTTAGATAGAAGAGTTTGGGGTTTTGTGCAAAAACGTAGAGGTCCAAATGTCGTTGGTCCTTTTGGACTTTTTCAAACTTTAGCAGACGCTTTAAAATATATTTTTAAAGAAATTATAATTCCCGCAAGTTCAAACAAAATAATATTTATTTTAGCTCCTATAGTTACAATGACATTAGCATTAGTTGCATGGGCAGTTATACCTTTTGGCGAAAATTTAGTTCTATCAGATATTAATATAGGAATACTCTATTTATTCGCTATTTCATCACTTGGGGTTTATGGAATTATAATGGGTGGTTGGGCCTCTAATTCTAAATATCCTTTTTTAGGCGCAATAAGATCTGCCGCTCAAATGGTTTCCTATGAAGTTTCGATAGGGATTATAATTATAAATGTTCTTTTATGTGTAGGTTCCTTGAATCTTACTGATATTGTATTAGCTCAAAAAAATATTTGGTTTGTAATTCCTTTATTTCCAATGTTTGTAATTTTTTTTATATCAGCACTGGCTGAAACAAATAGACCACCTTTTGACCTACCAGAGGCAGAAGCAGAATTAGTTGCTGGTTATCAAACAGAATATTCTGGAATGATGTACGCGATGTTTTGGTTAGGTGAATACGCTAATATTTTATTAATGTGCGCAATGGGTTCAATATTATTTTTAGGAGGATGGTTACCACCTATAGATATTTATCCTTTTAATGTAATTCCCTCACCAATTTGGATAATTTTTAAAATATTATTTTTATTTTTTTTATTTGCAATAGTGAAAGCGATAGTCCCAAGATACAGGTATGATCAACTGATGAGACTTGGATGGAAAATTTTTCTTCCTTTTTCTTTGTTATATGTGGTTTTGACAGCAAGTTTTTTATTTTATTTTGACATGCTTCCAACTAAGGAATTTTAAATGAAACTGAATAGATTTTTAAAGACAATATTTTTAGCTGAGTTTGTCTCAGCTTTTATTATTGCAGTAAAAGAGATATTTAGACCAAAAAAAACAATTAATTATCCTTATGAAAAAGGTAAGATAAGTCCAAGATTTAGAGGAGAGCATGCCTTAAGAAGATATCCTAATGGTGAGGAAAGGTGCATTGCTTGTAAACTTTGTGAAGCTGTGTGTCCCGCCCAAGCAATTACAATAGAATCAACCGAGCGTGAGGATGGGAGTAGAAAGACCACAAGGTATGATATCGACATGCTAAAATGTATTTACTGCGGACTTTGCCAAGAGTCTTGTCCTGTAGATGCTATAGTGCAAGGTCCGAATTTTGAATTTGCTACTGAAACTAGAGAAGAGCTTTATTACAATAAAGAGAAACTGTTAGATAACGGAGACAGGTGGGAGTCAGTGCTATCAAAAAATATTAAGTTAGATAAAATCTATAGATAAGATGTTATTTCATTCAATTTTCTTTTATTTTTTTTCAATCATAGCCATTTTTTCGGCCTTAATGGTTATAACATCTAGAAGCACAGTTAATTCAGTTTTTTTCTTAATTTTAGATTTTATATCAATTGGTTGTTTGTTTATTATGGTTGGAGCAGAGTTTTTAGGTATCATAATTTTGATTGTGTATGTCGGTGCAGTAGCAGTATTATTTTTATTTGTAGTGATGATGTTGAACGTAGCTCAACAAAAACAATCCTGGTTCATAGGAAAAAAATCTAGTCATATTCCATTTGGGTTAGTTGTTAGCGTAATAATTTTCTTAGAATTATTAGTAGTTTTAGGGGGATGGAAATATAAAGAAAATGTTATGAGTAGCAGCAATTTACTTTTAAATGAAAGTATCTCCAATACTCATCAAATAGGTAGAGTAATGTATACAGATTACATTTTATATTTTCAAATTTCAGGAATAATATTACTTTTGTCAATGATAGGAGCGATAGTATTAACTTATCAAAAGAGAGATAATATAAAAAAACAAAGTTATATTAATCAAATATCCAGAGAAAAATTAACTTCTATTGAATTAAAAAAAGTAGAATTTGAAAAGGGAGTTAAAATTGATGATTGATATAGGATTAGGACATTACCTAACATTAGGAGCAATAATTTTTTCTCTTGGGGTCATAGGGATCTTTTTAAATAGAAAAAACATTATAGTAATTTTAATGTCAGTAGAATTAATATTGTTAGCTGTAAATATAAATTTAATTTCATTTTCTATTTTTTCAGGAGATATTCTAGGTCAAATATTTACAATGTTGATATTAACAATTGCTGCTGCAGAGGCTGCAATTGGCTTAGCCATCATAGTTGTTTTTTATAGAAACAAAGGTTCAATAAGAGTTGAAGATATTCATGAAATGAAAGGATAAATGGAATACGCTGTATTATTTCTACCTTTATTAGGATCAATATTAGGATATTTTGGAAAATCATTAGGGAATTTCTTTTCAGAAATAGCAACAAGTTTTTTTGTTACAGCTTCAGCAATTTTATCGATTGTAATTTTTTATAATGGTATTACTGCAGGATCTTATGGAAACTTTAAGATATTTGAATGGATAAGTTCAGGAAATTTTGTAGCGAATTGGTCAATTAAGATAGATCCTCTAAGCTCAATCATGTTAGTTGTAGTAACACTCGTTTCATCAATTGTTCATATTTATTCGATAGGATACATGAGTCACGATCCCCACAAGCCAAGATTTATGTCTTATCTTTCTCTATTTACTTTTTCAATGTTGGCTCTTGTAGTTTCTGATAATTTCTTACAATTATTTTTTGGATGGGAAGGAGTTGGGTTATGCTCTTATTTACTAATAGGCTTTTGGTACAAAAGAAATTCTGCGAATAATGCAGCTATCAAAGCATTTATAGTAAACAGAGTAGGAGATTTTGGACTAGCGGTTGGAATTTTTTTAATATTTTACCACTTAGGTACTATAAATTATGATGAGGTTTTTAGTTTAATTCCTACTTTAGTTAATAAAGAAATAAATTTTTTAGGTTTTGAATATAATTTAATCACGATAATCTGTCTTTCTCTTTTTATAGGTGCCATGGGTAAATCTGCTCAATTTTTACTTCATACTTGGCTGCCAGACGCTATGGAAGGACCAACACCTGTTTCTGCATTAATTCATGCTGCAACAATGGTAACAGCAGGAGTTTTTTTAGTCGTAAGATGTTCTCCTATATTTGAGTACTCATCAGTGGCATTAAATGTAGTTGCAGTTATAGGTATGATTACTGCCATTTTTGCAGCTTCAGTTGCATTAGTACAGAATGATATAAAGAGAATTATTGCTTATTCTACCTGCAGTCAATTAGGATATATGTTTTTTGCTGTAGGAGTAGGAGCGTATCATGTAGCAATGTTTCATTTGTTTACACATGCCTTTTTTAAAGCATTGTTGTTTTTAGGATCTGGATCAGTAATACACGCATTTAAAGACGATCAAGATATAAGAAATATGGGAGGGGTGTGGAAACAACTTCCATACACTTGGGTACTTATGTTAATCGGTACTTTGGCCTTAACCGGATTTCCATTATTGTCAGGTTTTTATTCAAAAGATGCGATAATTGAATTTGCATTTCTAAAACATACTTTCATGGGAAATTCCGTAGCAATCGTAGGAATTATTACAGCTTTTTTAACCTCTATTTATTCATGGAGATTAATATTTAAAACTTTTCACGGCAAATATATGAATAAAAAAATTCCAATTAAAGAAACCCATGAATCCCCATTGATTATGTTAGTGCCTTTAATTTTTCTAGCTTTTGGTGCAATATTTTCAGGTTATCTTTTTAAAGAACTTTTTATTGGAGAAAATAGTGAAAGTTTTTGGCTAAATTCAATTTTTTTCATTGAAATGACTTCTCACGATAATATCCCTCTTTGGTTTTTGGCTCTAACACCTCTGCTCGTAATAATTTCTATCCCTGTATCTTATTTTTTATTTGTTAAAGATAAAAAAATATTGGATGGATTTAAAGAAAGATACAAAACATTTTATAATTTTCTATTAAATAAATGGTACGTTGATGAGTTTTACGATATAATTTTAGTAAATCCAATAAAAAAAATTGGTTATATTTTTTGGAAAAAAGGCGATGAGGGAACAATAGATCGATTTGGTCCTAATGGAATTTCAAAAATCATAAAGCTAATTTCAGACAAAGCAGTTCAATTTCAAAGCGGGTATATTTATGATTATGCTTTTATAATGCTTATAGGCTTATCAGCTTTAATAACTTATTTGATTATATATTAAATGGATTTTCCTATTTTATCTTTAATAATCTTTTTGCCTTTATTAGGTGCTACTTTTATTTTTTTATTTAGATATCAAAAAGACACTAACAAAAGCGCTATCTATGTTTCTATTTTTACAAGCTTAGCTAATCTTCTTTTAGCTTTTTTTCTATGGTTTTTATTTGATAATAATTATACAGGATTTCAATTTATTGAGGAAAAAAATTGGATAAGTGGATTAATAAAGTTTAAATTAGGAATAGATGGTATATCTATATTATTTATACTTTTAACAGCCTTCATCACACCAATTTGTATTTTTTCTTGCATCAACAGCGTTAAGGAAAGAGTTAAAGAATTTTTAATTGCAATTTTAGTACTTGAAACTTTCATGATTGGAGTTTTTTGTTCATTAGATCTTGTCATTTTTTATTTATTTTTTGAAGCTGGTCTAATACCAATGTTTTTAATTATTGGTATTTGGGGTGGTGAGCGAAGGGTATATTCCGCATTTAAATTTTTTCTCTATACTCTTCTTGGTTCCGTATTAATGTTGGTGGCTATTATTTCAATTTATTGGATAACAGGCACAACAGACATAACTAGTATTAATGAAATAAAAATTCCAAGTGAATTCCAGTATATATTGTGGCTAGCTTTTTTTAGCTCATTTGCTGTAAAAATGCCTATGTGGCCGGTCCATACTTGGTTACCAGATGCTCATGTTGAGGCTCCAACAGCCGGTTCAGTTATACTTGCAGCGATACTTTTAAAGATGGGAGGATATGGTTTTTTAAGATTTTCAATTCCTTTGTTTCCTGTTGCAACAGAATATTTTACCCCGATGATTTATTTTTTAAGTCTAATTGCAATTATTTACACCTCATTAGTAGCTTTGATGCAAGAAGACATGAAAAAATTGATAGCTTACTCCTCTGTAGCTCACATGGGATATGTTACTCTTGGAATTTTTACACTTACTAAACAAGGGATAGATGGAGGTATGTTTCAAATGTTAAGTCACGGATTAATTTCCGCTGCGTTATTTTTATGTGTAGGAGTTTTGTATGACAGATCTCATTCAAGACTTATAAAGACGTATGGTGGTGTAGTTAACTCCATTCCAAAGTATTCACTAGTATTTATTATTTTTGCTTTAGCAGCTCTAGGTTTGCCAGGTACTACAGGATTTTTGGGAGAATTTTTGGTTTTAATAGGTATTTTTCAAAAAGACTATTTGATAGGTTTAGTGGCGACTATTGGAGTTGTACTTTGTGCTGCCTATATGCTTTGGTTAACCAAAAGAGTTATTTTTGGTCAAATAAAAAACCAAGAAGTAAAAATCTTAAAGGATGTTAATTTTTCAGAAGGAACGATGTTATTTATTTTAGCAACTATTGTAATTATTTTTGGTTTTTATCCAGAACCTTTATTAAACACTATGAACGTTACTATTAATGGTTTAATAGATAATTACGAAAATGACTTAATTTATCATTTATCAGCAAGCAAATGACTTACAACTTAAATATCTTATTACCTGAAATTTTTTTATCAATATCAATTTTTGTAATTTTGATGCTAGGAGTTTTTTTTAAGAAAAGCTATAATTTAGTCACTAACTTATCTCTATTAGCTTTAGTAATTTTAATTGTGATAATTTTAAATACTGAGAGCACTTCAGTGAAAATATTTACTGATAGCTTTATTAGAGATGGATACGCGAAATTTATAAAAATATTAATTATTATTTCGACTATATTTATTCTACTATCATCTCAAGTATTTATTAAAGATAATAATATAGCTAAATTTGAATATCCAATAATAATACTTTTATCCATTTTAGGTATGTTTTTTATGGTTAGTTCAAATGATTTAATTCTTTTTTATCTTGGTTTAGAACTTCAATCATTATCGCTTTATGTTTTGGCTTCAATAGACAGAGATAATACTAGATCTACTGAGTCTGGGGTTAAGTATTTTGTATTAAGTGCTCTGTCTTCTGGGCTACTTCTTTATGGTTGCTCTTTACTCTACGGTTTTACTGGCTCAACTAATTTTGATATTATAAATAATTCATTGAATATAGGTAGCGTTGGCTCAATATTTGCAATGGTATTTATTCTTGTAGGTCTTGCTTTCAAAGTTTCTGCAGTACCTTTTCATATGTGGACACCTGATGTATATGAGGGGTCTCCAACTTCCGTAACAAATTTTTTTTCTGCGGTTCCAAAAGTTGCTGGATTAGCAGTTTTAATAAGATTTATGCAAACTCCATTTGAAAACATACTTGTTGAGTGGCAAACTATAATCATCTTTATATCAATTGCTTCAATGATACTAGGAGCTGTGGCTGCAATTGGCCAAAACAATATAAAAAGATTAATGGCTTATAGTTCTATAGGCCACATAGGTTATGCTCTCGCTGGAGTAGCTACCGGAACAGATTCAGGTTATATGAGCTCAATTGTTTATATAACAATTTATATTGTAATGAGTATAGGAATATTTGCTTGCATTTTTTTAATGAAAAAAAATGGAAAATATACTGAAAAAATTCATGACTTGTCCGGAATTTCTAAAAAACATCCTTTGATAGCCATTTCATTTTTAATTATTCTTTTTTCTTTAGCAGGAATACCTCCCCTAGGAGGGTTTTTTGCAAAATTTTATGTATTTATGACTGTTATCGAGAATGGTATGTATTTTTTAGCTATTGTAGGATTATTAACAACAGTAATATCAGCTTTTTATTATCTAAGAATAATAAAAATTATATATTTTGATGAATTTGCAGGTTCATTTGATAGAATTAGAAATTTCAGCATTTCTGGAACAATATTTTTAAGTTGTATATTACTAGTAACTTTCTTTTTATATCCATCAACTTTAAACAATGTAGTAAGTTTGGTATTTACCTCTTAATGAAACTTAAGTTAATAAAATTTAATAGTGTGGATAGCACTAACGATGAGGCCATCAAACTTATAAGAAAAAATAAGATAACGCCTAGTATAATCACAACTAATATACAAAAAAAAGGCAAGGGTACCATGGGCAAAAGTTGGATATCAAAAAAAGGAAATTTGTTTTTATCTTTATTTTTTGAGATTAAATCAATTAGGTTGAAAGCTAATAAATTTTCAATTTTAAACCCCCACATTGTAAAAAAAGTACTTTCTGAATATTCTGTTCGTCATATAACTATCAAATGGCCAAATGACTTATTAATTATGAGAAGAAAAATATGTGGAATATTGCAAGAAGTAATAGAGTATAAAAAAAAGAAATTTTTAATTATTGGAATAGGCATTAACACAATAACATCTCCAAAAAATAATAAATTTAAGTCAATTTCACTATTAGAATGTTCTAATCGTAATTTTAAAAATGACGAAATTTTAATGAAAATAAAACTAGCGTACGAGAAAATCTTTTCTAACGTTAAAAAAGATCAATATTTAAAATAAAAGGAGAAATTTGTCTAAAAAAAATACTACATATTTAGTTGGTGATATAGGAAATACTTCAACAAAAATATCTTTTCTAAATAAAAATTTTAAAATTATAAATTCATTTAATATTGATAGTAAAAAACTATATAAAAGTAAAAATATAAAATCTATTTTCAGTAAAATTCTTGTTAAAAATTTGAATAATAAAATTTTATTTTCAAGTGTTGTGCCTCAAATTTATAAAAACCTCAAATATTTTCTAAAACGTAAAGGCTTTAAGTCTCATGAGATAAAAGAATTAAAAATAAATAAAATAATTAAATTAAATGTAAAAAGTTTCAAACAAGTTGGCTCAGATCGTATTGTAAATGCTATTGGTTCATATAATACTTACAAAACAAATTGTTTAGTTATTGATTTTGGTACCGCAACAACATTTGATGTAGTTAAAAAACCTGGAATTTATGATGGAGGAGTGATTGCACCAGGTGTAAAACTATCTATTGTTAGTTTAAATTATTCAGCAGCTCTTTTACCAATGTTAACCCTTAAATCGAATGCTAAAAGTTATGGAAAAAATACCAAAGAAGCACTCAATGCAGGCTTTTTATGGGGATATAAAGGTTTGATTAATAATATAATAAAAAAGATTACTTCTACTAGTAAATTAAAATATAAAGTAATATTAACTGGTGGTTATTCGAAATTATTTAAAAAACACATTAACAAAAAATCTATAATAGATAACAACATTACTATGAAAGGAATAATTAAAGTTTATAAACATTTAATAATATGACTAAAGAAAAATTTATATTTTGCCCGCTTGGAGGTTCAGGAGAAATAGGCGCCAACATGAATCTTTATGCGTATGGGAAGGAAGATGATCAGAAATGGATAATAGTAGACATGGGAGTAACTTTTGCAGATGACTCCATACCAGGAATAGACCTTATTTATCCAGATCCTGGATTTATTTTGGATAAAAAAGATGACCTGCTAGGAATAGTTTTGACCCATGCTCACGAAGATCACATTGGTTCCGTTGCTCATATCTGGCCGAAACTCAAATGTAAGATTTATGCAACACCATTCACAGCCATTTTAATTAAAGAAAAATTTAAAGAAAAAAAAATTGATATATCAAAATATTTAGAAATTATTCAATTAAACGGAAAAATAAATTTAGGTCCATTTGAAATAGATTTTGTAACCTTAACTCATTCTATTTTAGAACCGAATGGACTTAGTATAAAAACTCCAGCTGGATTAATTCTTCATACTG
Source organism: uncultured Pelagibacteraceae bacterium (assembly GCA_902597875.1). GTDB lineage: Bacteria > Pseudomonadota > Alphaproteobacteria > Pelagibacterales > Pelagibacteraceae > Pelagilacustribacter. The sequence goes on from CACJZK010000004.1 coordinate 21,874, forward strand.
GCGATTGGAAAATTGATCCAAATCCATTAATTGGAAAAAACATTGATGAGAAAAAATTAAAAGAAATAGGAAATAACAATGTAATGGCAATGATTTGTGACTCAACCAATGTTTTTAGCCCTGGAAGAGCAGGATCCGAAGCAGATGTGAGAGAAAGTTTATTAAAAATTATAGAAACAAAAACTAAAAAAATAGCTGTAACTTCCTTTGCTTCCAATGTAGCAAGAATGGAGTCAATCTTTTATTGCGCAAAAAAAACTAATAGAAAAATTTCATTAGTTGGTCGTTCAATGAACAGAATATACAATGCAGCTAAACAATGTGGTTACTTAAAAGATATAATTCAACCTCTAGATCCTAAAGAGGCAAAAAAAATTTCTAGAAATAAAATTATATATCTGTGTACTGGTAGCCAAGGAGAACCTATGGGAGCAACGAAAAGAATAATAAATGGCACTCATCCTGATGTTTTTCTAGAATCTGGCGATACAATGATTTTTTCTTCAAAAATAATCCCAGGTAATGAAAAAAAATTATACCAATTACATAATGAGATTGTTAAAAAAAATATTGAAATAATAACCGAAGAAAATGCATTTGTGCATGTATCAGGTCATCCAAACAGAGATGATCTTAAAGATATGTACAAGTGGGTTAAACCAAAATGTGTAATACCTGTTCATGGAGAGCACAGACATATGATGGAACACATTAATTTTGCTAAAGAAATGCAAATACCTCAAACATTACAAGTTGAAAACGGAGATTTAATTCAACTTAGCCCAGGGAATCAACCTCAAATTATAGATAAGGCTCCAACAGGAAAAATTTATTTAGATGGATCTATAGGAGTAAATGAAGACTCTCAATCTGTTAAAGAGAGAAAAAATTTATCCCTTAACGGATATTTGGAAGTAACATTAATTGTTTCTAACAATGGTAAAATTAAAAAACCAGTAATATCATTTAAAGGTATTCCAGAGGATGAAGTGGCAGAAACTTTTATTTTTGATATGGAAGACGAGATTTCTAATATATGTAGAACATTTTCATTAAATAATAAAAATCAAGAAAAAAACTTAATAGAAATGTTGAAGCAGAATTGTAGAAGAATAGTAAAAGCTAAAACGGGTAAAAAACCCTTCACGAATATCAATATAGCAAGAATTTAGACTAAAAATAATATATGGTAATTTTTTATATTTATAAATTTAAGGAGATTATAAGATAGTGTTACTTTCAAAACTTTTTATACCAATAACAAAAGATTTGCCTTCAGATGCTAAGATTAAATCTCATCAACTTATGTTAAGAACTGGAATGATTAGACAGTCAGCCGCAGGAATTTATTCATGGTTGCCCCTAGGGTTTAAGATAATGAAAAAAATTGAATTAATTGTTAGAGAGGAACAAAATAACATCGGAGCTCAGGAAATGTTAATGCCTACCATTCAATCCGCAGATATTTGGAAAGAAAGTGGGAGATATGATGATTATGGGGAAGAGATGCTTAGAATAAAAGATCGACAAGGCAGAGAAATGTTATATGGCCCAACTAACGAAGAACTTATAACCGAGATTTTTCGTTCTAGTATTAAGTCATATAAATCTCTACCTCAAATGCTTTATCATATTCAATGGAAATTTAGAGATGAAGTTCGACCAAGATTTGGTGTGATGAGATGCAGAGAATTTTTTATGAAAGACGCTTACTCTTTCGATATCGATGAAGAATCTGCTAAAAAATCATATAATAAAATGTTTTATGCATACTTAAAAACATTTAAAAGATTAGGTTTAGAGGCAATTCCAATGGCAGCAGACACTGGACCTATCGGTGGTGATCTTTCACATGAATTTGTAATTTTGGCAGAAACTGGAGAAAGCAAAATATATACTGATAAAAAAATTTTTGAAGTTAATCTAAATAAATTTCAATTTGATGATAACTCACTAGAAAGTATGAGAAAGGAATTTACTTCTTTTTATGCTGTAACAGATGAGAAGTTTAATAAAAATGAATTTGACAAACAAGTTGATAAATCAAATCAAATAATTACAAAAGGAATTGAGGTTGGCCACATATTTTATTTTAGCGATAAATATTCTAAACCACTCAATTGCTTTATCGACTCCCAAGATGGAAAAAAAAATTCTGTTAAAATGGGTTCATACGGAATTGGGGTATCCAGATTGGTTGGAGCAATAATAGAAGCTAAATACAACAACGATATAATGAAATGGCCGAAGTCAGTCTCTCCATTTGATGTTGTGATTATTCCAAGTATAAGTAAAAATAACACTGAAAACTTAACAAAAGCTAATAAAATTTACCAAGAATTAAAGCAACAAAATGTTGACGCATTGTTGGATGATGCTGATGAAAATATGTCAGCAAAATTTAAGAAACATGACCTAATAGGAGTTCCATACCAAATAATTATTGGATCCAAATCACAAGGAGATAAAATTGAATTCAAAGAAATTAATGGTGAAACGAAAATATTAAGTCTTAAAGAAATAAAAGATAAAATTAAGAATTAAATTGTTTAATAAAGTTGAAAGATTAATTTCATCAAGAAATCTTAAACCCAAAAAAAAAGAGGGATTTTTAAAAGTCATTTCTATATTTTCTTTTTTAGGGATAATGCTGGGAGTAGCTATTTTAATTATAGTAATGTCAGTAATGAATGGTTTTAGAAATGACCTTACTGAAAAAATTATAGGATTTAATCCTCACATAGTAATCAAGCCTTACAGTTCAGATATAGATCAATCGTTTAAACAAAATTTAAAAAAAGAATATCAATTCTTTAAAATCACAGAGACATTCGGCGGAGAAGCAGTCATTGTAAACAATGATTTAGTCAAAGGGGTTTTTGTAAAAGGAGTAGACAAAAAAAATGAAAATATTAAAGCAATAGAAAATAATTTGATAGATGGTAATCTTAAAGACTTTAAACCAGGCAGAATTATTTTAGGCAAACAATTAGCCATAAATTTAGGAGTAGTAGTAGGAGATAGTATTAATCTAATGTCATCTGCTTTTATATCTACACCTATGGGTGGATTACCAATGCAAGAGAGTTTTAAAATAGCAGCAGTTTTTAGTAGTGGGTTTTATGAATTTGATCAAGGGGTAGTATTTTTAAATTTAAATGAATCTTTATCATTTTTTGACAAAACTGAAAAAGATTTAAACTTGGAAATTAAATTAGACGATCCTCTGAAAGCGGATTTTTACAAAAAAAAAATAGAAGTAAAAAATGAAAATTATTATGTTTATTCTTGGACGGATTTAAACAAATCTTTTTTTGCAGCCCTGAAGCTTGAGAGAAACATAATGTTTATAATACTCACTTTAATAATTATAGTAGCCGCCTTTAATATAATCTCAGGATTAACAATTTTAATAAAAAATAAGACTAAAGAAATTGCTATTTTTAAGACTTTAGGTTTAAGCAATCAGTCAATTACAAAGTCTTTTTTCTTGACTGGTTTTACAATCGGTTTCTTAGCTTCAATTGCTGGGGTAATATTTGGAGTTATTTTTTCAATTTATATTGAAGATATAAGGTTTTTTATATCATCAACTTTTAATTTAGAAATTTTTCCTGAAGATATTTATTATCTAGATAAATTACCAAGTGATATAAATCCAATATCAATTTTAATTATATTTCTTTTTTCAATTATTGTTACTGCTCTTGCATCTTTTTTTCCAGCAAAAGCTGTATCAAAAATGGATACAATTAAAGCTTTAAAATATGAATAAGTATTTAATAGAAGTAAAAAAACTTAAAAAAACTTTTGATCATAGAAACGGTCAAGTTAAAGTTTTTCAAGATGTAAGTTTAGGAATTAAACCTGGGGAACTAATAGCACTTGTAGGACCCTCTGGATCTGGAAAATCATCTTTCTTACATTTACTTTCGTTATTAGACAAACCTTCCTCTGGAAAAATATTATTTTTAGGAGAAGATACAAAAAATTTTGGAGAAAATAAAAAAGATCAAATTAGGAAAAGAAATATTTCAATAATATTTCAAGACAATAATTTACTATCCGATTTTACTACAATTGAAAATGTTATAATGCCACTTATTATTAGGGGTGAAAACTACAAAAGTTCTTTAAAGAAAGCAGAAAATATTTTAAAGCAGGTTAACCTTTTAGAGAGATCAAATCATTTTCCAAGTGAGCTATCCGGAGGAGAACAACAAAGAGTTGCAATCGCTAGGTCAATTATTGCTGAAACTGACTTGATCCTAGCTGATGAACCTACTGGTAATTTAGATTTTAAAACTTCACGAAATATTTTTTCATACTTCATTAAATTAAAAAAATTAAAAAAAGCAGTTTTGTTTGCAACCCACAATAGAGAGCTTGCTAATAAAGCGGATTACAAGTTGAGTATTTCCAATGGTCATATAAAAAGAGTTAATGGCTGAAGTAAATAAGATCTTTAATAATTTTAAAATTCATACTCAGTATTCTATTTGTGAAGGTGCAATAAGAATAGATGATCTAGCTTTAGCTTGTAAGGAAAAACAAATAAAAGCAATTGGTATATGTGACAGTTATAATTTATGTGGAGCTTTAGAATTTTCTGAAAAGATTAGTAAAGTCGGTACCCAACCAATTATAGGAACCCAGATAAATTTTTTATTAGAGGGAACAATAGGAAAAATTCCTCTATTTGCAACAACTGAAATTGGATATAAAAATCTTATTAATCTATCTTCTAAAAGTTATTTAGACTCTAATGGAGAAAATGATCCTAATTGTAATTTTGATGAATTAATTAATTTAAATCAAGATCTAATAGTATTAACTGGAAATCAATTTGATTTATTTGGTGAATTATTTAAAAAAAATAAATTAAAAAAAATTGAAGAGAATATAAAAAGACTAAAAATATCACTGAAAGACAGGTTTTATATTGAAATACAGAGGCATGAAGAGACTGGTGAAAATTCTTACGAAAAATATCTTATTAATTTATCTAAAAAATTAGATATACCTTTGATTGCTACTCAAGAAGTTTTTTACTTGGAAAAAAATCTTTTTGAGGCTCATGACGCTCTTGTTTGTATTGGTGAGAAAAATTTTGTTAATGACCCAAAAAGAAAACGATATAACGATCAACATTATTTAAAAAGCAATGATGACTTAAAAAAAGTATTTAGAGATATACCGGAAGCTTTAGAAAATAATTATAATTTTCCCTATAGATTTAACTTTAAACCAAAAAAATCAAATCCAATTCTGCCATCATTAATGGTTAAAAAAGACCTTACTATTGAAGAGGAACTCAATTTACAAGCTAAAAACGGATTAGAAAATAGATTAAAAAATTTTATATTAAAAAAAAACAAAACTAACGATAAGGAAAAAATTATCAAACTTTATAAAGATAGGCTTTTGCACGAATTAAATATTATTACAAAAATGAATTATTCTGGCTATTTTTTAATAGTCTCAGATTATATAAAATGGGCTAAAAATAATAATATTCCAGTTGGTCCAGGACGAGGTTCAGGAGCTGGTTCATTGGTAGCATACTCTTTAGACATTACTGATTTAGATCCTATTGAATTTGATCTAATTTTTGAGAGATTTTTAAACCCTGATAGAATTTCCATGCCAGATTTTGATATAGACTTTTGTGAAGAAAAGAGAGACTTAATATTCCAATATTTAAAATCAAAGTATAAAGGCGGAGTTGCACATATAATCACTTTTGGAAAATTGAAAGCTAGGATGGCTTTAAGAGATGTTGGTAGAGTTTTAGGTTTGCCATATGGTCACGTAGACAAGATTTGTAAAATGATACCTTTTGATCCATCTCGTCCACTATCTTTAAAAGAGTCTATTGATAGAGAGCCTAGATTTAAAGAAGAAGTAAAAAATAATAAAAAGGTTGAAAAATTAATAGAGCTATCTCTTAAACTAGAAGGCCTTAATAGAAATATGGCTACACATGCTGCTGGAGTAGTTATAGCAGGTGAGAAATTATCAGAACAAGTTCCTCTTTACAAAGATCATTCTTCTAGCTTATTTTTGCCTTCAACTCAATTTGATATGCACTCATCTGAAAATGCGGGTTTGGTTAAATTTGATATTCTTGGATTAAAGACGTTAACAGTTATTGATAAAACTTTAAAAATGTTGGCTAAAAAGAATATTAAAGTAGATATAACCAAAATTAATCTCAAAGACGAAAATATATTCAAACTTTTATCTACGGGAGAAACAACTGGTTTATTCCAGCTTGAAAGTACTGGAGTAAGAGAATCGCTTCGCCAAATGAAACCAAATAAATTTGAAGACATAATTGCTTTGGTAGCACTTTATAGACCAGGTCCAATGAATAATATTCCAATTTATAATGATTGTAAAAACGGCTTGAAAACACCTGATTATATTCATCCTAAATTAGAGAAAATATTAAAACCAACTTACGGAATAATTATTTATCAAGAACAAGTAATGCAAATAGCACAAACTTTAGCTGGGTTTACAGCTGGAGAAGCTGATATTTTGAGAAGAGCTATGGGAAAAAAGAAAAGAGCGGAACTTGAAAGACAAAAAGAAAGATTTGTTAATGGAGCAATTAAAAATGGGATAGACAAAGAATTAGCAAATTTTATATTTACAAAAATAGAACCTTTTGCTGAATATGGATTTAACAAGAGTCATGCGGCTGCTTATGCGCTCATTGCTTACCAAACTGCTTATTTAAAAACATATTATAAGGAAGATTTTATCGCCGCAACTATGTCTACTGAATTGACAAGCACAGGAAAATTAAGAGAATTTGTTGAAGAACTAAAAAGGTTAGATATTGAAGTTGTAAGACCTAGCATAAACAATTGTTATGCTGAATTTAAGGCTGGAAAAAATAAAATTTTCTATGGTTTGGGTGCGATTAAAAATGTTGGTTTTGAAGCTATTTCAAATATAATAACTGAAAGAGAAAAAAACGGGAAATATAAATCTTTTACAGATTTTATTAGGCGTGTAGATCCCAAAGATGTCAACAAACTTCAGCTTGAAGGACTTGTTAAAGCAGGTGCGTTTGACGATATAGAAAAAAATAGAAAAAAAATATTTTCCTCAATACCAAAAATTATATTAACTATAAAAAGTATTAATGATGATAAAAAAAGCAAGCAAAGCAATCTTTTTGATGTGTCTAATGAATCTGAAAAAGATTTGTTTGATTTTAAAACAGAAAAATCTTGGACAAAAAAAGAGTTATTAGCTGAAGAATTTAATTCATTAGGATTTTATATTTCAGATCATCCATTAAATGAATACAAAGAATTATTTTCTCAATTGCAAATTAAGTCATACAAAGAATTTTTAAAAAATAATTCAAAGGAGGCTCTGGTCGCTGGAACTATTATGTCTATTCAAGAAAAAAAGAGTTCAAAAGGCACGCCTTTTGCAATAGTAAAATTTAGTGACAATAGCAGTGAGTTTGAATTATTCCTTTTTTCTGAACTTTTAACAGCAAATAGAGATAAGTTGAAAGAGTCTGGATCATTTGTTTTGACTTTGCAGAAAGATAAAGCTTTTGGAGAAAGTACTCAACAAAGAATAAATACAAGAAAAATTTTAGATTTAAGCGAGATGATCAGAAAACCATATAAAAATGTTTCTATTGAATTAAGCCATGATTACGATATTGAAGAATTAAAAGATGTATTAAAAGAGTCCGGAAGTACAAAAATAAACTTTATCATTAATGATAAGAATAAAAGTTTTGCATTTGAACTTGAAAAAACAAGAAAATTTGATCTAAATACCTTCAACGACGTTAAAAACAAGCAATACGTCAAAAAAATAAGCTTTTAGTCTCTTGATTTTTTCTGTTTTTAAATATACTAAAACATAATTTCGCACACAGCAATTAAGGGCAATTGCCCTACCGGTCCAAATTTGGAATAGCTGTGGTGGATTTAACCGGAAAATATGAGAATACCTGAAGTAAATATAAAACAACTATTAGAAGCCGGAGTTCATCTTGGCCATAAAACTCTAAGATGGAATCCAAAAATGAAAGATTACATTTTTGGAGATAAGAATTCTATACATATTATTGATTTAACTCAAACCGTTGTTTTTTTAAAGAATGCTTTATCTGAAATTCATAAATGTATTGCTAAAGGTGGTAAAATTTTACTCGTATCTACAAAGAAACAAGCCTCTGAGCAAATAAGTGATCTAGCGAAAGAAACAGAGCAATTTTTTGTGAACTACAGATGGTTAGGTGGAATGCTGACAAATTGGAATACCATACAAAACTCTATTAAAAGAATGAAACTTTTAAATGAACAATTATCTAAAGACGATATTGGTTTTACAAAAAAAGAAATACTAAAATTAGGAAAAGAAAGAGATAAGTTACAAAGATCGCTTGGTGGAATAGAAAATATGAAAAAAATTCCTGATATGATTTTTATAATAGATACAAACATAGAGTCTTTAGCTGTAAAAGAGGCCATTAAATTAAAAATACCTATAGTAGCAATATTAGACACAAATTCAGATCCTACAGATATTCAATTTCCTATTCCAGGCAATGATGACGCTAGAAGATCAATAAATCTATATTGTGATCTAATAAAAAATACAATCGTGGATGCATCTAAATCTGTTGCAAAGATAGATGAAAAAAAAGAAATTGAAAAGAAAACAGTTAAAAAAATCGATCCAAAATCAAAAAAGAAAAAATAAAAATCACTACCTTTTATAATGTCAAACAAAGATTTTTTAGAAAACATCAAGAAACTTAGAGAATTAACTGGCGTGGGTTTCAAAGACTGCAAGAATGCAATTGATGAAAATGGAGGAGATATAGAAAAGTCTATTGAATATTTAAGAAAAAAAGGAATTGCAAAGGCATCTAAAAAAATGTCGAGAACTGCATCAGAAGGGTTATCATTAGTAAATGAAAAAGCAGGTGAAGTTTCTATTATAGAAATAAATAGTGAAACAGATTTTGTTGCAAAAAACAAAGATTTCATAAATTTTTGTAAAGAAATCTCGGAAATTTGCTTTAATGAAAAAGGTAATTTAGAAAGAATAAACTCTGCCAATATGAAGAACAAAGTGTCAGTTAAAGACAACTTAATTGATTTAATATCAAAAATAGGAGAAAAAATTACACTAAGAAGAGCAAGATTTTTTAATAAATCTGATGGTAAAAACTATTATTATGTTCACGGATCTATTGAAAAAAATATTGGAAAAATAATTTCTGTCGTAAAGTTACAAAATATTAAAGAGGAAAACAATGAAATAGGGACTAAGTTGGCGATGCATGTTGCTGCAAGTAGTCCTATAGCAATAGACAAAAATGACTTAAAAAAAGATATACTAGACAAAGAACTAGAAATTATAAAAGCTGAATTGGTAAATTCAGGAAAAAAAACTGAAATGCTAGATAAAATCTCTCAAGGTAAATTAAATAAATTTATTTCTGATAATACTCTGTTAAATCAAGTATGGATAATGGATCCCAAAATGAAAGTTTCTGATATACTAAAAGATATAAAAGTTCTTGAATTCGTAAGATATAAGGTAGGTGAAGGAGTTTAGCAAATGAGTTCGGAGTTTAATGAGAAAAATTATTCTGTAAAGATGGATAAAACAATTCAGTCTTTTAGAAAGGATATTGGAACCTTGAGGACTGGAAGAGCCAATGCTTCTATGCTTGATACAATTAAAGTAGATGTATACGGCCAACAAATGCCAATTAATCAAATCGCTACAGTAAACGTTCCAGAAGCAAGAATGATATCAGTTCAGGTCTGGGATCAGGGGAATACTGTTCTTGTGGACAAGGCGATTAAAGAATCTGATTTGGGCATAAACCCCCAAGTTGATGGACAGATTGTTAGAATTCGAATTCCTGATCTTACTGAAGAAAGAAGAAAAGAATTAATAAAAGTATTAAAAGGAATGGGGGAAAAAAGCAAAGTATCAATCAGAAACATTAGAAGAGAAGCCAACGAAGAACTCAAGAAACTCTTAAATGCAAAGAAAATAAGTGAAGACGTTAGCAAGTCATTGGAAAAAAATATTCAGAAGTTTACCGATGATAATATTGCAAATATAGAAAAAATTTCATCCGAAAAAGAAAAAGAAATATCTCAAATATGAATAAACTAAACCACATTGCCTTTATTATGGATGGTAATGGTAGGTGGGGTAAAAAGAGAAAAAGAGGAAGAAACTACGGACATCTCCAGGGAGTTAAAGTTGTTGAAAAGATAGTACAGTCTTCATTAAGACTTAAAATTCCCATTATTACTTTTTATGTATTCTCAACTGAAAATTGGAAAAGACCAAAGGCAGAAGTAAATTTTTTATTCAATTTAATTGGATCTTATTTTAAAAAAGAAATTAAAAATGTAGTTAAAAATGGCATTAAGATAAATATTTTAGGAAGAACTTCCTCTTTTTCAACTCCTCTAAAAAAAATATTAAAAAATACAATAAAAAAAACTGAAAAAAACAAAAAACTAATAGTAAATTTAGCCTTAAACTATGGTTCTAAAAATGAAATAAAAAATGCATTTAATAAATTAAAAGGAAATCGATCATTAATTAGTGAGTCTAAAATTACCAAACATTTATATACAGGAAAACTTCCAGACCCCGATATTTTAATCAGAACCGGTGGACAAAAACGCTTAAGTAATTTTATGTTATGGCAGCTAGCTTATTCAGAACTTTACTTTCTCGATAAACTATGGCCTGATTTTAATTCTAGTGATTTAAGAAGGATTATTAAAAACTATAGATCTATAAGGAGAAACTTTGGAAAAATATGACTAACTTTCAAAAAAGATTTTTAACAGCATTAGTTGTTCTTCCAATATCTTTAATTTTTGTTTTGATTGGTGGTTATGTAACACTTTTATTTTTGTTGACTGTTTTTTTTATAGCTAATTACGAATTATTTACCGTTTTCAAAAAAAAAACTACTTTATTATTTTTAGATTTAATATTAATTTTATCTTTATATTCAATTTATTTAATGGCAGAAAGAAATAGTTATTTACTATTATGGGTAATAATTCTTGTTGTCTGTTCTGATGTTGGTGGATACGTATTTGGAAAGTTATTTAAGTGGAAAAAATTTACCAACATAAGTCCTAATAAAACAGTTTCTGGAGTTTTTGGTTCGTTTATATTTTCCTTAATGTCACCAATTTTATTTTATTACATAATGGGATCCGACAATTTTCTTGAACCTAAATATTTTTTCTATTCAATAATATTTTCACTTATAGCGCAGGCAGGAGATTTAACGATTTCATATTTTAAAAGGTTAGAAAAAATTAAAGATACCGGAAAAATTTTACCAGGTCATGGAGGAATTTTTGATCGTATTGACGGTTTAATGTTCGTAAGTATTTTTGCTTACATCTTGCTTGATTTAAGGGTAATTGGTTAGTAATGAAAAAAAAAATTGCGATTTTGGGATCAACTGGTTCAATAGGTACCACGTCTTTAAATATAATTAAAAAGAAAAAAAATTTATTTAGTTTTGAGCTTTTGTCAGCAAATAAGAATTACAAAAGTATTTGTTATCAAATAATAAGATTTAAACCTAAATATTTTGTAGTAACAAATAATCATATTTTTTTAAAAATTAAAAAAAGATTTAAAAATAAAAGAACTAAAATTCTTAACAGTTATGACAATTTACCTTTAACAAAAAAAATTGACATAACTATAGCATCGATACCAGGTATAGCTGGATTAAAACCAACAATTGTTCTCATTAAAAAAAGCAAAAAAATTCTTTTAGCCAATAAAGAGTCAGTTATATGTGGTTGGCAGATAATAAATAATCTTGCTAAAAAATATAAAACTAAAATTGTGCCAATAGACTCAGAACATTTTTCAATAATGAAACTTTTAGAAAATCATAAAAAAAGTGAAATAGAAAAAATTTATATAACTGCTTCAGGAGGACCTTTCCTTAACTTACCTAAAAATAAATTTAAAAATATTAGACCTCAAGATGCTATCAAGCACCCTAAATGGTCTATGGGAAAGAAAATTTCAGTAGACTCTTCAACTTTAATGAACAAAATTTTAGAATTAATGGAAGCGCAAAAAATATTTCCATTTGAATTAAAAAAATATCAAATAATTATTCATCCACAGTCGTTAGTACATGCAATAATAAAATTTAAAAGTGGTATCACAAAACTTCTATATCATGAACCTGATATGACGGTACCAATATCTAACGCTATCTTTGACTCAAACTTTGATATTGATAATTTTATTAAAAGAAAAAATAAAATTAAAAATCTGGAATTCTTTGAACCAGATATAAAAAAATTTCCAGTATTAAAGCTTGTACCCAAATTGAACAAGTATATTTCGACGCCAATAATTATCAATGCAGCTAATGAAATATTAGTTGATCAATTTTTAAAAAAAAAAATAAGATTCACTTCAATTCTAAAGCATCTATTTTCGCTTTTAAAAGACAAAAACTACAAAAAATATGCTATATACAATCCAACTAAATTAAGTAATATTTACTTAATAGATCAATGGTCAAGATTAACAACTTTGAAAATTATAAATAGAAACAAATATTAAATGAAAAAATATATCATCATTTTTTTACTTTTTTTTTCAACTAGTTCCTTCTCGGAAATAGTAAATAAAGTTACTGTGCAAGGTAACGACAGAATTAGTAAAGAAACCATACTTGTTTATGGCGAAATATCTGTTCCTTCTAACTATGAAAAAAATGACCTTAATAGAATTTTAAAAAATTTATACTCAACAAATTTTTTTGATGATATAAAAGCATCAATCAAAAACGGCGTCTTAGAGATTATTGTTAAAGAATACCCGATTATAAATTCTATTACAGTTGAAGGTGAGCTAAAGGAAGAAAGAATAAGAGAATTAAAAGATAAAATACAAACAAAAAAAAATAGCCCATATATTAAAAGTATTTTAAAGGAAGATATAGATTTGATAAAAAAATTGTATTTATCAATGGGCTTCAATTTTACAAAGATAGATTCAAAAATTGAAGAAATCTCTGAAAATCGAATTAATCTTTTTTTCTTTATTAACAGAGGTGAAAAGACAAAAATTTCGAAAATTTATTTCATAGGAGATAAAAAAGTTAGAGACAGAAGATTAAGAGATATAATTGTTTCTCAAGAACATAAATTTTGGAAAGTGTTAACAAAAAATGTTTACTTAAATAGCCAAAATATTGAACTCGATAAAAGACTTTTAAGCAATTATTACAAATCACTCGGATATTACGATGTCCAAGTCTTGTCTAGCAATGCAGAAATTGAAAAAGATAGTTCAACAACTTTAACATATAATATCGATGCAGGAACTAGATATAGAATTCAAAAAATCAGCACGAATGTAGACTCTGCTATAGACAAATCAATTTTTATGCCTCTTAATAAAAAATTTAAAAAAGTTGTAGGAAAATACTATTCTCCTTTTACAGTAAAAAAACTATTAGACGAAGTTGATTTACTAATTGCAAAAAAAGATGTTCAATTCGTGGAACATTCTGTCAGTGAAATAATTGTTAAAGACAATATTGAAGTTCAAATTAATATTTTTGAGGGTGAAAAAAAAGTTGTTGAAAAAATCAATATTAAGGGGAATACAGTAACTAATGAGTCAGTTATAAGATCTGAACTTCTACTTGATGAAGGAGATCCTTTTAGTTTACTTAAATTAAAACAATCTATAGCCAAAATTAAAGCAAGGGGCATTTTCTCAGAAGTTGAAAGAAATGTAACTGAGGGATCTATAAAGAATTCTAAAATAATAGATATATTTGTTGAAGAACAGCCTACTGGAGAAATTAGTGCAGGAGCTGGAGTAGGCACAAATGGAGGCTCTATTGCTTTTACCATAAAAGAAAATAATTATTTAGGTCGAGGGATAGAACTATCTACCTCTGTTGAAGCAGATGAAGAAAGCTTAAAAGGCCAAATAAAAGTAATAGATCCTAATTATAATTTTTCAGGCAATTCAGTCGGATGGATAGTTAGCAATACTTCGAATGATAAACCCGATGCAGGGTATAAAAATAACTTAGCATCTATGGGTATTAATACAACATTTGAGCAATATAAAGATGTTTATTTAAGCACTGCAGTAAATTTAAACTACGACGATTTAGAAGTAGATAGTACAGCATCCGACTCATTAAAAAAGCAAGCAGGAACTTTTACAGATCTAGCTTTTGATTATGCAGTCAGACTTGATACTAGAGATAGAGCATATATGCCAACAAGTGGTAGTATTATTTCCTTTGGCCAAACTCTGCCAGTTTATGCTGACTCGCCTTACTTACGTAATAGGTTCACATCTAGTAAATATAGTGCTTTCGGAGAAGATATAGTTGGTTCATTTAAATTCTTTATGGCAAGTATACATGGACTCCAAGGAGAGGACGTTAGACTTAGTAAAAGAGCGAAATTGCCTAGTACAAGGCTTAGAGGATTTAAACCAAATAAGATAGGTCCAAAGGATGGAACAGATTACGTTGGAGGAAACTATGCTGCTGCAATAAATATTGAAACAAACCTACCAAACTTATTTCCAGAGAGTACAAAGACGGATGTTGGTCTCTTTTTAGATGTAGGTAATCTATGGGGCGTAGACTATGATAGCACAATAGACGATTCTAATAAAATAAGATCCTCAGTAGGTATTAATACAAGTTGGCTTTCTCCGATAGGACCTATGTCATTTGTTTTGTCACAGGATTTATCCAAAGCTGATAGCGATCAAACACAATCTTTTACTTTTAACCTTGGAACATCTTTTTAATTCGTGAAAAAATTTAAAAAAATATCTTTAATTCTTTTAATTTTACCATTGTTAATATCTACTTCTGCTATAGCAGGATCACCTTATTATATTGATTTTAGTAAAGTTTTAAATGAGAGTAAGGCCGGAAAAGGAGCACAAGACTTCTTAAAAAAAAAATTTGAAAGCGAAAATAAAAAATTTATCAAAGAAGAAGAGGCTTTAAAAAAAGAAGAAACAGAAATTATCTCTCAAAAAAAAATTATAACAAATGAAGAGTATCAAAAAAAAGTTGAATCACTAAGAAAAAAAGTGGCTAGCTTACAAAAAAGAAAGCAAGATCTTATAAAAAATATCGCAAATCTTAGAGCCAAGGCTAGGACTGAATTATTAAAAACATTAAATCCCATAATTAAGAAATATATGGAAGAGAATAAAATAAGAATTGTTTTAGACAGAAAAAGTATTTTATTAGGAGATATAAAATTAGATATTACTCCTCAAATAATTGAGATTTTAAACAAAGAATTAAAGTCTTTAAAACTCAATTAAACAAAATGTTAGAAAATAATTTCTTTGAGAAAAAAGGACCTTTCCTTCTCGTAGACCTATTTGGTAAAATATATAAAGATAAAAAAATTAAAATTTCAAATATAAAAACACTTAATAATGCTAAAAAATCTGATCTTACTTTTTTTGATAGCATAAATTATAAAGAATTTGCTGAAAAAACAAAAGCAGGCTGTTGTATTACAACTGAAAAATTAAAGGGATATTTGCCAAACAATTGTGTTGTCATTTTAGTAAAAAATGTTTTATTTGAATTAGCAAAAGTTACAAAAAAATTTTATCCTAATTCAGATATTGACTATCCAGATAAAAGTCTATCTAAACCAACAAAATCTAAATACCCCAAAGTAAAATTTGGTAACAATGTTTTAATTGGAAAAAAAGTTAAAATTGGTAAAAACACCATCATTGGAAGCAATACAATAATTGAAAGTAAAGTTTCTATAGGAAAAAAATGTGTAATAGGATCTCAAGTCATGATTAAAAATACTATCATAGAAGATGAAGTTTTAATTCAAGATGGTTCGAAGATTGGTTTAAAAGGTTTTGGTTTTATTCCTATCAAGGGGAAAAATTTTAGATTTCCACACATCGGTAGAGTAATATTAAAAAATTATGTGGAAATAGGATCTTCCTGTACGATTGATAGAGGTTCAGTGGATGATACAGTGATAGGAGAAAATACTTTTTTGGATAACCAAGTTCATGTCGCACATAATGTAAAATTAGGAAAAAATTGCATGATTGCAGGCCAAGTTGGTTTTGCTGGAAGCTCAACCATAGGTGACAATGTTTCTATTGGTGGCCAAGCTGGTGTTTCAGGACATCTTAAAATAGGTAATAATGTAAAAATTGGTGGCGGGAGTGGAGTTGTTAAAGATATAGAGGACAACGTAGTAGTTATGGGTTATCCGGCAGTCCCACTTAAAGACTTTTTAAAGAAAAATAAATAATGAGTAAAAATTCTATAAATAAAAAAGAAATCGAGAATTTGTTACCACATAGAGAACCCATGTTGTTAATTGACAAATTAATAAATATTGTTCCTTTAAAATCTGCAACAGCAATTGTAAATGTAAAGAAGGATGTTTTTTTTGTGCAAGGCCACTTTCCTGGGCAACCTGTTATGCCTGGCGTTCTTATTGTTGAGGCTTTTGGACAAGCGGCTGCAGCTTTAACAGCACACGGAATTGACCCAAAAGAATATGAAAATAAATTGGTTTATTTAATGAGTGTAGAAAAAGCAAGATTTAGAAATCCAGTAATACCTGATTGCGAACTTCACTTAGAAATTGAGGCAGTGAGATCTCATGGTAGAGTTTGGAAATACAAAGGAATAGCAAAGGTTGGAGAAAAAAAAATGGCTGATGCGCAATGGTCAGCAACTATAGTTGATAGGAAATAAATGGTACATAATTCAAGTGTTGTCGATAAAAATGCGAAAATTGGAAAAAATGTAAAAATTGGACCTTTTTGTTATGTAGGTCCTAATGTTGAATTGTCTGAAAGTGTTGAATTGATCTCAAATGTACACATTGAAGGTAATACAATAATAGGTAAAGGAACTAAAATTTTTCCTTTTGCAAGCATAGGGACTATTCCTCAAGATTTAAAATACAAGGGAGAGTCAAATAGCGTGGTAATTGGGGAAAATAATATGATAAGGGAATATGTTACCATTAATCCTGGAACAGAAGGTGGAGGAGGTAAAACAATAATAGGAAATAATTGTCTATTTATGATTTCATCTCACATCGCCCATGATTGTAAAGTTGGCAATAACGTTGTAATAGCCAACAATGTTCCATTAGGAGGTCATGTTACACTTGAAGACTCAGTAGTTATCGGTGGAAATTCAGCGGTACAGCAATTTACAAGAATAGGAAGATTGGCGATGATTGGAGGTATGACAGGAGTACTTAAAGATGTTATTCCATTTGGCTTATCATTTGGTAACAGAAATTATTTACAAGGCATCAATTTAATTGGATTAAGAAGAAAAAAATACGAAAATAAAAAAATTTTGGAATTAGACTCGGCTTATAAAAAAATATTCTCTTCTGAGAAGCTTCATGAAAATTTAGCTAAAATTAATGGTGAATTTAAAGATAATGATTTAGTTAAAGAGGTAGTAGATTTTATAGCAAAAGATAAAAAAAGACCTATTTGCACGCCATTAGCTAAATAATGATTGGATTAATATTTGGAGATAATGACTTTCCTAAAGAAATATTAAAAAAAATTAAAAGAAAAAAATTTAAATATCTTATTATAGATTTGAGTAAAAACAATTCTTTCAAAAAAGATCGAAATTCTAATCGAGTATCTATAGGTCAATTTGGAAAAATCATAAATATATTAAAAGAAAATAAATGTAAAAAAGTGCTTTTCGCAGGCAAAGTAAACAAACCTAAATTTTCCAAATTAAGGCTTGATTTCACAGGTGTTTATTACATGCCTAGAATTATTAAAAGTTCTAAACTGGGTGATGCAGCTATTTTAAATGAAATAATCAACATTTTTAAAAAAGAAAAAATTAAAACTATAAATTCATTGTTTTATAATCCTGAACTAACTTTAAAAAAAGGCAACTATACTAAAGTGAAGCCAAATATATTCGATAAAGCAGATATTATTAAAGCTATTTCAATATTAAGTAAATTAAATAAATATAATTATAGCCAAGGCGCAGTAGTTAGAAATAAAAGATTAATTGCTATCGAAGGAAATGGCGGAACTCAAAAATTATTAAAAAAATTAAAAAATAAAAAATTTAAAAACAATGGAGTCTTAGTTAAATATCCTAAAAAAAAACAAGACTTAAGAATTGATTTACCAACAGTTGGATTAAAAACTTTTAAACAGTGCAAAGCAGCGGGGTTAAAAGGTATAGTTTTAAAAAGTAAGCAAAATGTTTTTTTAGAGAGACAAAAATGTATAAATTTTGCTAATAAAAATAAAATGTATATCTTAATTAGATGAAAAAATTAATTATATTCCTATTTTTATTTCATATTTCAAATTTACAATCTTCGGAAATTAAACTTGTCAAAGTATTTGATGGTTTAAACAAGCCATGGAGTTTATCTTTTATTGATGAAAATAATATTTTGGTTACAGAAAAACCTGGAAATCTTTTGGTTATAAATTTAAAAGATAAAACAAAATCAGTTATTAAACATAATTTGTCTATATTAGAAGATGGCCAAGGTGGGCTGTTAGATGTTTTATTTCATAATGAAAATGTTTATGTTTCGTATTCTGAAAACAGAGGAAATCGATATTCTAGCACATCAGTTGCAAGAGGTGTTTTCAATAATAAGAATATAATTTTTAAAAATATTTTTAGAGCTGAACCTCCTATAAATTCTGGATATCATTTTGGTTCAAGGTTAGTTATTAAAAATGATAAACTTTATATAACAGCTGGTGAAAGAGGTAAGGGTATGATTGCCCAAGATCCTCAAAAACATCCAGGTAGCATAATTCGAATTAATTTAGATGGCTCTATCCCAAAAGATAATCCTAAATTTAAAGATAAAAAAAATTGGTTACCTGAAATTTACCAGATAGGTGTAAGAAATCCTCAAGGCATGGCTTTATCACCATTTGATAATAAAATTTATTTGAGCAATCATGGTGCTAAGGGAGGTGATTGGTTTGGCACAGTAAAATATGGAGAAAATTATGGTTGGAAAATATTAGGATGGGGTGGAACAAATTATAGCGGAACAAAAATAGGTCCAAAGTGGAAACCTGGATATACTAAAGCTATAAAATATTGGGTTCCATCTATAGCAGCTAGTGCGATTGCAATTTACAATGGTGAAGAATTTAAGGAATGGAATGGAGATGCATTAGTTACTGCATTAAAAGATCAGTCTTTAAGAAAAATCAGTTTTAAAGACTCTTTTGTTGTTGAACAAATAATATTTAAAGGAAATATTGGAAGGATAAGAGATATTAAAATTCATAAAACTACGGGAGAAATAAATTTAATTTCTGATAACGGTAGCATTTGGAGAATGTTTAAATGAAGAAAATCTTTATTTTAACAGGCGAACCCTCGGGCGATAAATTAGCTTCAAAAGTGATTTCTCAACTAAAAAATTCAAATCCAGATATAGAATATTTATCTATTGGAGGTGAAAATTTAAAAGCTTTAGGGATTAAATCACTTTATGATTTAAAAGAAGTTACCTACTTAGGATTTACGAGGGTTTTGTTAAATATTTTTAAAATTAAAAACAAAATAAACGAGACAGTTGAAAAGATACTTAAATTTAAACCAGATGTTTTGTTTTCTGTAGATAGTCCTGATTTTACATTACGGGTAGCAAAAGAGGTTAAAAAAAGAGATCCGAGTATAAAAACAATTCATTTTGTAGCACCACAAGTTTGGGTTTGGAGAGAACATAGAATTAAGCAACTTAAATCATTTTTAGATCATGTTTTATTATTGTTCCCATTTGAGAAAAAATACTTCGATAAAGAGGGTATACAATCAACATTCATAGGTCATCCTTTGTTGGAAGAGCAGAGTAAAAGTAAAGTTGATATTACTCAAATAATTAAAGATAATAAAAAAATATTTTCTATTTATCCAGGAAGTAGATTGTCAGAAATAAATATTTTAATTCCAGTATTATTTGAATTCGTTAAAAAGATGAATGAAAAACACAAAGATTTATTTTTTATTTTTCACTCAACAGCTGAGTATGTTCAGCTAATTCAAAATCTATTACTTAAAGAAGGATTTAAAAATTGTGGTGCAATAAGTGACGAAAAGATAAAATCTAATGTTCTTCAATCATCAATCTTCGCAGTAGCAAAATCTGGAACAATTTCTTTAGAAATTTGTAATGCGAAAGTACCTTCCATAATTATCTATAAAATGGGCTTAATTAATTTTTTTATAGTAAAAATGCTGGTTAAAGTTAAATATGCAAATATTATTAATATTGCAGCCAACGAAGAAATAATTCCTGAATTACTACAATCTAAATGTAATTCATCCAATATATTTGAAACTGTTGATTTTCTCTTAACTGATAAGACCAGATTAGAAAATCAAGTTAAAAAAACCCAGAGAATAATTAATAATTTTAAAACAGAAAGATCTTCTCAAATTGCTAGTTCAGTTTTAGTTCACTATTTAGAAAACTCGCAATAGAATCCATACCTTTAATATTACTTTTTTCTTCAGCGATAGAATTATAATTTGTGTTAGTATTGATATCATAGGTAAAGTGTAACCCTTCTTTATCGACTATATATTCTATCCCAGCTATTTCGATATTATTTTCAAATAGTAATTTCTCATACTTTTGTATTTCTGGGTTACGATAATTCTTTATAATCATAAATTTATTACCATCGGAATTAGCAGGACAAAAATTTTCTTCAACATTACATGGATCCGCTGGACATAACTGAAAACCCTCCGAGGTATCTACTTGAACAGCATATAAAAATTTACCTTTTACAAATTCAACTCTCGTGATTATTTGCTTTTCAGAAGCAATATATTCTTGAAGTAAAGTGATTTTATCAATGGATTCTTCAAAATCTTTTCCATAAACATATTTTTTAAGATCTCGAGTATTTTCAAAATATTTTACACCAAGACCTCTGCCACCTCTATTATGTTTTGTAATAAAAGGTTTATCAAAATTTTTTGATTTTTCAATAAGCTCTTCTTTATTTTCAGCAGAAAATGTTTTAGGGAATCTTATTTTAAATTTTTTAAGTTCTTGGTATTGTTTTAATTTACTTATTTCAAGTTCTAAAGCTCTTGAATTATTTATTATTCTTTTATTATTTTTTTCAAGCCATTCTAAAACCTCTTTAGTTTTTTCAGGCGCATATCTGTGACCTCGAGAATGTGAACTAGCGCTCATACGATTATAAAATATACCATCTGGACTTTTTTCTTTGAGATCAAAATTTTCTCTGTCCATATGCCATTCTGTGAATGGAGCACCTATCTTAATAAAACTTTTTCGTAATGGCTCAACCCATTCATCATTTTCATGTATCACATAGATTTTTTTCATGATGTTTTATAAATTTATTGAGTTAAATTTCAATAAACTTAAAGGACGCAGATTAAATTAAATATTTTTAAGTCTTTTAATAATTTCTTCTTTATCTAATGAGAGAAGAATATCGTAAACGGCTGGACCAAATTTAGAACCAGTGAGAACAATTCTCAACGGTTGCCCAACACCTTTAAAATTTGTTTTATGAGCTTGTATCAATTTATTGATTATTTTTTCTAAACTACTCTTATCTATTTTTTTAATTTTCTTAAAAGCATCAAGAAAGTCCTTTAATATATCCTTAGAAGACTGATTGATTAGACTTTTATCCTCTGCTGGTATCTCAATTTTATCATCAAGAATATATTGGGCATTCTGATAAATATCTTCAAGAGTTTTAGCTTTATTTTTTAAAAAATTTATTGATTTTAAAATTACGCTAGATTTAGAAGATTTGAGTGGTTTGTTGAATTTTTCACAATAAATTTCTAACAATTCAAATAATTTTTTTTCTTCTACGTGCTTAATATAATGCTCATTAATGGAGAGAATTCTGCTCATATCAAGTTTAGATGGAGATTTACCAACTCCTTTTAGATCAAAAAGATTAATGCTTTCTTCTAGGGAGAAAATTTCTTTATCTTTGTGAGCCCAACCCAACCTCAATAAATAATTTCTAAGAGCATCTGACAAAATTCCTATTTTAATATAATCGTCAATTGTAGAAGCCTTATCTCTTTTAGAAAGTTTTTTTCCCGTTTCACTGTGAATTAAGGGTATGTGAGCAAATTCAGGCACAGCCCAATTCAAAGCACTGTATATTTGTTTTTGTTTGAAGGTATTAATCTTGTGATCATCACCTCTAATAACATGAGTTATTCCCATTTCATGATCATCAACTGTAGCACAAAGTTGGTAAGTAGGAGTGTTATCTTGTCTTAAAATTATAAAGTCTTCAATAGTTAGATTGGAAAGACTCATTTCACCTTGAACTAAATCTTTAATTGAGGACATTCCAGAAATTTTACTTTTAAATCTAACAACTGGTTTAACATTCTCTGGAATTTTAAGGTCCTTGGCATCTCTCCATTTTCTATTGTAAACATAAGGTATCCCTTGTTTTTTACATTTTTCTTTTTGTTCATTAATTTCATCTTCTGAACAGTAGCAATAGTACGCGAATCCTTTCTTTATCAACTCATCAGCTATTTCTTTATGTTTTTTAATATTTTTAGATTGTATATATTCTTTGCCATCGTGTTTTATACCCAACCAATTTAATGAGGAAATAATTTGTTTTCTAAATTCGTCTTTCGATCTTTCTTTATCGGTATCTTCTATTCTTAAATAAAATTTCCCTTTGTTTTTTTTAGCTAATAGCCAATTAAATAGCGCAGTTCTTACACCACCGATATGAAGAGGTCCCGTAGGTGAGGGAGCAAACCTACAAATAAAAGTCATTTAAATTAATTAGACTATTTTAATGAAAGTTTCTATACAAAGAGACCAGTTTTCCCTGGATTTTTATTCTACTGGCAGCATAGATTTTTGTATCGTAATTTTTGTTTGCACTTTCTAAAGCAATAGTATTACCTTTTTTTCTTATTCTTTTTAAAGTAGCTTCTTGATCGTCAATTAATACAACAGCTATTTGCCCGTTGTCCGCGTTAGAGGCTTTTTTAATGATGACTGTGTCTCCGTCATTAATACCAGCCTCAATCATTGAGTCACCTTTGATTTTTAAACCAAAATGCTCTCCATTATTTTGTAAGTCTTCTGGTAGGGCAACTTTATCAACCTCTTGTTGTATAGCTTCAATTGGAGTCCCTGCAGCTATACTACCTAAGACTGAAACTTGGCTTGAAGATTTTTTACTTCTGTCTAAGCCACCTTTTATAACACTCGGTGTAAATGAGTTGAAAATGTCGTTAGCACTTGCATTTTCAGGTAATTTAACAACTTCGAGAGCTCTAGCTTTATGAGCTAGTCTTTTGACAAATCCTCTTTCCTCCAGTGCAGAAATTAATCTATGAATACCTGATTTCGACTTAAGGTTGAGGGAATTTTTCATTTCCTCGTAAGAAGGAGAAATTCCTGACGATCTAATCTTCTTATTTATATAAATTAATAAGTTTTTTTGTTTTTTTGTAAGCATAGAACAAACCTCGTACATTTCTGTTCTACAAAAGTTCTACTATAATATCAATGCTAAATTAGCCTTAAATTACGGCTTTATTTGAAGTATTTTTGATAAAAGAGTGGAGTTTTTATCAAGATCTTTAAGTAGTGATTCACCGATTAGAAAATTATTTATTCCAGTTTTTTTTACTATTTGCTCTACCTCTTTTTCTGATTTAATTCCACTTTCACATAGCAAAGGCCCTGGATGGTTGGATAACACTTTATGTAAATCATAAGTTTTTTGAATATCTGTTTTAAGTGTTTTTAGATTTCTATTATTAATGCCAATAATTGCGTTTTTAAAATTAAGTGCATTTTTTGCCTCTTCATTAGTATGTACCTCAACTATAGTGCTCATATTTAAATTCTCTGCGGTATCGTAAATTTCTTTAGCAATTTTTTCGTTTACGGCAGATAAAATAATTAAAATAGCATCAGCACCAAAACTTTTAGCTAAATATACTTGGTAAGGTTCTATTAAAAAATCTTTACATAAAATAGGTAATTTTATTTCTTTTTTAATTTCGCAAATATCATCTAATTTACCTTTGAAATAGTTCTCTTCAGTCAAAACAGAAAGACAATCTGCTCCAGAATCATAGTATTGTTTAGCAATAACTTTTGGATCAAAATTTTCAACAATAGTACCAGCAGATGGACTCGCTTTTTTTATCTCTGCAACTACCGAAATTTTTTTCTGATTAAGCTTATCTTTAAAATTAAAATATTTATTATAATCAGAAATTTTATTTTTTAGGTCTAAAATTGAAAAAGAATTTTTATATTTTTTAATGCTATCTTTTTTATCAGAAATTATTTTTTCTAAAATATTGTTCATTTAATTAGTTTAGAAAGATGATTAATAACCTTTCCCGATAGAATGTGTCTTCTCAGGTATTCATAACCTTCTTTAAAATTTTTTGATTTATCGGCAACTAAAAGACCTGCCGCAGCATTTAAACAAACTGCAATAGAAAAATCGTTATCCCTTCCTTTAAATATTTCTTTAATCTGTTCAGCGTTATATTCTGGTCCTTTTCCAATTAAATTTTCAAAATTATCTGCTTTTATGTTTAAATCTTTAGGGTTTAAAATATATTCTTTAATATTTTTGTTTTCCAATTCAACTACTTTCGTATTAGCATAGGGTGAAATTTCATCTAAACCATCTTCGCTGTTTACTATTATTGCTTTATTTAAATTCAAATTTTTTAGTGCTTCACCAAAAATCTTAAGTAAATCTTTATTAAAGACACCAACTACTTGCCTTTTAACTTTAGCCGGACTACTTAATGGACCAATCAAATTAAATATTGTTCTTTTGCCGATTTTTTTTCTAACAGGCCCAACATATTTCATGGCTGAATGATAGCCCGGAGCAAACATAAAACCAAAATTGTTTTTGTCTATACTTGCTTCTACTTCTCTAGGCCCAAGATTAATATCTATATTTAATTTATCTAGTACATCAGCTGACCCACACTTTGATGATACAGATTTATTTCCATGTTTTGCTACTTTAATGTTAAAGCTTGATAACAAAAGAGCTGCGGCAGTTGAAATATTTAAAGTATTCTTTCCATCACCCCCAGTCCCGCATGTGTCTATTGTATCTTCGGGCACATCTACGTTATTTGCTTTGTTTCTCAAAACATACACTCCTCCAGCGATTTCCTCAGGTGTTTCTCCTTTTGTAGATGAATAAATTAAAAAATCATGAATTAGTTCTTCTTTAACTTTTCCTGACATAATATTTTCAAAAGCAGACTTGCTTTCTTCAAAACTTAAGCTCTCTTTATTTTTTAGTTTATTAATAATTTTGTCCATTTTATTTATATTTTAGAAAGTTATTTATTAATTTCAGTCCTACCTTAGTGTTAATACTTTCAGGATGAAATTGTACTCCGTGAATATTATATTTTTTATGCATTATCCCCATAATAGTTTTATTCTTTGTTTCCGCGGTGATAATAAGAGATTTTGGCAATTTTTTCCTATCAATTACTAAACTATGGTATCTAGTTGCCAAAAAATTGTTCTTAAAATTTTTAAATATACCCAATTTTTTATGATTAATTTTACTCATTTTACCGTGCATTAGATTCCTTGCTCTAATAATTTTTGCCCCAAAAACCTGACCAATGATTTGATGGCCTAAACATACACCAAGGATTGGAATTTTTTTATGAAGATTCTTAACAATCTTCAAACAGTTTCCTGTTTGATTTGGATTTCCTGGTCCTGGAGATATTACAATTTTTTTATACTTATTTCTTTTTATTTTATTTGAGTCTATTTTATCGTTTCTAAATACATCGACATTACATCCTAAATGAGAAAGATAGTGATATAAGTTGTATGTAAAACTATCGTAATTATCTATTAGCAAAACTTTCATTTAATCAATAGCTTTCATCAAGGCTTTGGCTTTATTTACTGTTTCTTGATATTCTCGTTCTGGATTGCTATCAGCAACAATTCCTGCACCAGATTGAACATAAAACTTATTATTCTTTATCAAGGCTGTTCTGAGAGCTATGCAAGTATCAAATTCTTTATTAGGCGTAAAATATCCGATCCCGCCAGCATAAAGCTTTCTTTTATTTTTTTCCAAATTATCAATTATTTCCATGGCTCTGATTTTTGGTGCGCCGCTAACTGTACCAGCAGGAAAACCTGATAAAAGTGTTTCAAATATTGAGGTTTTATTGTTAAAAGTACCTACAACGTTAGACACGATGTGCATTACATGAGAATATTTTTCTATTTTGAAACTTTCGGTAACTTTGACAGTATTAATTTTAGAGACTTTGCCCACATCGTTTCGACCTAAGTCTAATAACATTAAGTGCTCCGCAAGTTCTTTTTTATCTTTGAGAAGCTCATTTTTATATTTTTTGTCATGAAACTTATTTTTGCCTCTAGGTCTAGTTCCGGCTATAGGTCTTACAGTTATTTTATTATTTCTTAATCTTACCAATATTTCGGGACTACTGCCTAACACTTTGAAGTCTTCATAGTTAAAGTAAAACATAAATGGTGAAGGATTAGATTTTCTTAGATGGTTATAAATTTCCAACGGGTGTTTTTCAAACTTTCTTTCAAACCTTTGACTAAGTACCACCTGAAAAATATCTCCTTTAGCTATATGATCTTTAGCTTTAATCACTATAGATTTATATTTGTTTTTTGAAATATTTGATTTTATTTTATTTTTATTTGATTTGAAAATAAACTTATCAGGTAGTTTAATATTTTCATATTCTTGAAACATGTTAAAATTATCTTTAATTTTTTGATATTTTTCATAATAGTTCTTAATTGGGATATCAGAATAAATATTTTCTATATAATATATTTTTTTTTTAAGATTATCATAGATAATTAAAGTTCTGGGTCTCGTCAACCTAACGTCAGGAATATTGAGGTCATCTTTGCATTTGTTTGGAATTTTTTCTAAATATTTGATTACATCATAAGAAAAATAACCAACTAACATAGAGGCCATATTAGGCAATTCTTTTGGAATTTTATTATTAAATTTATTTAATAAATTGTTTAAAAAATTAAGGGGTTTAGACTTAATCTTCCTTTTTTTACCTTCAGTTATGTAAGTTATAATGTTTTTATTAATATCCCATGTCTTATCGGGATTCAGACCGATTATTGTGTATCTGCCTCTAATTTTCCCTTTTTCTACAGATTCAAAAATAAAGCTGTCTTTTTCGACTAATAGAAATTTAAATAAATTTTCGACTTTTAAATAATCTTTACATTTTCTTGAAAAAAATAAAATTTGATCTCTTTTATTTTTATGTTTTTTTTTGAAGTTTACAAAACTAGTATTTAGTTTCATTAAAATGAGTTTTTAATTCTTTCAAGTGCTTTATTATTTACATCAATTTTATACTTATTATTTACACTTTTATCATACACATTATATATATCTCTTGCTAAATTTAATTTTGCTTGAGATTTATACTTTTCATAATCCTTAGAATTTTTTTCTATTGATATTTTTTTTGTATTATCAATATAAACTATAAAATTTTTAGATAAGGTGCTATCAGTAATCAAATTTATTTGTTTATCATTCATTTTAAATATTTCTTTAATTATATCTTCACTAAAAATCTCATTATTTTTAAGATTCTTTAATTGAGTTTTTTTTACATCAATATTATTTTTTTTTGCATATTCTACCATATTCGATTCTTTGAAGTCTCCTTTTGAAATTTCCTTTGAAATTTTAATGTTATTTTCTATTATATTTTTAATTTTTATTTGTTTAATTATTGCGTCGTTGACCGGTCTGTCATTAATTTTTCCTGCAATTTGATTTTGTGAAGAAATTTGAGCTATATAATATCTATTTTTAAAATTTATTAACTCAGGAGAATTAAGATTTTTAATTTTAAAAAACTCATTAAATAAATCATCATCAATAGATGTTTCCTTAATTCCTAATATATTTTTTTTTTCATTATTCACTTCATCTGTTTTAATCATTGTTAAATTGTTATTACTTGCTACCAAC
Organism: uncultured Pelagibacteraceae bacterium; assembly: GCA_902597875.1. Taxonomy (GTDB): domain Bacteria; phylum Pseudomonadota; class Alphaproteobacteria; order Pelagibacterales; family Pelagibacteraceae; genus Pelagilacustribacter. The sequence continues at coordinate 50,047 of CACJZK010000004.1, forward strand.
TCAAGAGTAACACCGTCTAAGATATCATTTTCTAATTCATCAATTTTTTTGAAATAATTCTCGGAATAATCCTTATCACCGACAAGTTTATCAGGTTTAAGTTCTATAAAATTTATACTTTTATAAGTTTGCTGAAATAAATTTTTGTTTTCTTCGTAGGTCTTATTTATCTCCTCCTTTGTAATTGTTCTTTTGTCATAGTAATTATTTAAATTTATGTATTTAATATTTTTAATTTGATTTTCTTTACTGAAAGAGCTTTGGATTAAAAAATCTGAAACATATAATCCTTGTGCTAAATATGACAATAACTGTCTCTTCTTTTCTTGATCTGAAATATTTTTTTCAAAACTAGGAGCTGATAAACCGCCCTTTAACAAAAACTTTTCATATTCGGCTCTGGAAAACTTTTTGTCTTTATAAAAAGTTTTGTCATTAATTATATAATCTTTTAGCGATGAGTCCGTTAAAATAATTCCAAAATCTTCTATTTCTAAATCAATTATTTTTTTACCAATATATTCTGAAAGAATTCTTTCCATTAAATTTGTTTTAGTTAAATCTTTCTGTTCTTTTTCTGTAAGATTTAATCTATTCAAATAATTGAAAAATTCTTTAGAACTAATTTTATCTGAGTCGATAGTTGCTACAATATTTTGATTTCCACCTCTAAATATATCGCCCATACCCCAAAAGATAAAAGGTAAAATGATGATACCAACCAAAATTTTGATTGATATTGACTTAGAAAATTTTCCTATTGATGAAAACATTTTTATATTCTATTAAAGTAATAATTTTATACACCTATAGATCAAATTCATAATTATGGCAAATGAGATGAGATACTTTATTGGAAACTGGAAAATGTTTGGAGTTCCTAAATCAATAAATATAGTAAATAAGATTAACGCATTTGTAAATTTGGATAAAAAATACAATAAAAAATATAAAGCAATAATTACTCCACCTTTCACATTGTTAGAAACATTTTCTAAGGCACTTAAAAACAAAAGAGTTCTTATTGGTGCCCAAAACTGTTTTTATAAAGAAAAATTTAGTTCTGATACTGGAGCGATCAGCCCATATATGATCAAAAAACTCGGTGCAAAATATGTAATTATAGGACATTCAGATAATAGAGCTGAAGGGGACAATGACTCAATACTTAAGAAAAAAGTGATGTTTGCGTTAAAAAATAAAATCAATGTAATTTTTTGCATCGGTGAAAACAAATCTCAAAAAAATAAAAAACTTACTTACAAGGTTTTAAAAAAACAATTATCAAACGTTTTAGAAAAAAAATTTAATAAAAAAAATATAATAATTGCTTACGAACCAATATGGTCGATAGGTACAGGTAAAATTCCTAAAACTTCTGAATTATCAAAAACAATTTTTTTTATTAAAAAAAGTTTGAAAAATATCTTAAAAGGAAATGGTTCTATTAAAGTTCTTTATGGAGGTTCTGTAGATAGCACGAATATTCAACAGTTTAATTCAATTAAAATTCTAGATGGTTTTTTAATTGGAGGAGCTTCAAAAACATCTAAAAAATTCATTGATATAATAAAAAATTACTATAGATAGGTGCTATGGAAAATATTTTAATAGCAGTTAATGTAATCTTGGCAGTTATACTTGTAATAGTCATTTTATTGCAAAGATCTGAGGGAGGTGCTCTTGGCCTAGGTGTTTCACAAGATAGTTTCACATCCGCAAGATCGGTTGGAAGTTTTTTGACTAAATTTACTTCTATTGTTGCAGCTTTATTTATTATTACCAGTATTGCACTAGTAGTTATTTCCAGAGATGAGATTCGTGAAGTTCAATCTGTTCTTGAAAAAGAAGAAAAACAAGACTCAAGTCTTCCTCAAATTCCAGAGTCTTCTAAATAAGCTTTGTCTTTTAAAAATAATATAGTATAACATACTTCCATGGCGCGATATATTTTCGTAACTGGCGGCGTGGTTTCATCTTTAGGGAAAGGTCTCTCCTCAGCTTCATTAGCATCACTGCTCCAGTTGAGAGGTTATAAAGTAAGAGTAAGAAAATTAGATCCTTATTTAAACGTAGATCCTGGAACAATGAATCCATTTCAACACGGAGAAGTTTTCGTTACAGACGATGGAGCAGAGACAGATTTAGATATAGGTCACTACGAAAGATTTACTGGAATTTCAGCAACACAATCTGACAATATTACTACTGGCGGGATTTATAGCGATATAATTAAAAAAGAGAGAAAAGGAGACTATTTAGGTGGTACTGTTCAAGTTGTACCCCACGTCACTAATCGTATTAAAAAATTTATTTCTCAAAATGTTAAAAATGAAGATTTTATAATCTGTGAAATTGGTGGAACTGTAGGAGATATCGAAAGTTTACCATTCTTAGAAGCAATAAGACAGTTTTCTAATGAAGAAGGAAAAGAAAATAGTTTATTTATTCATCTTACTTTAGTCCCTTATCTAAAAGCATCAGGGGAATTAAAAACAAAACCTACCCAACATTCTGTAAAAGAATTAAGAAGCTTAGGGATCCAACCAGATATAATTATTTGTAGATCAGAAAAAAAAATTCCAATTGCAGAAAGAAAGAAAATATCTTTATTCTGCAACGTTCAAATTGAAAATGTTATAGAAACAGTTGATGTAAAAACAATTTATGAGGCGCCAATTAGTTTTTATAAAGAAAAGCTAGATCAGAGAGTGCTATCATTCTTTAAAATCAAGAACAAAAAAACACCTGACTTGTCAAAATGGAAGAACATTACTTCCAAGGTACTAGGTTCAAGAAAAGATGTAAATATAGGTATCATAGGTAAATACGTTAATTTAAAAGACGCCTACAAATCATTAGATGAAGCTTTAACGCATGGTGGAATATCCAATAACCTTAAAGTTAATTTAAAAAGAATTGACTCAGAAAACCTTAAAATTCATCAAGTAAAGCCTTTATTAAAAGATGTTTCAGGAATACTTATTCCTGGTGGGTTTGGAAAAAGAGGTAGTGAAGGTAAAATTGCTGCCATAAAATACGCAAGATTAAATAATATACCTTTCTTTGGAATTTGTTTTGGTATGCAAATGGCGATAATTGAAGCTGCTAGAAATTTATTAAACATTAAAAATGCATCAACTAGTGAATTTGGTAATAATTGTACCCCTGTAGTGGGTTTATTAGAGGAATGGCAAAAAGGTAAAAAGATTATTAAAGGTACTGAAAAAAATTTAGGAGGCACTATGAGATTAGGTTTATATGACGCTATATTAAAAAATAATTCGTTAATTTCTAAAATTTATTCAACAAAAAGAATAAAAGAGAGACACAGACACAGATATGAGGTTAATATTAAATATAAAAATGAGTTTGAAAAAAAAGGATTAATTTTCTCGGCATTGTCTCCAGATGGAACTTTGCCTGAAATTATAGAATTAAAAGATCATCCTTGGTTTATAGGCGTTCAGTTTCATCCGGAATTTAAGTCGAGACCTTTTACGCCGCATCCTCTATTTTCCTCTTTTATCAAAGCAGCTGAAAAAAGGAAAGGTTGGAACTGATGGAAAATAAAACAATTAAATGTGGCAAACTTAACATTTCAAATACCAATCAATTCACGCTTATTGCTGGACCCTGTCAATTAGAAAATGAAACACATGCGATGAATACAGCTAGTAAACTAAAAGAAATTACTCAAAAACTTGGAATTGGATTTATTTATAAAACATCTTACGATAAAGCAAATAGAACTAGCTTAGAAAGCAAAAGGGGAGCTGGTCTTGAGAAATCTCTTCCAGTTTTTGATAAAATAAAAAAAGATTTAAATATACCTGTACTCACAGATGTTCATTCTGCAGATCAATGTGAAATTGTTGCTAAACATGTTGATGTTTTACAAATACCTGCTTTTTTATGTAGACAAACAGATTTGCTTATAGCTGCAGCAAAAACTGGTAAAGTTATTAATGTAAAGAAAGGTCAATTTTTAGCTCCATGGGATATGAAAAATGTAATTAAAAAAATTGAAGATTCGGGAAATAAAAATATTTTGGTAACCGAAAGAGGTGCTAGTTTTGGATATAATACTTTGGTTTCTGATATGAGATCGCTACCAATATTAGCTGGATTTGGCTACCCGGTAGTTTTTGATGCTACACATTCCGTACAACAACCAGGTGGTATGGGAAATAAAAGCGGAGGCCAAAGAGAATTTGTTGAACATCTCTCTAGAGCTGCGATTGCGGTTGGAGTAGGAGCTGTTTTTATAGAAACCCACGAAGATCCTGAGAACGCTCCTTCAGATGGACCAAACATGGTTCCACTATCAAAGATGCCAAGCTTACTAAGTCAGTTAATTGAAATTGATAAATTAATTAAAAATGCCAAAAATTAAAACAATCAAAGGACGTCAGATCTTTGATAGCAGAGGCAACCCAACAGTTGAAGCAGAAGTTCATACAGATGATGGAAACTTTGCGTCCGCAATAGTTCCATCTGGAGCCTCCACAGGATCGCATGAGGCTTTTGAACTTAGAGACATTAAAAGCAAAGCTTATTTAGGAAAAGGTGTTTTAAATTCTATTAAGAATATTAATGATATAATTTCTAAAGAATTAAACTCATTTGATATTTTTGATCAAAATAAAATAGACAAAAAATTAATATATTTAGACGGAAGTAAACAAAAAAGTAATCTAGGCGCTAACTCGATTTTGGCTGTGTCTATTGCTACGTGTAAATTGGCTGCCTTAGTTAAAAAAGTCCCTTTACACAAATATCTTGGAAGTAACACATCTAGTATATTGCCTAGACCTCTAATGAATATAATTAATGGAGGAGCACATGCAAATAACTCCTTAAGAATTCAAGAGTTTATGATAAGACCAGAAAAAACTGAGACTTTTACTGAGTCTTTAAGAGTGTGTTTTTTGGTAATTCAAAATCTAAAAAAACTAATCAGTGAAAAAAATTTATCTACAACCGTTGGTGACGAAGGAGGTTTTGCTCCCTCCCTAAAAAATAACGAACAAGCATTAGAATTGATATTAAAATCTATAGAATTATCAGGATTTAAACCAAAAGAAGACGTAACAATTTGCTTAGACGTGGCCTCTAATGAACTACATAAAGACGGTAAATACTCTGTTAAAAGTTCTAAATTTGAAAAATCCAAGGAAGTTATTGATTATTATATAAATTTAATAAAAAAATATTCTATAAGTTCGATTGAAGATCCCTTCTCAGAGGATGATTGGGTATCCTGGTCTGAATTAATGAAATATTTAAAAGACAATAATCATAAAACTCAAATAGTTGGAGACGATTTATTTGTTACAAATATAGAACGATTAAAAAAAGGCATCAAACAAGAAGCAGCAAATGCAATTTTAATTAAACCTAATCAAATAGGGACTTTAACGGAAACACTTGAAGTAATAAATTTTGCTCAAAAGAAAGGGTTTAAAACTATTATATCTCATAGATCAGGGGATTCAGAAGATACGTTTATTGCAGATCTAGCTGTTGCGACAAAATCATCTCAAATTAAAAGCGGTTCTCTAATAAGGTCAGAAAGAGTAGCAAAATATAATAGACTCATTAGAATCGAAGAAGAGCTTGGAAATTCACCTAAAATGGCTAGAATCTAGACATGAGGCTTATTAAAATTTTTAAAACAAGAAAACTGTTTTTATTAAATATTTTTTTAACACTATACGTTGCCATAAATCTAATTGGTGGTGAGAGAGGCTTGTATTCTTATTTTGAAAAGAAAAATACTGAGAGTCTAATGATAAAGAAAGAAAAAAAATTATCTGTTAAAAAAGATTTACTGGAACAGAAAAATATTTTACTTTCAGACGATATTGATCTTGACTATCTAGATATAGTTTATAGAGAAAAACTAAAATTTGGCAAGGAAGATGAAATTCTAATAAAATTGAAATAATGAAAATTAGACACCCTGAAAAAGTAAAAAATATTTCAAATCCAATTAAAAAAAAACCTAAATGGATTAGATCAAAGATTGTGAATTCACAAGTATTCTTTCAAACTAAACAAGTTGTTAACAAAAATAATCTTGTAACAGTTTGTCAGGAGGCAAACTGCCCAAATATTACAGAATGTTGGAGTAAAAAGCATGCTACGTTTATGATTATGGGAGATACATGTACGAGAGGCTGTGCTTTTTGTGATGTAAAAACTGGTAAACCTGGAGCTTTGGATCCCTTAGAGTCCTTTAAAGTTTCAAAAGCTGTAAAAGAATTAAATTTGAATCATGTAGTTATAACTTCTGTTGACAGAGACGATCTTGATGATGGTGGAGCTAATCATTTTAAAGAAGTTGTTTCTGAAGTTAAAAAGAATAATCCAAAAACTACAGTTGAAGTTTTAACCCCTGATTTTCTAAGAAAAGGAAAATCCTATGAGAAAGTTCTAGAGGCAAATCCAGATGTCTTTAATCATAACATTGAAACGGTCCCAAGTCTTTATTTAAAAGTTAGACCAGGATCCAGATATTTTGCATCAATTGACTTATTGAAATCTGTTAAAGAAAAGAAACCAAATTTATTTACAAAATCTGGAATTATGGTTGGTCTTGGTGAAAAAAAAGATGAAGTGATACAAGTAATGGATGATTTAAGGAGTGCCAATGTAGATTTTTTAACGATAGGCCAATACTTACAACCTTCTGTAAAACATTTTCCTTTAGACCGATACTTGCATCCTGATGAATTTAAAGAGTTTAAAGATATTGCCACTTCAAAAGGTTTTTTATTAGTTTCTTCTTCTCCTTTAACTCGATCTTCTTATCATGCTGATGAAGATTTTAAAAAGTTAAGAGAGGCAAGATTAAACAAAATTGAATGTCGTCAGCCTCAATAAAAAAAATTATTCCTTGCAAAAAAAAAGACTTAATAGAAATGGTTTTAGATATAGAAAAATATCCTGAATTTGTTCCATGGTGCATAGACGGCAAAATTCATGAAAAGAAAGAAAGCGAAGATCTGATTGAGATTAAAGGCGATTTAAAAGTAGGAAAAAAATTTCTTAATGAAACCTACACAAGTTTAGTGTTGTATTATAAGGAGAAAGATAAAATACTTGTAACTAATATTGATGGACCATTAAAACATCTTCAAAATGAATGGAGTTTTAAAGAAATAAATGACCAAACTCAATTAACGTTTGACATTGATTTTGAATTAAAAAATAATTTTCTTAATATGATAATGAAAAAATCATTTAATCTAGGTTTAAATAAAATTGCCGATGCTTTTGAGAAAAGAGCTGTTGAGCTATTTAAGAAAACTTAAGATTAAATCTTGAGATTTTCTGACCGTAGCTTTTTGGATATAAGAACGGCCTTTGTTAGCAAAAATATACCTTTTTATCATTATCCTTTTATCTTTTTTTATACCTATAAAGACTAATCCAACAGGCTTTTGTTTAGTACCTCCTTTAGGTCCAGCTATCCCAGTTATTGAGACATTTATATTACTTTTAGAAATTTTAGATAAATTGTTAACCATCGATAAACAACATTTCATACTTACAGCTCCATGATGTTTTATAATATCTTTAGGCACTTTTAGAACATTAATTTTTGATTGGTTGGAATAAGTGATCAGACCTAATGTGAAAACTTTAGAAGATCCACTTATCGAGGTGATCGAACTAGAAAGCATTCCTCCAGTACAAGATTCAACAAATGAGATTTTTAATCTTTTTTTTCTAAGAATTTTTATTATTTTTTTTGATTTAATTTTCACGATAAAACCATATATAAAACCATTATAGCTACAACATAAAGGCCAGCACAGACATCATCCATCATGATACCAAAACTATTTTTAAAATTTTTGTCATAGTAACTTACAGGATAAGGTTTTAGGATGTCAAAAATACGAAAAAGCACAAACATAATGAAATAAAACTTTATTATTTCATAATTATCTCTAGTAGTTGAATGAGCTACTTCGTAAAGACTTATTGGAATAGATTGACCAACAAATTCATCGATTACCACTTCCTTTGGATCTTTATCTGTTAAATTCTTTATGTATATATTTATCGAATATAGGGATAATAAAAAAATTATAAGAAGAAAAAATAATATTATATTTGGCGAAATATTTAATACGTGAAAAAAAAAATACAATACGAATATTGTAGTCAAAGAAGCTAAGCTTCCAGGTATTTTTTTTATTTTACCTATACCAAATAATGTTACAAATAAATTATTTATTTTATTAATCATGTCTAATTACCGAAGCTATTACCTCACATGCTATTGCTTTTTCCTTACCTATCAGCCCTAATTTTTCTGTAGTTTTCCCTTTTATGTTTATTTTATTATTAGAAACATCACAGAGCCTAGAAATATTTTTTATCATTTCTTTTTTGTATTTTTTGATTTTTGGAGCTTGAGTGATTATATTTATATCTATATTATTTATGAAATAACCATTTTTTTTTATTTTTGCCACAACTTCTTCTAATAAAATTGTTGATCTTATATTTTTAAATTTATTTTTTTTGTCAGAAAACATTTCCCCTATATCTCCCATTTTGCAAGCACCAAGAATTGCATCGGTCACAGAATGAAGCACTGGGTCTCCATCAGAGTGCCCTAAAGTGCCAATTTTTGATTTTATTTTTAAACCTGCAAGATATAATTTTCTTTTTGGTACCAATCTATGAATATCGAAACCAATACCTACACTTATATTAGATTTATACAAATTTTTTAAATTATCAAAATCAGATTTATCTGTAATTTTAAAATTATTTTTTTCTCCTTCAATAAATTTAACTTTATTTAAATCTATATAAAGAGAAACATCATCGTCTCTATATTTATGAGGATTTTTTTTATGTAAATTATAAATCTCTTTAATTTTAAATGCTTGGGGTGTTTGAGTAAGAAATAAATTATTTCTATTTTTAGCAATTATGTATTCATATTGGGTAGACTCAAATCTTTGTTTTACAGCATCTTGAATATTAATTTTTGGAATTACCGCTCTATTAGTTTTCATTTTTTTAATTATTGACCCAATTAACTTTTTCGAAAAATTTGGTCTTGCAGCGTCATGTATTAAAACTTTTGATATTTTTTTTTGTTTTATCAAATACTTTAGGGCATTAAAAGTTGACTGTTGTCTAGTTTTACCCCCTTTTATAAATTTAATGTTTTTTAGCTTTAATTTTTTTAAATTCTTTTTATCTTTAATATTGTAAACAATTACAGTCTTTTTAATTTGGCTAAAAAATGCACTTTTATTAAGAGACATCTCAATTAAAGTTTTTCCTGCAATTTTATGATAAGGTTTAGCTAGATTTGAATTAAATCTGCTACTTTTACCGGCTGCTAATAAAATCAAGCAAAAACTCATTGTATTAAGTTATATTATATTTATATAAATTATTAATAATTATTTGAGATGTTTAAAATTATAAAAGACCTAAATTGGATTATCGCTTCCTCAATTCTTTGCATATTTCTAGGAATTATAACATTTCTCACTTTTATCAATGAAGGCTTTATACCATTAACAGACAAAAATTTGCAAATATTACTAATAATTGACATCGTGCTCTTATTAGTTTTTTTTGGTTTAATTTTTAAAAATATACTGAGACTATATTCCACAGGCAAAAGAAATAAAACAGGATCTCAAACAAACTTAAAGTATATTTCCCTCTTTTCATTATTCACTTTTTTGCCCTCTTTGTTAATAGCAATTTTTTCACTTTTTCTATTTAATTTCGGTGTTCAAAATTTTTTTAATGATCAAATAACTCGAGCTGTAAATAATTCTTATGATGTAGCAAAAAATTATTTAGATGAAAGCAAGAAAACAGTGGAGTCAGATATTTTATTAATGAGCGTAGGTATAAACAGAGTCTCAAATCTTTTTTACTCAGATCAAAATAGATTTAAAAATATTGTTAGGTCAGAGAGACTTTTAAGAAGAATAGATGACGTTTATTTAATTGACAGTTCAGGTAATATAATGTTCTCAGAAACAAAAGAAATTGGCATCGAATTTGACCCACCTACAGAGGAAGAATTTGTAAAAGCTTTAGAGGGCTTTCCAGTAATTGTCTCAAGTAATGTTAATGAGAAAACCTCTGTAATGATAAAGTTAAATAGTTTAATTGATACTTATTTATATATTTCAAGAGATATAGAACCAAAAATTATTAAATATGTAGATGAAACCGAAGAAGCAGTTAGTTTTTATTACTCAGTTGAAAATAGTCAAACTGGAATTAAAATAACATTCGCAATTATATATATTATTTTGGTTACTTTGTTATTATTTTTGTCGACTATTATTGCGATATCTTTTGCTACTAGATTGACAAAACCAATAATAAATCTAATTACTGCCTCTCAAAATATCAGTAAAGGGATGTTAGATACTAAAGTACAAGATGTTGATTCTGATGAGGAATTTAAAATACTTAACAAAAATTTCAATAATATGATTGAAAGATTAAAAAAGCAGCAAGATAAATTGTTAATAGCCGAAAGATATTCAGCATGGGAGAGTGTGGCACGTAAGCTTGCTCACGAAATAAAAAATCCTTTAACACCAATACAACTCTCCATTGATAGACTAAGAGAAAAATATTCAAAAAAGATTAGTGATGGTGAATTAGATTTTAAAAATTATTTAGAAACTATTAATAGGCAAATTAAAGATATAGAAAATTTAGTTAACGAATTTTCAAATTTTGCGAGAATGCCAAATCCTATAATGAAAAAAATTAATGTTTACCTTGTTGTGAAAAGAGCTGTAGATTTTATCAAAATGTCTAGTAAAAATAATATTGGATTGTCTGCAACAGATCAGAATATTATTATTAATGGTGATGAAGAGCAATTATATAGAGTTTTTATTAATTTGATTAAGAACTCTGAAGAATCATTCATAGAAAAAAGAGAGAAAAAACATGATTTTAAAGGAAAAATTAATATAGAAATTACAAGCAATAATGACTATATAGTTATCCAGTTGAGAGATAATGGCACTGGAATTTCAGATACTAAAAAAGTGATGACACCATATTTTACTACTAAGAAAAAAGGAAGCGGTTTAGGTTTGCCAATTGTGAGCAAAATAATAAACGAGCATTCTGGAGAACTTTCTATTATTAATAATAAAAAAGAAGGGATTTCTATTACAATTTCTTTACCTCTCAAATCATGAAAAACGAAGTTTTAGTTATCGATGATAACGCCGATATAAGATTTTTAATTTGTAATATTTTAAAGGAAAAAGATTATTTGGTAAGATCAGCAGCAAATTACAATCAAGCCTTATTTGAGATTAATAAAAAAATTCCAGATATAGCTATAATAGATATTAAATTAGATAAAGGCGATAGAGACGGAATAGATTTATTAAAAAATATAATGAAAAAAAATAAAAATGTTCCAGTTATAATGATTTCTGGACATGCCAATGTACAGTTAGCTGTCGAAGCTATTCGATTAGGTGCTTACGAATTTGTGGAAAAACCATTTTCTACGGAGAAAATTCTAAATTACGTATCTAGAGCATTAGAAATATTTTCTCTTAAAAAAGAAAAAGAAACATTAGAAAGTAAATTATTCCATTCCTTTGAGTTAATAGGTGAAAGCTCTGAAATTACAAAAATTAAAAAAACAATAGAAAAATTATCATCTGTTGAAAGCAGAGTTTTAATCACAGGCGAAACCGGAACTGGCAAAGAACTTGTTGCTAGAAGAATACACAAAAGTTCTTCAAGATCGAAAAATCCTTTTATTGTACTTAATGCTGCTTTATTACAAGAAAAAAAATATGAAAAAGAATTATTTGGCGAAGAATTTGATGACGGCAATATTTCTTATGGTGTTCTCGAAAGAGCAAACAAAGGTACACTCTTAATAGATGAAGTATCAGAAATACCTTTAGAAATTCAAGCACACATATTACGTGTTTTAATAGATCAAAAATTTAAAAGAATTAATGGATCAAAGTATATTAATACTAATATTAGAATTATATCTTCAACCTCTAAAGATTTGAAAAATTTAGTAAGTAATGGAGATTTTAGAGAAGACCTTTATCATAGATTAAATGTCGTACCTATAGATTTACCTCCGTTATCATCAAGGACAGAAGATATACCTTTGTTGATAAATTATTTTCAAGCAAGACTAGCTGATTTAAACGGTGTTCCAGAAGTTTCAATAGATAATCAAAATGACAGTTTGTATACTTACAGTTGGCCTGGAAACATAAGAGAACTTAGAAATTTAGTTGAACGAGTGACTATTCTTTCAGTTAATGAGGACAAAAATAATATAAATAAAATACTTAATGATATCTTGACCAAGTCATCTAAGTATAAAACAGACACTGATTTAATTACTGATACAATGTCATATCCTTTGAAAGAAGCTCGGGAAGAGTTTGAAAAAAGATATTTGGTAAATCAGTTAAAAAAAAATCAAGGAAACATATCTAAAACAGCTGATCACATTGGTATGGAAAGATCAGCTTTACATAGAAAATTGAAATCTTTAGGCATTAAAGGCATAAATTAATCATGAATATTATCATTTGTGGAGCCGGCAAGGTAGGCTTTTCGATAAGTAAACAACTTTCAGCACAAGGTCATTCGGTAACTGTAATAGATCAGTCTACTGAGGATATTAAAAAAATTAATGAGTCTCAAGACGTAAAAGGAATAGTTGGAAGAGCTACTTTGCCTTCAGTTTTAGAAAATGCAGGCGCAGAAAAAACAGATATGATCATAGCAGTTACAAGAAACGATGAAACAAATATGATTATTTGTCAATTAGCAAGCTCCCTATTTAATATTTCTAAAAAAATTGCAAGAATTAGATCTAAAGAGTTTTTAGAGGGAAAGTGGAGCAAGCTTTATAACAAGTCAAACATTCCGATAGACGTAATTATATCACCCGAGATTGAAGTTGCTAAATCACTTTACAGAAGACTCGAGGCACCTGGTGCAATAGATAGCGTACCTTTTGCAAATGACAAGGTAAAAATGCTTGAGATATCCGCTGAAAAAAATTGTCCACTTATAAATGTACCTTTAAAAAATCTTACTCAAAAGTATCCAAATTTTAAAGCGAATATTCTTGGAGCCGTGAGAAAAGAAAAATTTATTTTTTTAAAAAAAAATGACAAGATTTTAGAGGGAGACAATGTATATTTGGTAGCTAGCAGTGATCAATTAAATGAAATTCTAAAAACATTTGGACATGAAGAAAAAACATCTGAAAAAATTCTTATTATTGGAGGAGGAAATATTGGTTTAAATTTAGCTAAATTATTGGAAAGTAATTTTAAAGGTGTAAGAGTTAAAATAATTGAGAAAAATAAGTCAAGAGCAGAAGAAATTGCAAATGAATTAGAATCTTCTATTGTCATAAATGGAGATGGCTTAGATGAAGAAATTTTAAAAGAAGCTAATGTTGAGGAGTCCGAAACTGTTTTAGCTTTGACTAATGATGACGAAAATAACATTATGGCTTGTGTGCTAGCCGAAAAAACTAGTACAAATAAGAGAACCATAGCTATTGTAAATAAATCAAATTATAGTTTGCTACAGAGCTCTTTAAATATTGATGATTTAGTTGATCCAAGAATGACAACTGTCTCAAGAATAATGGAACACGTTCATAAAGGTACTATAGGAACTGTCTATTCTTTATTAGATGGAGAGTATGAATTTATTGAAGCTGAAATTTTAGAAAAATCTGAACTATTAAACACAAAAATAAAAGACTCTAACTTACCGGAACACATTAGAATTGGTGCGATAGTTAGAAAAGAAAAGGTTATTATTCCAAGATCAACATCAGTGTTTGAAAAAGGAGATTTAGTGGTTTTTTTAGCAAAGAGAGAACATTTGAAAGAAGTTGAAAGTATTTTCAGAGTAAGTTCTATTTAACGTATTCAAAGATGAATCTTAAAGGTATATTTTATTATTTGGGATTATTTTGTTTTCCAATAAGTTTTTTATCTTTTTTAAATATATTATATTCGTCATATTTTGATTATTTTTTAAACATTGACTCTTACTTAATTACTTTAATTATTTCATTATTAGTGGGTTTATCTTTTTCTTTCATAGGCAAGAAATCAGAAAAAAAAATAACCTTTTATGAACAAATTATATTAATTTTATTAATTTACTTAGTAGTTTCAATTTTAATTTCTATCCCATATTATTTAAGTAATTATCAATTAATTTTTATTGATGCTTTATTTGAGTCTTTTTCAGGAATAACAGGTACAGGATTTTCAATATTTAACAATGTTAAGTATCTTGATCCAACACTTTTATTATGGCGCTCATCGTCTCAATGGATTGGAGGTTTATATTTTCTTATTTTTTTATTTTTGTTTTTACAAATAATCAATTTAATTTCAAATTAACAAAACTAGTTTTTAGTGATGATAAAAGTCCAAATTTAGAAGAAAATATAAGAAAAATTTCATTAAGAATTTTTATATTTTATACTTTATTAACTCTACTAATATTTGTTTTATTTACTATTTCTGGTATCCGTCTTTTTAATGGATTAAACCTGACTACAACTTTAATATCATCTGGTGGTTTTCTTCCAACAAATTCTTTAAATCAAATTATAAAAACAACAACACAAGAAATATTTCTTATTTTTTCATTTTTAATATCAATGCTTAATATACTATTTTTATATAATTTATTTTCTGAAAAAAGCTTTTTTAAAAAACAATATGAAGATTTATTAATAATTATATTAATTACTTTTTTTTCAATTTTACTCTTATTATTCGTAAAAGATTTAAATATTTTTCATTCCACTATCTATGTTATAAGCAGCATATCTACATCTGGTATTAGCATTGGTAAAATCGATGAAAATTTTTCTTTATATCTTTTGTTTTTAACTATTATAGGCGGTTCAGTTATTTCTACAACTTCTGGAATAAAAGCAATAAGAATTTACATATTGGTCAAAGCTTCATTTGCCGAAATAATTAAACTGGTAAAACCTAATAATATATTTAATACAAATATATTTTACTCAGATAATAAAATTAACAATGAAAACATAAAACTTTCATTCATAGTTTTTATTTCATTTTTTGTTAGTTTATTTATACTTTCTGGAGTCTTGTTATTTGATAATATAAATTTTGAAAGTTCTTTTAAATTATCTTTACTTACTTTAACTAATACTAAGGCTTCTAATTTATATGGTTTAGAGACTATTGACTTTTCAAGACTTTTAACAAGTTCAAAAATATCTTTAATTATTTTTATGACAATTGGAAGAATTGAGCTAATATCAATTTTTTTAATTTTCAAAAAAATGTTTTTTAAAAGCTAAATTATGTCTAAAATAGTTATTATTGGTGCTGGCGCTATGGGATCTGCTTTTGCTTTCCCGTGTTTAGACAATAATCATGATACAAATATTGTAGGAACCCATCTAGAAGATAAATTTATTGATGAATTAGGAAAAAATAATAATTTACATCCTGCTTTAAAAACAAATATTCCAAAAGGTATAAACATTTCAAAATTTGAAAAATTTGACTCTATTTTAAAATCAAATATTGATCTTCTGGTAGTCGGCATTAGTTCAAAAGGGATAGAATGGATTTCTGAACAATTTCATAAAATTTATAAAGATTCAGAATTGCCACCATTGCTAATACTTACCAAAGGACTTAGTATTTATAAGAATAATTACGAACTTTTAGTAGATAAATTAGAGCGCTTACTTAATTCAAAAGGTATTAAAAAAACAAATATCTCAGCAGTTGGAGGACCATGTTTAGCTGCAGGCCTAGCTAATAAAGTTCACAGCAGCGTTGTGATAGCTAATAAAAATATAAAAGTTGCTAAAAAGATTTCAGGTTTATTAAATACTAATTATTACCATACTTCTTATAGTGATGATTTAATAGGGGTTGAAGTTTGTGCTGCAATTAAAAATATATTCTCCATGGCTGTTGGGGCATCCAAAGGACTTTGCAGCGATAATGTGAGTAATGAAGTTAAAGAAAAAAATTATTTAAATACAGCTTCTTTATTAATTAGACAGTCTATTCATGAAATGGAAATCTTTACAGAACATCTTAAAGGAAAAAAACAAACAGTGACTGGTTTAGCCGGGCTAGGAGATCTGTATGTTAGTTCTGGAGGAGGAAGAAATAGCAAAATGGGGACTTATCTTGGAGAAGGAATGACTTTTTCCCAAGCCAAAAAAACAAAAATGGAAAAGATTACTGTAGAAGGTGCAGATCTAATTTTTGAAATAGGAAAGATAGTCAAAAAAGATTTTAACGAAAAAAAACTTCCATTAATGATTGCTATGATTGATGCTATTCTAGAAGACAGGAAATTAGAAATTAAATGGGATAATTTTAGTTAATGAAAAGCCTAACCTCATATATTTTTTTGTTAGCGGGTATTTGTTTTGGTATTATTGCAAATGGCTATTTCCTAAAAGTTAGCGAGGGCTTCACAAAGTTTTTACCAAGCATATTTGGAATAATAATAATTCTTTTAGCCTATTTTTCATTATCAAAAGCTATGGAAGAAATTCCAGTTGGTTTTACCTATGCTACTTATGGAAGTTTGACAACAATAGGAGTTACAATTCTTGCTTTATTTAGATTTAATCAAGTTCCAAATATTTACGCTATTATAGGTATAATTTTTATTTTAATTGGAGTAATTTTGGTAAATTATTTCGGAAATGTGAGTACATAAAGTGAAAAAAAATTTTATTATTGCTATTGATCAAGGAACAACTTCAAGCAGAGCTATTTTGTTTAATTTGAAAGGCAAGCCCATTTATTCTTCCCAAAAAGAATTTACTCAATATTTTCCAAGAAGTGGATGGGTTGAACATAATCCTGAAGAAATATGGAACACTACAAAAAAAACTCTTAAAGACGTTATCAATAAAGCTAAAAGACTTAGAGGAAAAATCTTAACCATAGGTATTACAAATCAAAGAGAAACTACAGTTCTATGGGATAAAAAAAATGGAAAAGCAGTTTATAGAGCCATAGTTTGGCAAGATCGAAGACAAGCAGAATTTTGCAAAAAATTAAAAAAACAAAACAAAGAAACAATTATTTTTAACAAAACTGGTCTGCCAATAGACTCTTATTTTTCTGGAACAAAAATAAAGTGGATTTTAGACAATGTTCCAAAAGCGAAAAGACTTATGAATAAAAAACAATTGCTGTTTGGCACTATTGATAGTTTTTTAATTTGGCGCTTAACCAAAGGAAAAGTTCATGCTACTGATGCTACTAATGCTAGCAGAACAATGATTTATAATATTTCAACTAATAAATGGGATGATACAATTTTAAAAATTCTTAAAATACAGAAACATATTTTACCTGAAGTAAAAAATTGTTCTGATGATTTTGGAACTACACATCATTCTATAACAGGTAAAGCAATACCGATTACAGGAGTAGTAGGTGACCAGCAATCAGCATCTATAGGACAATGTTGTTTTGATCCAGGTTCATTGAAAAGCACATATGGAACTGGGGCATTTGTTTTATTAAACACAGGTAGTCGAAAAATTTATTCAAAAAATAGACTCTTAACTACTATAGCTTACCGAATTAAAGGAAAAACTACATATGCAATGGAAGGATCAATATTTATTGCAGGAGCTGGCGTACAATGGCTAAGAGATAGAATGAAATTTTTTAAAAATGCAAGCGAAACTGAAAAGATTATTAAATCTCTTAAAGACAATAAAGATGTATATTTGGTTCCAGCTTTTACTGGAATGGGAGCACCTTATTGGAATCAAAATGCAAGGGGTGTTTTAAGTGGTCTGACTAGAGACACCGGTCCTAAAGAAATTGTTAGGGCTACAGTTGAGTCAGTCGCGTATCAAACTCATGATTTATTTGAAGCTATGAAACATGATGGTTTAAGACCAAAAATAGTTAAAGTTGATGGGGGCATGGTTATGAATAATTGGTTTGCCCAATTTTTATCTGATGTTGTAAATGTAAAAGTTTTAAGACCAAAAGTACATGAAACTACCGCTCTAGGAGCAGCATTTATGGCAGGACTTAAAATTGGCGCTTATAAATCTTTAAAAGATATTTCTAAAAACTGGAGCTTGGATAAGAAATTTTCCCCTAAAATGAAAAAAAAATCTAGAAATTTACTTCTTCATGGTTGGTCCAAGGCAATTAAACGAGCTTTAATTAATTAATACATCTTGAAGTTGTAAGATTCACATATTTCATATCTGTACATAATCCTTTTTTTTTGTTTCAATCAAGGAACTTAAAAACAACAATGGGGGAATTAATGTTTAAAACATTTAAAACAATAATAGCTGTTGCTGTTTCACTTTCTCTTTTAGCTTCTTCTGCTAGCGCTGACGCAATCAAGAAGTGGGCTACTGGTGAGTTTAGTCTTTCTGTTCTTTCTGAAAAAGAAAGAATTAAAGAGCTTAAATGGTTCCAAAATGCTGCGAAGCCATTCAAAGGAATGTCTATCAAAGTATTATCTGAAACTATCCCTACTCACGAGTACGAATCAAAAACTTTAACTAAAGCTTTTGAAGAGATTACTGGGATTAAAGTTAATCATCAGTTACTTGGTGAAGGTGATGTAGTAATGGCAGTACAAACTCAAATGCAAACTAACGTAAGTATTTACGATGCTTATATCAATGACTCAGATTTGATCGGTACTCACGCTAGAATGCAACAAGCTGTTAACTTAACAAAATGGATGGCTGGTGAAGGTAAAGATGTAACTTTACCAACTTTAGACCTAGATGATTTTATTGGTAAACAGTTTACTACAGGTCCAGATGGCGATTTATATCAAATGCCTGACCAACAATTTGCTAACCTTTATTGGTTTAGAAAAGATTGGTTTGATAGACCTGAAATCAAAAAAGGTTTTAAAGCCAAATACGGATACGATTTAGGTGTTCCTTTAAATTGGTCTGCTTATGAAGATATCGCAAAATACTTCTCTGAAGATGTGAAGAATATTGACGGTGTTCAAATTTATGGTCACATGGACTACGGTAAAAGAGCTCCTGACTTAGGTTGGAGAATGACTGACGCGTGGTTATCAATGGCTGGAGCAGGTGATGTTGGAAAACCTAATGGAATACCAGTGGACGAATGGGGAATAAGAATGGAAAAAGGTTCTTGTAATCCTGTAGGAGCTTCAGTAACAAGAGGCGGAGCTGCTAACGGTCCTGCTGCTGTATACGCTATTAGAAAATGGGATGAGTGGTTAAGAAACTATGCACCTCCAGGTGCTGCGGCTATGGACTTTTATCAGTCTCTTCCGTCTCTATCTTCTGGAAACGTTGCTCAGCAAATTTTCTGGTACACAGCTTTCACAGCTTCTTTAGTAGGAAAAAATCCTAACAATAAAGTTGTTGATGCTAATGGTATGCCGTTATGGAGAATGGGTCCATCGCCAAAAGGACCTTATTGGGAAGAAGGCATGAAGCTTGGATATCAAGATGCTGGATCATGGACTTTATTTAAGTCTACACCAGTTAAAAATAGAAAAGCTGCATGGTTGTATGCTCAATTCGTTGTATCAAAAACAGTAGATCTTAAGAAAAGTCACGTTGGTTTAACTATCATTAGAGATAGTTCAATAGACCACAAATCTTTCACAGAGAGAGCACCAGCACTTGGTGGACTAGTTGAGTTCTATAGATCTGACAACAGAAATATTTGGTCACCAACAGGTGTTAATGTTCCGGATTATCCGAAACTTGCACAAATCTGGTGGCAACAAATTGGAGATGTAAACTCAGGTGCGTTTACTCCACAACAAGCTATGGATCGTCTTGCAGAAGAGATGGACCTAGTTATGTCTCGTATGGAAGCTGCTGATAAAGGTAGCAATGCCTACGGTGGATGTGGACCAAGACTAAATAAACCAAGAGAAGCTTCTTATTGGTTAAATAAAAAAGGTTCACCTAAAGCTAAACGTAATGAAAAACCTCAAGGAAAAACTGTTCCATACGCGAAAGCTTGGAAATAGTTAGAGGTTAATCTAAATTGAAAAGGGGGCACTAGCTGCCCCCTTTTTTTAAAATAAATTTTAAATTATGAGTCTAGAATTAAAAAACGTAGAAAAAAAAATTGGAATAGACACTCATATTTATCCTACAAGTCTAAAATTAGAGAAAAACACTATAAATGTACTTCTTGGATCAACTTTAGCTGGCAAAACAACTTTAATGCAAATTATGGCTGGATTAGATAAACCAACTTCTGGCGAGATCTGGTTTAATGGTGAAAATGTAACTGGTATGAAAGTTCAAAAAAGAAATTGTTCAATGGTGTACCAACAATTTATTAATTATCCAAATTATACTGTATATGAAAATATTGCTTCACCATTAACTATAACTGGAGTAAAGACAGATGAAATTAAGCAAAGAGTAGGAAAAGTGGCTGAACTTTTAAAATTATCAGCAATGTTGAATAAAAAACCTGATGAACTTTCAGGAGGCCAGCAACAAAGAACCGCTCTAGCAAGAGCGCTGGTTAAGGATTCTGACTTAATTTTACTAGATGAGCCTTTAGCAAATTTAGATTTTAAATTAAGAGAGGAGTTAAGAGAAGAATTACCAAAATTATTCGAAGACAGAGACTGTATAGTAGTTTATGCGACCACAGAACCATCAGATGCATTAATGATAGGGGGAAATACAGCAACTTTACTAGAGGGCAAAATAATTCAGTATGGGAAAACTTTAGAAGTTTATAATAAACCTGAAAATTTAATTTCAGCCAAAGTTTTTAGTGATCCACCTATGAACATAGCCGAAATTCAAAAAAAAGGAGATATTTGTAAATTCTCCGATAATAATGTTCAATGGAAATCATCCGCTAAAATCAAAGATGGTACTTATAAAATTGGCATTAGGCCTCATAATATTACTACATACAAAGAGGGAAATAATTCTGTCGAAATCAATGGGAAAGTACAAATTTCAGAACTTAGTGGATCAGAAAGTTTAATACATTTTACAAACGGTAATTTAAATTGGGTTTCATTATCTAATGGTACTCAACAAAAAAATGTTGGAGATGATACGAAACTATATATGAACACAGATGAGTTTTTGTATTTTGATCAAAATAACAGATTGGTAAATAATGGCTAAAATTACTTTAAAAGATCTAAGTCATAGTTATTTAGAAAAACAGAATAATAATTCTGATTGGGCTTTAAGGGATGTTAATATAGACTGGAAGGATGGTGGTGCTTACGCCCTTTTAGGGCCCTCAGGCTGTGGAAAAACTACATTATTAAATATTGTTTCAGGTTTATTAAAACCAACAAAAGGCAATGTTTTATTTAACGACAAGGATATGACATTACTTAACCCAGTCCAAAGAGATATCGCTCAAATATTTCAGTTTCCAGTTATTTATGACACCATGACTGTTTATGACAATTTAGCATTTCCTCTAAAAAATAGAGGTCTTTCAGAATCAGAAGTAGAATCCAAAGTTAAAGAAATTGCTGAGATGCTCGAATTAACTTCTACATTAAGTAACAGAGCATCTGGTTTAACAGCTGATGGTAAACAAAAAATTTCTTTAGGTAGAGGTCTAGTAAGATCAGATGTGAACGTAATAATGTTCGATGAACCTTTAACTGTAATAGACCCTCATTTAAAATGGGTCTTAAGATCCAAATTAAAAGAATTGCACCAAAAGATTAATCGTACGATGATTTATGTAACACACGATCAAACAGAAGCTTTAACTTTTGCGGATCAGGTTGTAGTCATGCACGAAGGTCAAATCGTTCAAACTGGAACACCCGTTGAATTATTTGAAAAACCTAAACATACATTTGTAGGGCATTTTATTGGTTCACCTGGAATGAATATTTTACCATGTAAAATAAAAAATGGTGAAATCGATTTTAGTGGTCAAAAAATCCAAAGTCATAAAACTGTTAAAAATTCAAATTTTAAAAAAACTCAAATAGGAATTAGACCAGAATTTATCAATTTTTCAAAAAACGGAATCCCAGTAAAAATTAAAAGAGTAAGTAACACTGGAAGACATAAAATTATTGATACTGAATGCAATGGGGGAAATATTAAAATTTTATCAAACGCGTCTACTGAAGTTCCAGATGGAAGTGCGCATATAACATTTAATCAAAAATATACTTATATTTATGGGGACGACTGGATCATAGAATAATGAATAAAACTATTAATCAAAAAGCTTGGTACTTTGTAATTCCTGTATTTGTTCTTGTTGCATTTAATGCTGCTATTCCTTTAATGACAGTAGTAAATTACTCTTTCCAAGAAACATTTGGGAATAACGTGTTTGCTTGGGAAGGTACAAGGTGGTTTAAACAAATTTTACTATCTGAAAGATTTCATGCAGCTTTAGGAAGACAAATAGCATTTACCTTCATTATCCTTTTGATTCAAATTCCTCTTGGTATTGCTATTGCTTTAACAATGCCAAAGAAAGGTCTGGGTGTGCCTGTTTGTTTGATTTTAATGTCTATGCCTCTTTTAATTCCATGGAATGTTGTTGGCGCGATGTGGAATATTTTTGCTTTGCCTGACATAGGTTTCTTAGGCCACACCTTAAATTCAATGGGTTTTGATTATAACTTTACTCAACAACCAGGTGATGCATGGTTTACTACAATCTTGATGGATGTGTGGCATTGGACTTCTTTGGTAGTACTTTTATCTTATGCTGGTTTAAACTCTATCCAACCAGCATATTATCAAGCTGCAGAAATTGATGGAGCAAGTAGATGGGCTACCTTTAGATATATAGAGCTACCAAAAATGAAAAAAGTTTTAACACTAGCCATTCTATTAAGATTTATGGATAGTTTTATGATTTATACAGAACCATTTGTTTTAACTGGCGGTGGACCAGGAAACACTACTGCTTTTTTATCTATTGATTTAGTTAAAATGGCCTTAGGTCAATTTGATTTAGGACCTGCAGCTGCAATGTCTTTAATCTATTTCTTTATTGTACTTTTAGTTTGTTGGGTATTTTATAATTTAATGATGAAAAATGAGGCAAAGTCATGAAAAAATATAAATGGTTAGTACCTACGCTGTATATAATTTTTTTAATGCTACCAATTTATTGGTTAATAAATATGTCATTTAAAACAACAACTGAAATAATTAATACATATTCATTGTGGCCCCAAAAATTTACAACAGAAAATTATGTTAAAATTTTTACTGATAGTACTTGGTATATGGGCTACGTTAACTCAATTACTTACACAGTATTTAACACTATAATTTCTGTTGCAGCAGCTTTACCTGCAGCTTACGCGTTTTCACGATATAAATTTTTAGGCGATAAACATTTATTTTTTTGGTTACTAACCAATAGAATGGCTCCCCCAGCAGTATTTGCTTTACCATTTTTCCAATTTTATTCTTCTGTAAACTTATTTGATACTCATATAGCAGTTGCTCTATCGCACTGTTTATTTAATATTCCTTTAGCAGTTTGGATACTAGAAGGATTTATGTCTGCAGTCCCTAAAGAATTAGATGAGACAGCTTATGTAGATGGATATTCATTTGGAAGATTTTTCTTTAAAATTTTTGTTCCTACTATTGCTGCAGGAATAGGAATTACTATGTTTTTCTGCTTTATGTTTTCTTGGGTTGAGCTTTTATTGGCTAAAACATTAACAGCTACAGCTGCTAAACCAATAGCAGCTACTATGACAAGAACAGCTAGTACCTCAGGGTATGAGCTTGGTCTATTAGCAGCAGCTGGAACTTTAACAATAATTCCTGGGGCAATTGTAATTTACTTTGTTAAGAATTATATTGCCAAGGGATTTGCGATGGGAAGAGTATAATGTACACAAAGTTATATGCAGCAACTTGGGGTGAAGTTGGTAAGGCAAAAGAAAAAGGTTTTTTTGATTTTGATTTATTTTCTTGGATGGCCTGGACTTGGCAAACAGCTGCTTTTTTCATTTTTATAGCCTTATGTATAACTGTAATGCTTATTTGGGAAAAAAAGGACCCAGGAGGATCTCCTAGGAAAGGAATTTTAGGTTTAGACACTACTAGGGGTGATAGGTTGTTTGTTTCACTACTTGGCAGCGCATTTATTCATTTAGCATGGTTAGGATTGGTTGGTAGCGTCTTGTGGATAGCATCAATTATTTGTGTTGCTTATTTTATTGTTGTATTTAAATACGTATAAACTTTATGGTAAAAATAGGAATTAATGGATTTGGTAGAATTGGTCGACTAATCTTAAGAGCTTTATTAGAAAACTATAAGGGAAAGATTCAAGTAGTTGGCATTAATGATCTAGGTTCGATAGAGACTAACGCACACTTAATCAAATATGACAGTACTCATGGCATACTTAATCAAGATGTTAAAACAACAAGTGATGGTTTTAAAATCGGAGATCAAAATATAAAAGTATTTGCGGAAAAGGACCCATCAAAATTACCCTGGGGCAAAATAGGTGCTGATGTTGTTTTAGAATGTACTGGCTTTTTTTTAGACAAAACCTCAGCTGGAAAACATATTCAAGCAGGTGCTAAGAAAGTAATAATTTCTGCACCTGCAAAAGAAGTTGATTTTACTTTAGTTCAAGGTGTTAATAGTAAAGAACTAAAGAAAGAACACAATATTATTTCAAATGGATCTTGTACTACAAATTGTTTAGCGCCTGTGGCTATGGTTCTAGAAAAAAATTTTGGGATAACTTATGGTTATATGACTACTATTCATAGTTATACAGGAGATCAAAAACTTTTAGACACTTTACACAAAGACTTAAGAAGAGCGAGAGCTACAGAAGGATCTATGATACCAACATCTACAGGAGCAGCAAAAGCTATGAGTTTAGTTTTGCCCAGTTTAAAAGGAAAATTAGATGGCACTGCTATTAGAGTACCGACGCCAAACGTTTCTCTTATAGATTTAACATTAGTAACTGAGAAAGAAGTAACTACAGAAAGTATTAACGATGCCATGAACAAAGCAGCTAAAGGTGAGCTAAAAGGAATTTTAGACATCAATCAAAAAGCTTTAGTATCTAAAGATTTTAATCATAATCCTCACAGCTCAATTTTTGATTCAACACAAACACAAGTAGTAAAAGGAAAATTTAGTAGAGTGCTTTCTTGGTATGACAATGAATGGGGTTTTTCTAACAGAATGTGCGATACAGCAATTCAAATCGCAAGTTTAATTTAAAACGACAAAAAAAGCCTTATTTTACAAGGCTATAAAAATTCACTTTTTAGTTGAGTAACGGTTACATTAAATGTTCATACATGCTACCTTTTTCATATAATTAACAATTAAGGGGGAAAAAATGAGACTATTTAAATTAATAGTAGCTTTATTTACTTCGATTGCTATCTCAAATGTTGCTTCTGCAAAAGAAATTAAAATGGCAAAAGCAAACTGGGATACAGGTTACTTTCAAGCTGAAATCTACAAACAAGCTTTAGAAGGCATGGGTTACACAGTAACTGAGCCTAAAGCTATCAAGCCTTCAGTATTTTACGTTGCTGCAGCTGCAGGAGACCTAGACCTTTGGGTTAATGGTTGGTTCAGCACGCACGACGGATACATCAAAGAATCAAAAGGTAAAGTTAAACCAGTTGGTTATGTGATGAAAAAAGGTGGTTTACAAGGTTATCTGATTGACAAAAAATCAGCTGACAGTCTTGGAATTAAAAGCGTAATGGATATTAAAGCTCACGCTAAGAAATTCGACTCTAATGGCGACGGCAAAGCAGACATGGTAGCTTGCCCTCCAGGTTGGGGTTGCGAGAAGCAAATTACAAAACATTTTGCTGAACTTGGTTTAGGTGACTTTATAAATCCAGTTAAAGCTGACTATTCTGCTTCAATGGCAGATGTTGTTGCTAAGTACAAAAACGGAAAACCAGTATTATTTTATACATGGACTCCGAACTGGACTGTAGGCGCTTTGCAACTTGGTAAAGATGTTGTTTGGATAGAAGTTCCTTACAGCGCTACTAAAAAAGTTAAAGTTGCTAATGCAGCGAAACCTAAAATAAATATGGGTTTTGGTGCAGACGATATTCGTCCTGCTGCTAACGTTGATTTCCTTAAAGCTAATCCAAAAGTGAAAAAAATGCTTTCAAAAGCATCTATACCACTTGCGGATATTGCTGCGCAAAACATGAAAATGAATGCCGGTGAAAAAAGCGAAAGAGCAATCAGAAAGCATGCTGCAGAGTGGATAAAAGCAAACCAGAAGACTTTTGATAGTTGGACGCAATAAGTTTGACGCTTAATTAAGTGAAAGACTTAAAAGTAGCTCCTTCTGATTACGAAGTTTATATTCCAATCGCAGAATGGATTGAAAAACATATTAAGGAGTGGTTGTTTACACAACGACCACTCTTTAAAAAACTAGCAGCTCCCATAGATGCCACTTTAGATGGCTTAGACACATTTTTTAATTTTATTCCGTTTCCTATAGTAATTTTTATTTTTGCATTTATTGCTTGGAAAACTAATGGCCTTAAATTTGCAATTTTCACATCACTTGCTTTAATTTCTATCGACCTAGTTGATCTTTGGAAAGAAACTATGACAACATTAGCAATGATATTTACAGCAGTAATATTTTGTATGATAATTGGAATTCCTTTAGGTATAGCTGCTTCTAGAAGCAATTTATTTGAAACTATTCTAAGACCAATTTTAGATATCATGCAAACAATACCAAGTTTTGTTTATTTAATTCCAGTAGTTATGTTATTTGGAGTAGGTTTAACACCAGGTGTCGTCGCAACTATTATTTTTGCATTACCTCCAATTATAAGACTTACAAATCTTGGTATTAGACAAGTAGGTAAGGGTTTTAAAGAAGCTGGAGCTAGTTTGGGTTTATCTAAATTACTCATACTGAGCAAAATAGAAATACCTTTAGCATTGAAGACTATAATGGCCGGTGTAAATCAAACTCTAATGTTAGCCTTATCGATGGTTGTAATAGCTGCATTAATCGGTGCCGGTGGATTAGGCCTTACAGTATATGTGGCGTTAGGAAGATTAGATATAGGTGGAGCTGTAATAGGTGGAACAGGCATAGTAATATTAGCTATAGTTCTTGATAGGATTACTCAAAAAATAATACCCCAAGACAATATAAAAACTAGATAAACTCAATAGTTATTATAGCCTAGGTGCGACATTTATGATAATGATAACTACTATCATTATCAATTAAATTGAGAATCATTATCAATTTAAATGGGAGAGATTATGAGGAAAATAATAACAATATTTATAATTTATTTCTTAACTATAGGAAGTTTATTTGCAAATGAAGTAAATATTTTCAGTGCACGTCATTATGACTCAGACGTTCAATTGTATGAAAAATTTACAGCTAAAACAGGTATAAAAGTAAATGTTGTATCTGGAAAATCAGGAGCATTAGAAAAAAGAATTATAGAGGAAGGTTCAGATAGCAAAGCCGATCTTTATATTACTGCTGACGCTGGAAGATTAGGAGCATTTAAAGCAAAGGGAATGCTTCAAGGTGGTTTAACAACTTCAGCAATTAAGTCAGCTGTACCAAGTAACTTCAGGACTTCTCAGTGGGTAGGAATAGCAAAAAGAGCTAGAATAGTTTATTTTGCACCTGAAAGAGTTACTGGTTCTGAATTAGCAGGTTTAACTTATGAGAGTTTAGCTGATGCGAAATGGAGAGGCAGAGTTGTAATAAGAGCTTCGAATAATATTTATAATCAATCACTTGTAGCTTCATTGATCAAAAACAATGGAAAAGGTGCGACTGCTGAATGGGCAAAAGGAATTGTATCTAATATGGCAAGAGCTCCTAAAGGCAATGATAGAGCCCAAATACTTGCTGTTGCAGCAGGAGAAGCTGACATTGCAGTAGCTAATACTTATTATCTTGCACTTATGTTGTCGGGTAAAAAAGGTCCTGAGCAACAAGCTGCAGCTAAAAAAGTAAAACCTTTTTTTCCTAATCAAGACGGAAGAGGTACACACATGAATATAAGTGGCGCAGGGTTAGTTAAAGGAGCACCAAATAAAGGAAATGCAATTAAATTAGTAGAGTTTCTACTTAGTAAAGAAGCTCAAGAGCACATAGTAAATAATACTTTTGAGTATCCTATGATTGCAGGTGTTTCACCACATCCACTAGTAGTTAATATGGGATTAGATTTTAAACAAGATCTTAAAACTAAAGTTGTTAACTATGGAAAAAGACAAGCAGATGCTCTTGAAGTAATGACATCTGCTGGTTGGAAATAAATCGTTTGTTAATGATACGAGGCGAATGACCAAAAAACATATTAACTTAAATAAGTTAAAAACTGGTTGTTCGCCTTGTTTAAGTGAAGCAAAAAAAATAGAAAATAGAATTTCTAAAAAAAATATCTCAGCAATGACTACACAAAAATTTAAAAAAATTGTATTCTCTATTTTTAAAAAAGTTTAGATTTGACGTCAATATCTCTGGCTTAAATGCATGCTAAATATCTTTAAATAGAAAGCCGCTTTAGCCAGAGACTTTATGTAGAATTATTTATGACAAAATATAATATATGGTTTTTTAGTTCATTATTTGTTGCTTCAATTGTAGCTTTACCAATTATTACTATTTTTTTTAGTTTTTTTTCTGAAACAAGTAATTATTTCAATGTATTAAAAAATACTTTTCTTTTTGACTATGTTAGCAATTCTTTCATAATATTAATTTCAGTT
>CACJZK010000005.1 GCA_902597875.1 uncultured Pelagibacteraceae bacterium
CGAGTTTTCTAAAATTCACAACCTTACTGGATTAATAATTACAAAGCTGGACAGTACAGCAAAAGGCGGAGTGGTTTTGGCTATTTGTAAAAAATATAATTTGCCAATAGTGGCAATAGGTATGGGAGAAAAAGAGGATGACTTAAAACCCTTTAAAGCTGAATCATTTGCAAAAACTTTGACGACTATTGATTAATATTTTTCAATAAATTTTTTTATTTCTGAAAGTAACTTGTCATCAAACGTTAGCATGTGATCGTCATTGGTTATTGCTAAAAATTCCTTAGGTGAATTTGCAGTTTCGAATAATTTTTTTCCCATATGAAAAGGAATAATATGATCTTTCTCTCCATGCATTATTAATATAGGTATATTTATGTTTTTAATTTTTTTTTCTGAATTATATTTGTCTTTTAATAAATATTTGATAGGTAAATAAGGATAGTAAATTTTTGCTGCTTTTTCCATTGAAGTGTAAGGAGACTCTAATATTATACTATTAAACTTATTGCTTTGACCAAGTTCAACTGCAACTCCAGTACCTAAGGACTCGCCATATAAAATTATATTTTCTGAACTAACGCCTTTATCATTTAACCATTTGACTGCTTTTCTTGAGTCTTCATATAAGTTAATTTCTGTTGGCTGTCCTGAATTACCACTAAAACCTCTCCACGAAATAATTAAAACATTTAAATCTAATTCATTAAATCTATTTAATTTATAAGACCTATTAAACAAGTTTCCAGCATTTCCGTGAAAAAATAATAAAGTTTTATATTTTTTAAAATCTTTCTTAATCAACCAAGACTTTAGTTTTATATTTTGTTCAACCTCAATAAAATATTCTTCATACTCAAACTTTATTTTATCATCTAAATAGTTATTTTCACTTGGTAAATAAAGTAAGTTTCTCTGATTTAAATAAATAAAAGTTAATAATATTAAGTAAATTATTAATGAAGAAGTAATTAATATGTAAAAATATTTCATTTTATATTTATTTTTCTAGCTATATATACTCCAATAAAAACTAGTGCTCCTCCAAAATAATGAAATGGCATTAACATTTCTTCAAAAATTATTATTCCAAATATTGCGCCGTATACTGCAAAAAGGTAAAGTGTAAATCCAGTCAAAGAAGCACCCAGGTACCTCTGTACTTTTGTATATAATGTGAAGGCTATAATACCAGGTGAAATAGCTGCAAACAAAACCCAGGCCAAAAAAATTAAATTAAAGTTTGTTTTAAAAATAAAAATTTGTTCAATCAAATAAAAAGGAAATAGTGATACAAATCCAAAAAAGGCTATTAAAGTAAATCTGCCCATCAAACTAAATTTACTTTTCCAATTTAGAAGATAAATCGAATACAAGGCCCAGCCTGCTGCTGCTCCCAACATCCAAATGTCTCCTGAGGTAAATTTAAAATTAATTAAGTAATTTATATTACCTTTTATTATTATGGTGAGTACACCCACCAAACAAACGATTAGTCCAATTATTCTATTTAGATCTATCTTTTCACCAAATAACAATACAGAAAGAATTATTATAAAAACTGGAGAAGAAGTATAAATAATGCCCATATTAGCCATCGTCGTTGACATTCCTGCAATAAAAGGAAAGGCGCCACAAATGCCACAACCCATTAAACCTAAAAAAAATAATTTATAAAATTCTTTTTTTAAAAATTTTTTTTTTTTTGAAATTTCTGAATATAAAAATGGTGATAGAATCAAAAAAACAAAAAGCCATCTCCAAAATGCAAGTGAAATGGGTGGTACATACTCTACTCCGCCTCGTGCAACAATAATATTAGAAGCCATAAAAATTGGCTGAATAAATAAAAGTAAATACGGATAAAAATTATTTCTTTTTGTCACCAAAGGCTTCATATAACATCATTACTATTACTAAGCCCATCAATATGTAAACCGGCAAAACATCTAGAAAACCTATCATCATTGATCTTGTTAAGGTTGTAGCTAACCCTATTAAAAAAGCTATAGCAAATAAGCAACCTATTATTGAAGTTATTTTATTCATCTTTGCAATTTTTTTCTAACCAATTAGCTGTTCCCAAAAATCTTAAATCATCGAGTTTATTTCCAACTAATTGAACTCCTAATGGTAAGTTATTTTCTCCAGTTAGTAAAGGAAGTGAAATAGTCGGCAACCCTAGATATGTCCAAATTTTTTGAAAATCTGCGCTTCCAGTGGATTTTAGACCTTTGTCAGCTACTCCACTTGAAGATGGTGTAATAATTCCATGATAATCTTCGAAAACCTCTTTGTAAGACTCATAACTTTGTTTCATGAAGTCAATTGCATCTGTATATTCTTTTGCGGAATATTTCATTCCTCTTTCTATAGCATCTCTCATTTCTTTAGAAAGTTTATTTTTATCTTTTTTATAATAAACTTGAAAATTATTTGCTAAATCTGTTTCGTGGATAATTTGATGATATTTAGGTATTTCTTTAAAATATGATGGCATATCAAAAACTTCAATATTCTTTTTGAAATTTTTTATTAAAAATTCAAATGCTTTTTGAGACTCTTTATCAATATTTTTCCATTTATCTGTTTTATAAAATATAAATTTTGGTTCAAAAATTGGTCCCTCTTCACAAACTCTTACCATATCATCTGCAGCAAAATGCACTGTGGTTGGATCATATAAATCTTTTTTAATTAAAGTCTTAGCAAGTAAAGCTACATCTTTAACAGTTTTTCCAAATACACCGATAGTATCAAGTTTGTCTGAGGTTTTTAAAACGCCGTTTCTAGAGATTAATCCATAAGAAGGTTTATAGCCTACAACTCCACAGTAAGAAGCAGGTCTAATTACCGATCCACCTGTTTGAGATCCAATCGATAAATGTGCCATATGAGAAGCTATGACTGCTGCTGATCCACTTGATGAACCACCAGGTGTTCTTGAATAATCGTGAGGATTTTTTGTTTTACTTGGATGAATGTATGCCAATTCACAAGTTACAGTTTTTCCCATGATAATAGCACCTGCTGTTTTTAATAAATTAACTATTTCTGAATCTTGAGAGCTAGACATTTTCTTTCTGAAAATAGTTCCACATTCTGTTGGCATGTCATACGTTCCAATTATATCTTTAATTGCAATTGGTAACCCGTGTAAAGCACCGAGTGGTTTGCCAGATTTTCTATATTCGTCGGCTTCTTCAGCCTTTTCTAAAAGAATTTTTTTGTCTAAAAAAGCCCAAGCCTGAACATCTTTTTCAAATTTTTCTATTCTTTTTATATAAGCTTTACATAAATCTACAGAAGAAATATCGCCAGATTTTAATTTGGAAACCAATTCATTGGCATTTAAAGAAGCTGTTTCTATCATTTTGAATTATTAATTTGCAAATAAAGTGTCAGGTAACCAAAGTGCAATGCCTGGGAACAGGTACATCAAAACCATTGCAAATATTACTATTGCTAAGAAAGGCATTATGCCTCTGAAGATATCTAGAAGTTCTACATTTTTAGTTTGAACCCCTTTAAGGTAATAAGCCGACATAGCCATGGGGGGTGTTAAAAATGAAGTTTGTAAATTTAAAGCAATTAGCATAGCGAAGAAATATGGATTCACTCCAAAAAACTCAACTAAAGGTAAAAATATTGGAACAAAAATAATTAATATTTCTGTCCATTCCAATGGCCATCCAAGTAAGAAAATTATAATCTGAGTAATTACTAAGAATTGCCATGGTGCTAGTTCCATAGATTTAAAGAAATGTTCAAATACTTCATGGCCTCCTAAATAAGAAAAAACGGATGAAAAAGTCCATGATCCTATGAATAGCCACATTATCATCGCAGTTGTCTTTGCGGTTAGAAAAACTGATTCTTTAAAATTTTTCCATTTTAAAGTTTTATAAAAATATGAGAGAACTATTGCCCCAAATGCGCCTACTCCTGCTGCTTCTGCTGGAGTAGCTAAACCTCCCAGGATTGTGCCAAGTACCAAAATAATTAGTGAGAAGAGTGGAAGAAATGAAACCAATACCTCCCTCAGAATTTCAGATCTTGGAGGTATCTCCTCTTCTGGAGGTCTTGGTGCTATAGAAGGGTTAAAATAAGCTCGCGTAATAGCATAACCTATATATAAAGCAGCTAGCAATAATCCAGGAAATATAGCTGCAGCAAATAATCTTAAAGGAGATAGTTGGGCGATAACAGAATATACGATTAACATGATGCTTGGGGGTATTAATATTCCTAGGCATCCACCAGAACATATAACGCCTGAAGCAAATTTTTTATCATATCCTGCTTTTATCATTGCCGGCCAAGCTAGTAATCCCATTAAAGTAACTACGGCTCCAATTATTCCTGTTGCAGTAGAAAATAGTGCACAAGTTATTAGCGCAGCTACTGCCATTGAAGCGGGTAATCTGTGAGACGCTAGTCTTATTGCAAAAAATAATCTTGAAACTATCCCGGCTCTCTCAACAAGATATCCCATAAATAGGAATAAGGGGACAGCGGTGAGAACTGTATTGTCCATTACAGTATAAGTATTTTGAACGAATAATTGAAAAATTCTATTATCCAACAAGTGTTCCATTCTAGTTGGATCAAAGTAAGCATAATAACCAAATCCAACCCCCATCGCCATTAAAGTAAATGCAATAGGAAAACCTAAAAGAACAGCGAATAAAAATATTCCCATCATTAAAATTGCAACTTCTGGATTTGTTAAACTAAATAACATCTTTTTGATCCTCGTCTTGTGACGTTCTCATTAAAATTTTTTCTGTTTCTTCGGCAACTACCATTCTAGCTGGCCAGTGACCTGTTTGAATACAAATAATTGATCTAAAAACTTCACTGATGCCTTGAATGATTAAAAGCACACCTGCGGAAGGTATTAAGGCCTTCGCCATATAAATTTGAATTTGAGCAGGACTGTTCCAACTAGTTTCTTTAATTTTCCATGCGAGAGATGCATATTCATACCCATAAAAAGCTAGGGCAATTACTCCCGGAAAGAAAAATATAAAATATAAAACTAAATCTACATATCCCTGAATTCTAGGTCTAAATAATCTATAAATTACATCTCCTCTTACGTGAGACTCTGTAGACAAGCAGTAAGCACCAGCCATCATAAATATTGCTCCATACATTTGTAAACTAAAATCAAAATTCCATAAAGTTGGAGCATTAAAAGCATAAGCCATGACCACTTCGTAGCATGTTCCTCCCATCAATATTACGATGCACCATGAAAAAGCCTTTCCCACTGAAGTGCTTAGATGGTCTGCGAAGCTGATAAATCCTCTCATAATAATTAAACTATTATAAATTTTTGATTTTTTCCATAAAAAAAGGGGAGAATAAATTTCTCCCCTTTTTAAATATTTAAAATTTACTAAATTTTAACTTTAGCAATATTTCCAAACTCATTTTCATAAGCCAGTTTGTAGTTTGGCTGATTCATGAGTAAGTATTTCATAACTCTCTTAGCGTATTTCTTCTGAGAATCTACAATTTTCTTAAAGAAAGGATCCTTTTTATTAAAGTCTCCTATTACTTTATCCCAACCTTTTAATTGTTGAGCTAAGATTTCATCAGATGTTTGATACACGTTTACTTTGTGTTGATTCATCAGTTTTGATAAATCAGCTGAGTATCTAACTAACGCTTTGAAGTAGTTGTCCGTATTCGCAGCATAAGCAGCATTCTTTAGTATCGCTTGGTGTGCAGGCGATAAACCATTAAATGTCTTTTTATTAACTGGAATTTCAAACATCTCTTGAGATTGGTGGAAGCTTCCTAAGTGATAATGCTTAGAAACATCTTGCATACCAAACTGAGAGTCTGAAGTTGGGTTGTTAAACTCAGCGGCTTCAATCAATCCTGTTTTCATTGCAGGTTGAATTTCACCACCAGGTAATTGTCTAACTACCATTCCCATTGCTGTTAATACGTTAGTCGCTAAACCAACTGTTCTGTACTTCATTCCTTTAACATCAGACACTTTAGTTACATTCTTTTTGAACCAACCAAAAGGCTGAGCTGGCATAGGCATGTGGAAGAAACCAACATAGTCGAAACCAACTTTTGAAAGTGTTTCGTTATAAAGTTTTCTACCTCCACCGTATTCCATCCATCCCATAACTTCTTGAGATGACATTCCGTATGATGGACCAGTACCAAATAATGAAGCGGCTGCGTTTTTACCATACCAGTATGCAGTTACCCAGTGTCCCATATCTAGAACACCAGAACTTACTGCTTGTCCTATTTCTCCAGTTTTTACAACTGAACCAACTGGTTGAAGATCAATCTTCAATTCACCACCTGACATGTCGCTAACCATTTTTGCATAGTCGCCAGCCATTTCGAAAAATATATTTGCTCCCGAAGGCCAAGCTGCTTGCATCTTTAAAGTTTTCGGAGCACCGAAAGCAATGTTTGGCATTGCAACTGTTGCTGCCGCTGCTGCGCCTGTTACTGCAGCTGCTTTAAAGAACTTACGTCTTGAAGGAGTTTTAACTCCTTTGTTTATTTTTTTAGACATTTGTCCCCCTTAATTATTAATAATTAAAAATATTTAAACATATAAATTTAAGAGAGTCCTAGAAAAAAATTCAATTTTTATGGGAAAATTGAAGCATTATTTCAACTTCAAGTTGATAATTGTAAAATCTAGTTTCAATTGTAGATATTTTTTTTTCCGGGGAATTTTCTTTTTACTACATCTGCATGATAGTTTTTTATTGCCCTCAGAGCTCTAGCTTTAAAATTATCATATTTTTTTACAAATTTTGGAGTTTTATCAAATAAGCCTAGAAGATCTTCCGTAACTAAAATTTGACCATGACATTTGTTTGAGGCTCCAATACCTATGACTGGAATTTTTGAAACTTTACAAATGGTATTTGCTAGGTTTTGTGTAACTGTTTCTAAGACAACCGAAAATGCTCCTGCATTTTCTATGGATTTTAAATCATTTATAACTTTTTGAATTTGACTTTTTGATTTACCTATCACTTTATATTTATTTGGGTTTGAAATAGCCTGAGGTTGAAGACCTATATGACCCATAACTGGAATATTCTTTTTTACCAGACCTTTTATTATCTTGCTAATTTTAACCCCGCCTTCAAGTTTTACAGCGTCACAGCCTGATGTTTTGATTATTTTTTTTGCATTTTTAACTGCAGCTTTTATTGAGTTTTCATAAGTACCTTTGGGCATATCTACTATAAAAATACTTTTTTTAATTGCATTGCCAACAGCCTTGGCGTGATTAAGCATCATTTCTAGAGTAACATTTCTAGTAGAGTTAAATCCGTAAACGACCATTCCAAGTGAATCACCTGTTAAAATAATATCACAAACTCCGTCTAACATTTTAGCTGTGTAAGAATTATTTGCTGTGAGACAAACAAGAGGTCTTCTTTTTTTTAAAATTTTTTTTATTTTCGATATTTTTTTACTCATTTACAGTGTTTCTACATTTACCAGTAGAAAAAAATTCTTCAATATTATCAATAGCAAGATTTGCCATTGCAGTTCTTGTTTCTTTGGTAGCACTTCCCAAATGAGGTAGAATGAACGCACCTTTATGTTTTAAATATCCTGAATTTAACTTTGGTTCACCTTTGTAAACGTCTAAACCAACTGCATAAACTTTTCTTCTATCAAGGGCTTCGATTAGTGCTTCGTCCTCTACAATATCACCTCTTGCAACATTTGTTACTACTGCTCCTTTTGGCAAATATTCTATTGTCTCTTTATTAATTAAATTTATTGTTTCTTTTGATGCTGGACAGCATACTGACAAAACATCTGAAACAGATAATAAACTTTTAAGGTTGTCATGATAAGTAGCTCCTTGTTCTTTTTCTGAATTTAGCTTTGAACGATTATGATAATGAATTATCATTCCAAGTGATCTTGCAATTTTAGCAATCTTTTGACCAATTCTTCCCATACCTAGAATTCCTAATCTTGATCCGGTCAGCTGTTTTCCTATTAAATAGTCTGCAGACCATTTCCAACTAGAATCTTTAGCGCTTTGAATTCCTTCTGCAGCTCTTCTACACGCACCTAAAATTAATAAAATTCCAATCTCTGCTGTTGCGTCAGTTAAAACATCTGGAGTATTAGTAACCACTATTCCACGTTTCTTAGCAGCTTCAATGTCAATATTTCCAAATCCCACTGCAAAGTTAGATAATATTTTTATACTATCAGGTAATTTATTAATTGTTTCGGCATCCATTTTATCTGTTAAAGATGTTAAAATTCCATCACATCCTTTGCTCATTTCAATTACTTTTGATTGAGAATATAATTCATCATTATCATTAAGATGTGTTTCAAAATTTTTCGAAGCTTTTTCTTCGCAAGCTTTGAGTAATCTTCTGGTAATTAAGATTTTTTTCATTTATTTAGAGATTTTTTAATTTATATGGCTTAGGACCACCTGTGAGCCAATCAATAATTTCTACTGTATGAACTATTGGTATATTTGTTCCACTTGAAATCTGAGTCATGCAACCAATGTTTCCTGTGGAAATAAAGTCTGGAGCAATTTTTTCTATATTTTTTACTTTGTCTTTTAATAAATTTTTAGCAATTTCTTGTTGTAAAATATTATAGGTTCCTGCTGATCCACAACAAATATGCCCCTCGGGAATATCAAAAACTTTATTGCCAGACTGTTTAATTAAATTTATGGGTTGTGAGTGAACCTTTTGACCATGTTGCATAGAACATGGAGAATGATAGGCAATTTTATATTCTTTATCATCTTTTTTGAATTTTAAGTTCAAACTTTCTTCTAAATATTCCGTTACATCTTTCGTAAGTTCTGAAATTTTTTTTGCTTTCTTTTTTAAATCTGCATCGTTTCTAAAAATAAAGCCATAGTCTTTTAAAGTAGTGCCACAGCCAGAAGTGTTGCTAATAATTGCATCCAGACCATTATTTAAATATTCTTCATACCAAAGATTTATATTTTTTTTAAAAGATTCGTGGGCTAATTTACTTTTACCTAAATGGTGGTTTAGAGAACCACAACAATTAATTTCTGGAAGTACAACAACTTCAACCCCATGTCGATTAAGTAAACGAATTGTAGATTCATTTATTTCTGGAGAAATTACTCTCTGAACACATCCTGTTAATAATGCAACTCTTGCTATTTTTTTCGTTTCCGCAGAATAAATTTTCTGTGTTTTTAAAGTTTTGCTTGGTAATTTATAAGGCATTAAATCTAAAGAATTTCTAATAAATTTTGGTAAAATAAATTTAATCGGTTGAAAAATTAAACTTATCAAAAATAAGATCTTAAAAATATTTGGATTTGGCAAAGTATAAGAAAGTCCATTCCTTATTAATCTACTAAGGAAAGGCCTTTTATAAGTTTTTTCCACATGATTTCTTCCGTGATCTATTAGGTGCATATAATTCACACCTGAGGGGCAAGTGGTCATACATGCATAGCATGAAAGACATCTATCAATATGTTTTGCTACTTTTTTGTTAGCAGGTTTATTATTTTCTAACATATCTTTTATCAAATAAATTCTTCCCCTTGGACCATCTAATTCATCACCTAAAATATTGTAAGTCGGGCAAGTTGCATTGCACATTCCACAATGAACGCATTTTCTGATTATTGTTTCGCTAGATTTATTTTCTTTATCTTTTAACTGATCATTAGTAAAATTAGTTTGCATTATATTCCTACGTACATTTTTCCAGGGTTTAAAATTCTTTTAGGATCAAAACTTTTTTTAATTTTTTCAGAAATTTTATGTTTAATCGGATCAATAGTAAAGATATCAGCAGATGCTTTAAGCCCCTCTTCTATTTTAATTATAGTCAGATAACCTGAAAAACTTTTTACAATTATTTTAATGTCATTAAATATATTGGCATTTAAGTTATCTAATTGAAGCCATACTAAAGACCCGCCCCAATCAACAAAATATTTTGTATCAAAACCCTTGAGCTTAGTTAATAAATCAAACATTTCACTCGCAGGGACTACTACTCTTATTAAATTTTCTTTTAAACCTGAAAATACCTTTAAATTTCTTGTGTCTTCCCAAAAGATATCAGACTGATCCTTTAATAAAACTGCAGTTTCATCTTTGGTAACTTCAAGCTCCTTAATTAAGTTATCAATTCTATGATCTATGGATGATTTTGAACCCTCTACTCTTATGGCGGTGATCGGCCCAGAAAAAGTTAGGTTATTAAAAGAGAAATTATTTCTAAAATTTTCAGGGTAAAAAACTGCGCCGGTTGGATCACTAGAAGAGGATAGAGATAAATTTAGATATTCAAGTCCTTTTTTTAAATGAGGATTTTTTAAGATCAAAGTCTTGTTGGAGTCTGGTTTGGGTAAGACTTTAACAGCAATTTCACTTAAAACAGTTAATGTTCCAAAAGCGCCAGATAAAACTTTACTTAAATCATAACCAGTAACATTCTTAACAACTGTTCCGCCAGATTTAATTATTTCTCCTTTGCCGTTAATTCCTTTAAATCCAAGAATATGGTCTCTCACACTTCCTACTTTAATTCTTCTTGGTCCTGCAAAATTACAAGACATCACTCCCCCTATAGATCCTTCGTCACTTACATCCTTAAAAACATAACCAAAATTAGTTGGTTCAAAAGCTAGATGTTGTTTATTTTTATCAAGTTCATTTCTAATTTCTTTTATAGGTGTTCCAGATTTAACTTTAATATATAGTTCCTCAGGCTTATAATCTATAATTCCCGAATATTCAGAGAGGTCTAGGGTTTTTTCGAACTGAAAATTTCTACCAATATTTTTTTTACTTCCTAGCCCTAAAATTTCTAAAGGAATGTTTTTTTTATAACACTCTTTTATAATTTGAGATATTTCCTCCTCTTTATTAGGTTTTAAAACAGAATTATTAAAACCTTGGAATATCTGGAAATTTTGTCTTTCCTCCGTGGACATGAACTCTTCCCTCCTCAGCACATTTTCTTAATATTGGATAAACCTTACCTGGATTGAGCAAAGAACTAGGGTCTAAAGCTATTTTAATATTAAGTTGCTGTTGAATATCATTGTTGTTAAATGCTTCACACATTAATTCTCTCTTTTCAATACCAACACCATGTTCTCCGGTTAGAGCTCCGCCTACTTTTACGCAATATTTTAAAATTTCTGCCCCAAACTCTTCAGTTTTTCTTAAAGATTCTTCGTCATTGGCATCAAACATAATTAAAGGGTGAAGATTTCCATCTCCTGCATGAAACGCATTAGCTACTGGAAGATTATATTTTTTTGATAACTTTGTAATTTCTTTTAAAACTTCTGCTAATTTTGACCTAGGAATTGAACCATCCATACACATATAATCTGGCGCCAATACTCCACAAGCTGGAAAAGCTGCTTTTCTACCAGCCCAAAACTTTAATCTTTCCTCTTTTGTCTTGCTTATTTTAATGCTTGAACAGTTATTTTTTTTTGCAATTAATTCTACTTTTTTTATTAATTCATTTACCTCTAGCTCAGTTCCATCAAGTTCAACAATCATCATTGCCTCTGCGTCTACAGGATATCCGGCTTTTGAAAAATCATTGGTAGCTTTAGTTAGAGCTTTGTCCATGATTTCCATTCCAGCAGGAATTATTCCGTCTGCAATTATTTGGGACACACAATTTCCTGCATCTTCAATTGTAGGAAAACCAACCAATGCAGCTTTAACATTCTCTGGAGATTTCAAAATTTTAACTGTTACCTCAGTTATAACTCCTAATAAACCTTCAGATCCTGTCATCAAACCTAAAAAATCATATCCTTCTGAATCAAATGTCTTTCCACCAAACTTAACTATTGTTCCATCCATCAAAACAACCTCTATACCTAATAAATTGTTAGTTGTTGCGCCATATTTCAAAGAATGAACTCCTCCAGAATTTTCTGCAACATTTCCACCTATAGAACATGCAAGTTGACTTGATGGGTCCGGAGCATAATAAAAATTATTCTCTTGTACTGCTTCAGTAATTGATAGGTTAGTCACACATGGTTGCGCTACAACACATCTATTTTTATAATCTACTTCTAATATTTTATTAAATTTTCCTAAACTAAGTAAAACACAATCAGCTAAAGGTAAAGAACCCCCCGAAAGGCCTGTTCCTGCTCCTCTAGGAACTATTTTCAAATTATTTTTGTTACAATATGATAATATCTGACTAACTTCTTTTTTGTTCTCTGGTAAAACTACCACCAAAGGTGTTTGCTTGTAAGCTGTTAGACCATCAGTCTCATATGGTTTTAACTCTTCTATCTCAAAAAGAATATTTTTTTTATCGGTAAACTCACCTAAGTCTTTTACAATTTTATTTTTGTCCTTAAGTGTATTATTGTCAACTTTAGGCATTTTTAAGGTTGTCATATTTTTATTCTATAGTTTAAAAATACTCTGGTCAAAAAATTATATGTCCCAAATATTTGAATATTGTCTAGATTTATTTAAGAATTTTGCTTATTTTTTCTAATGCTTTTGAAATATTGTCTCTAGAAGCAGCAAAACTGAACCTTACGTAATCTGTGGCAGTATGTCCGAAAGCTGTTCCGGGTACTATTGCAACTCCAGCCTCATGCATACACTTTTTTGTAAATTCAACCCCATTCATCCCAGTCCCACTTACTTTAGGAAATGCATAAAATGCTCCACCTGGTAAACTACATTCCACACCTGGAAGATTATTTAAGCCTTCATGAATTAGCTTTCTTCGCAAAGTAAATTTTTCCATCATATGTTTGATTGAGTCATCGGGGCCGTCTAGTGCAGCAATTCCAGCATACTGAGCTGAAGCATTTACACAAGATACACTGTTTATTAAAAGTTTATTTACATGCTCAATTAAATTTTTCGGCCAGAAACTCCATCCTAATCTCCATCCAGTCATGGAATAAGCTTTACTCCAACCCTCTAAAACAATCAGTCTTTCTCTTAATTCAGGGTAATAAAAAAATGAAGGCATTTCTTTGCCATCAAAAATCTGCCTGCTATAAATCTCGTCACTCAAAATTGTAACTTGAGGATGTTTTTTGAGTCCTTCTGCTAAAAAATCAATTTCTGATTTTTCAACAAAACTACCTGTTGGATTGTTCGGGTTAATTAAAATTAATAATCTTGTTTTGTCTGTAATTAATGACAAAATTTTTTCAGGGTTGAATTTTAAATTTTTATCCTCTGTTAAATCGTAAGGGACTGATGTGGAACCTGTAAAATTAATCATAGATTCGTAAATCGGAAAAGCTGGGGTTGGATGAATTATTTCTGCTCCAGGTTCACCTAAACATTGTATTGCATAATGCATAGTCGGTTTTCCACCGGGCATTATTATAATTCTCTCCGGATCAATATCTTGATTGTAAAGTTTTTTTATTTTTCTTGTAACAGCCTGTCTGCATTCTAAAATTCCGTTAGACAATACGTATCCATGATGACCATCGTCTAAAGCTTTTTTTGCCGCTTCAACAATATGTTTAGGTGTTTTAAAATCTGGTTGGCCTAATGCTAAATGAATCATTTCCTTTCCTTGAGACTCAAGCTTTTTTGCCTCTGCTAATACAGTGAAGGCTGATTCAGTTCCAAGTCTATCTAAACTTTTTGCTAATTTCATTTTCTATAAATAATTTTTGATTTATTCAGTTCTTTAACGTTTTTACAACCCATTAATATCATATCTCGTTTAATTTCGTCATGCATTTTTTGCAATATAGCCTCAATTCCTTTCTGTCCTCCGGCTGCTAAAGCAAATAAATAACCTTTTCCAAAACTACAGGCTTTAGCTCCTAATGCTAAGGCTTTTAAAACATGGGTTCCTCTTTTAACTCCGCCATCTAAAATCACCTCTATCTTATCTCCTACTGCATCTACGATATCAGCTAATTGATCAAAAGGTGCTCTTGAACCATCTAGTTGTCTTCCTCCATGATTAGAAATCATTATAGCGCTGCAACCAATATCGATAGCCCTCTTTGCGTCTTCCACAGACATAACTCCTTTAAGTGCGAATGGTTTTTTCCACTTCTTCACGCAATACTCTGCATCCTTCCAGTTCATTGACGGATCAAATTGTTCGTTAATATAACCCATCACTGATCTATCAATACTGCTTCCTTTATCTGTCATGTGCACAATATTTGCCAGTTTAAACTTTTCACGAAATAGATAATTTAAACTCCACTCGGGATGAAGTGCAAAACTTAGTAAACTTTTTAATGTCAGTCTAGGAGGAGTACTGAAACCCGATTTATGATCTCTTTCTCTATTACCAGCTACAACTGTATCAACTGTTAAACACATTGCATCAAAATTAGCTTGTTCACATCTTTCAATTAGATTATCAGTTAAACCCCTGTCTTTATGTATATAAAGTTGAAATAATTTTGGACCTTTGGTTAAATTTCCAATTTCTTCAATACTTGTAGTAGCCATTGTGGATGTGCCAAACATTGTACCCATTTTTTCAGCAGCTTTTGCAGTAGCTCGTTCTCCCTCATGATGATAAAGGCGGTTCATAGAAGTAGCTCCCAAAAATAATGGAAAATTGATTTTTTTTCCAAATACAGTAGTTGATAAATCTATATTGCCAACTCCGGCTAAAACATTTGGGATTAAATCGCAGTCGTTAAAGGATTCAGTATTTCTTCTAAGAGTTGTTTCATCATCTGATCCACCATCTATATAATGAAATATTGGAGATGGTAATTTTTTTTTAGCTAATTTTCTAAAATCATCAAAGTTATAGCATTTATCTATAGACATTTAATTTAGATTTAAAATTTTTTAGAAAAAGTTATAGATTGGTTGTCTGCACCAGGATTAGTGGAACCCCAGTCGTTATTTGATATATGGCTATAGGTATAACCAATTTTTGAGCTTTCTGAAATATCAAAACCAATTTTTAACTCACTTTTAAATTCAAGAACATCACCCAAATCTTTTCCATCGCCTTTCTCATAATAACCTGGAGCAAAACTAGGAATAATTTTTAATGGACCTAAACTATATTTTGCCTCAACTCCGGTATATACATAAGTTGAGCCTTTCGCAGTATGAAATGCACCTGATACTGGTGAAAATTTTCCCAAAAAAGTATTTCTAAATAAATCAGTATTCCTATGCTCTATCCCAAATAAAGTTGTTTTATCGTCTCCTACATCATCTGTAATGTCAAATTGTCCGGTGTATAAGGTTATATCTGTATTATCCTCATCTGCGTAAGAATTTGAGTAAGCAAATAATAAAAATATAAATACGTGTAAAATTTTTTTAATCATTTCATTAAAAATACTACCTAAATCAGAAAAAGTACACATTCAATTAAGCCTTTGATTCTTTCTTTTTTTAATCAAAATAAAAATAATAATCCCGCCAAAAATCAAGATAAAATAAGGAAATGACCAAAGTAAAATATTATGTTTATTAAGTTTAGGCTTATACACTATCCATTCTCCATATTTACTTATTAAGAAATCATAAATTTCTTCCTTAGTTTTACCCTCCTCTATCTTATCTTTAACAACCAATTTAACGGTTTGGGCAAAATCAGAATTGGAGTCTGCTATAGATTGACCTTGACATATCAAACAACGAAGATTTTTATAAATTTCTAATTGAAGTTTAGTTTCTTCAGCATAAGAAAAGTTA
Source organism: uncultured Pelagibacteraceae bacterium (assembly GCA_902597875.1). Lineage (GTDB taxonomy): Bacteria > Pseudomonadota > Alphaproteobacteria > Pelagibacterales > Pelagibacteraceae > Pelagilacustribacter. The sequence continues at coordinate 15,708 of CACJZK010000005.1, forward strand.
AAATTATTTACAACAAAGTTTAAAAAAAAAATTATTAATATTTTCTTCATTTTTATTTTGTTAAATTTAATATTTCGTTATAATCTTCAAAGTTTAAAGGGCCAATAAACTTTCTAACAATAATTAAATTTTGGTCCACTAAAATGCTTTCCGGAATACCGTAAATGCCAAAATTTATAGAAGATCTCCCGTCAGGATCCTTTCCTGAAATGTGATATGGGTCTCCAAACTCTGCTATAAATTTTTTTGCATCTTTATTTTTATCTTTAAAATTTACACCCAAAATTTTTAAATTTTGAGTATTATTTTTAAGTTTAATTAAGTATTTGTGCTCTGCTCGACAGGGTGCACACCACGACGCCCAAAAATTTATAAGAGTATATTTGTTTTCTTTTAAATTTTTCTCACTAATTATTTTTTCATTTTTAAAAGATTTTATTTCAAAATTATTAATATTTTGTCCAATTAAGTTTTTAGTATCATAAATATTAACCTTGTTGAGGCTAAAAAGAAAAATTGAAAGAACAAATATGGCAATTAATAAAAGTAAGACTCTTGTAAAATTAATTTTCATGTTAAAACCTCTCTTTTAAAAATCCTAATAACTCCCCCCACAGAAATCAAAACTGCAGAGATCCATATCCAAATCATAAAAGGTTTTTCTTGAAACTTTATGTTATAAAAATCTGATCTAGAAATATTGCTCATGGTTATATATTTATCAGAATAAATTTTTGTTCTGATCGCCGCTTCATATGTTAAAGTCTCGGGATTGTCATAAATTCTTATTTCTGGTTTTAAATTTTCACTTAAGCTATTTTTTTTATCAAATATACTAAAGTTTCCTACAATAGCTGTATAATTTTTTCTATCCTCTTTTTCTAAAGAAATAAAATTTATAGAATAGTTTTGAAAGTTTTTTATTTCTCCAACTCTTAAGTTAAAATCTTTTTCTATTGAATAGTTGTGGTTTATGCCTATAAAGAATACTAATAATCCAAAACCAAAATGAGAAATTATTCTTGAAGGATCGTATTTTATACTTTTTTGAAACATTTTAATGCAGTCATAAATTGAATGAATGATGAGAAATATTGATGAGATAATTATTAAATTTGATAAAAAGCTATATTTTCCAAAAAAATTATAAATCATAAAATTAAGTATTATGGAAAGTACAAGAGCGACAGTTGCAAATAACAAATTTTTATAACTACCCTTAATCCAACTCGTATTTGGGCCAATTGCCATCAGTAATAAAAATATAACGGTTAAAGGGATAATTAAAGTATTATAAAATGGTGGTCCTACAGAAATTTTAGTATCAGTCAAAACTTCTAAAAATAACGGATATAAAGTTCCTATTAAAACGGAGGTTAGAAAAAAAAACATAAACCAATTGTTAACCAAAATATATGTTTCCTTGCTCTGTGAATGAAAATTATAATTTTCTTTCTTGTAATTTTTGAAAAAAATAATTAGCGCTGAAAAAATCATTATAGATAAAAACATTAAAATATATATTCCTCTGGATGGGTCGTTTGCAAAAGTGTGGACAGAATTCAAAACTCCAGATCTTACTAAAAAAGTTCCTGTTACACTCAATGTAAAAGTTAATAAACATAGAATAATAACCCATGAATAAATTGAGTTTCTTTTTTCTAAAACAATAACTGAATGCATCAAAGCTGTCATAACAAACCAAGGCATAAGAGAAGCATTTTCTACTGGATCCCAAAACCAAAATCCACCCCAGCCTAGCTCGTAGTAAGCCCAAATTGAACCCACTATTATTCCAAGAGTTTGAAAGGACCAAGAAATTAAAATCCAAGGTTTGATAGAAGTTGCAAAAGGTTTTCCTTTAAAGCCAGAGACCAGAGAAGCCATTGCAGCTGAAAAATAAATTGATGAACCTACAAATCCTACATATAGCAAAGGAGGGTGTATTGCTAAAGCTGGATCTTGTAAAATTGGGTTCAGCCCAAGGCCTTCTTTCGGTTCCGGAATAATAATACTAAAAGGATTTGAATTTATTAGCAAAAAAATTAAAAAACCTATAATCAAAAAATTTTGAAATATAATAGTATAAAACCTAAATGAAATATCTTTATTTTTGTTATAAATTAAAAACAAATAGGAAAAAATAACTAAAATATTTATCCAAAGTAATAAACTCCCCTCATGACTTCCCCAAGTCCCTGTAATTTTATAAAAAAAAGGTTTATTTGTATGAGAATTTTCAAAAACATTTATTAAAGAAAAATCAGAAAAGATAAATCCTAATAATAAAACAAAAAAACTTAAAATACAGAACGTAGTCTGGTATAAAGATAAATAATAAATATTTTTATCAACTATTTTTTTATCTTTATTTAAATTGATGAAAGAATAATAAATTAAAGAAATACTCAAAGCTAAAGTTAAAATTAAAAATATTATACCAATATTACTTAGCATTATTATCAAGAACTTTTTTTATTTCTGGAGGCATATAGTTTTCATCATGTTTTGCCAAAATTCTTCTCGCGACAAAAAATTTTTTATCTCTAAGACTACCTTCAGCAACAACCCCTTTTTCCTCTAAGAATAAATTTGGTACGGAACCAGAATATGTCACTATTATTTCATTTTTAAAATCTGTAATAACAAATTTTATTTCATTTGAATTAGTCGTTATAGAATTTTTTTTCACCATTCCGCCAATTCTTATAGATTTACCAAATTCTATATCCTCTTTCTGCTTTACTTCTGTAGGTGTAAAAAAATAAAGCATATTTTCTTTTAGAGAATTTATTATAAAAAATATGGAAATGGATAGAAGAATTACTAATAGAACTATAAATGAAATTCTGCCTTTTACTTTTCTAGTTAGCATTAAGAAATGCTTTATTCTATTCTAGAACTCGTTGCTAAAATTTGATTTGTAATTTTAGATTTTTCCAGAACAGATTTTTTTTCTTCTATAGTTAAGTCTTTAAACTCAGCTAAAAATTCTTTCTCATGCTTTTTTAATGTTTTTCGTGTTTTAAAATAAAGAATAGTGCATGAAAGAAATACAATACCAAATGAAAGCCAAACAAATAGTCCGTAACCATTCATAGATATAAGGTTTGTTATCATAAACGTTTAATATTTTTTTTTCTCATCTTAATGATTTCTGTTTTATATTTCATCAGAAAAATTAGCGCACTATAAAGTAATAATACTAGCAACATCAAGATTAATGGCACCATCATTGAGGAATCTATACTACTAGATCCATCAATTTTTATACTTGCTGGTTGATGAAGCGTTGGCCACCAATCGACTGAATATTTTATGATAATTAAATTTATCGCTCCTGCTATAGCTAAAAAACAAGATAGCTTTAAAACGGTATCCTCATTTTTTATTAGCTTAAAACTTAAAATATACAAAATATAAAACAACATTAATATAATCATAGAAGTTAGTCTAACATCCCATGCCCACCAGGTTCCCCAAGTAGGTTGCCCCCATAACGACCCAGTAATAATTGCAAGTGAAGTAAAAAGTAAACCTATTGGAGCAATACTTTTATTAATTAAATAAAAATTTTTAATTTTAAAGATAAAATTTAAAATTGACAAAAAAGCTATACAAGAAAAGCATGCCAATCCAATCCAAGCTGAAGGAACATGTACATACATTATTCTTACTGAGTCCCCCTGTAAATAGTCTGGAGGAGATAAAACTAATGCAAATACTAAGCCAACGGTTAAGATTAGAAAAAAAATAGAATTAATAAATTTTATCAATTTTTCTAAAATTATATAAATGTAACTAGGAAGCAAAAACTTAATCATAATATAATGATTATAGTAATATTAATTTTATGTGAAGGTGAATTTTTGGCCTAATTGAGAATTGAGAGGGAGTTAAAGAAGTATGAGTAATTCCCAACTAGGCTCTAACATTAAAAATATAACTTGTTTATTTGTCAGAGATTCGATCTAATGTTGTTAAATTTGTGGCAAATTCAGTTTTTTCTTAATTTGAGGGCTTAAAATAACTTGCGCCTTTTTTTCCAGAAAATATTTCGTTAATTAAAGGATGTTTGACAGGCTCCTTCGAATTATCAATTAATAAATTTTGTTCAGAGACATAGGCCTCGTAAGTAACGTCATTACTCTCAGCTAAAAGATGATAAAATGGCTGATCTTTTCTGGGACGAACTTCTTTAGGAATTGATTGATACCACTCTTCAGAGTTATTAAATTCGAAGTCAACGTCATATATTACTCCTCTGAAATTGAAATGCCTATGTTTTACAGTTTCACCTATTGAAAACTTTGCATTGTTTATAGACATTAATTTAAAGATAATAATTTTTTTAAAAAAATCAATATATAAATTTATTTAAAAAAAAATTTGTGTTAAGAATTATGTGTGAATAAGTCGCTTTTAAAATTTATCACAGACTTTGGTCCTTTATTGATTTTTTTTGTTGTGTATTACACGAGTGATAACAATCTAAAAGTTGCAATTCCTCCATTAATTATAGCAACTCTATTAGCTGTAATCGTTGCTTATTTTGTTGAGAAAAAAATTCCTTATCTTCCTTTAATAGGTGCTGTATTGGTCTCATTTTTTGGCGGTTTAACTTTGTATTTTAATAATCCTATATTTATTTATTTAAAACCAACAATTATTAATATCATTTTCGCAGCCACATTATTGTTTGGAAAAACATTCTTTAAAATTAATTTTTTAAGAATTTTCTTCAAGAATGCTTTTCAGCTTGATGATATAGGTTGGAGTAAATTAAATAATAGATGGGCATATTTTTTTATTTTTCTTGCTTTAGCTAACGAATTAGTTTGGAGAACACAAACTGAAGCAGTATGGGTAAATTTTAAAGTTTGGGGAATACTGCCTTTAACTTTTATTTTTACCGCTTCGCAATTGCCTTTAATAAATAAACATAAAATATGAAAAATCTAAAGTTAGTAATAAATAACGATAAAAAAAATTTGAAACAATCCTTTTTTGTTAAAAAGGAATTAAAAGATATTTTGAATTTGTACGCAAAAATGGTTTCAAATGGACACTGGAGAGACTATTCTCTTTCTTCTGGGCCAAAAGAAATATCATTCGATGTTTACCAAAGAGCGTCGGATAAACCTATATTCAGGATATTAAAAAAATTAAAACCAAAGAAATTTGATGAAAAATTTTTAATTAAAGACACCAATGGTCAAATTATAAAGAAATCAGAGAATCTTAATAGACTAATAGATATGACAAATTGGAATAATTTAAAGATAATAAAATAGTTACCTTCTTTGACCGAAAAGTCTTAGCAACATTATGAATAGATTAATAAAGTCAAGATAAAGAGTTAAAGCTCCCATGATAGCTTTTTTTCCACTTAACTCTCCACTATCACTCACCAGGTACATGTTCTTTATTTTTTGAGTATCATAAGCAGTGAGTCCCACGAAAACGAGAACTCCTATAATTGAAATTACAAAATACATCATAGAAGATTTAAGAAATAAATTTACTATTGATGCAATTATTATACCAATTAAACCCATAATCAGAAATGAACCGAGTTTAGTCAGATCTCTTTTTGTGGTATAGCCATAGATGCTCATAGCACCAAATGTTCCAGCAGTAATAAAGAAAACTCTAGTAATGCTTGCTCCAGTGTAGATCAAAAATATAGATGACAGAGAAGCTCCCATAAGCGCTGCGAAGATCCAAAAAACAGTTTGGGCTTTTGAAACGCTCATCTTTGCTATTCCAAAGCTCATATAAAAAACAATTCCTAAAGGTGCGAGCATTATTACCCACATTAAAGCAGAATTGTATATTGCGTTTCCTATATTTGTTAAACCTATTATTTCACCACTAGCTCCAGTGACTACTGAAAGTTTAAATAGAAACAATGCTACTACCCCAGTTAATAGAACGCCGGAAGCCATATAATTATAAACCTTAAGCATATAAGCTCTTAAGCCTTGATCTATAATTGCTTCTGATGCTGAAGACCTTGTAGCTGAACTCTGTTTATTTAAAACCATAAGCTTAATATAAGAAATTTTATTAACTTTTCAATAGGCAATTTTTCCTTTAAAAAATCGTTACAATTTTATGAAATTTAAAAAATTAGGAAACAGCGATCTTAATGTAAGCCTTATTTGTCTCGGAACTATGACATGGGGAACCCAAAATACTGAAAAAGAGGCTTTTGAACAAATGGATTATTCTATTGGACAAGGAATAAATTTTTTTGATACAGCTGAACTTTACTCTGTTCCCCCTACTAAAGAATCCTATGGAAAAACAGAAATAATGATTGGTAACTGGTTTGAAAAAAGAAAAAACAGAGAAAAGATAATTTTAGCTTCAAAAGTTGCAGGACCGGGTCTAGATTGGATAAGAGGAGGCGGAAATAGTTTTTCTGAAAAGAAAATTGGTAAAGCTATAGATGACAGTCTGAAAAGATTAAAAACAGATTACATAGATCTATATCAATTACATTGGCCCGAAAGATCCACAAATTGCTTTGGTAGGAGAGAATTTAAATTAAATAAAAATGAAGGAGAATGGAATGATTTTGAGAATATTTTGCAAGCGTTAGAAAAATTTATAAAAAGTGGGAAAATTAGATATATCGGTGTGTCAAATGAAACCCCTTATGGTCTTTCAAAATATTTAGAAATATCAAAAAATAAAAATCTACCTAGAATGATGTCAGTTCAAAATCCTTATAGTTTGGTTAATAGAACATATGAAATAGGTATGTCAGAAATTTCGATTAGAGAAAAATGTGGTTTGTTGGTTTATTATCCTTTGGCATCTGGAGCATTATCAGGAAAATATAGAAATGGCAAAATGCCAAAAAATGCAAGAATGACTATGTTTAAAGGTTGGGAAAGAATGCTTAATCCTTTAGCAATGAAAGCATATGATGAATACTATAAACTTTCTAAAGAAAATAATATGACTATGGTTCAATTGGCCCAAGCGTTTGTAAATTCTAGACCCTTCGTTACAAGCAATATTATAGGGGCAACTACAATGGATCAATTAAAAGAGAATATTGATAGTATCAAAATTGAACTAACTGAAGAAATAATAGAAAAAATTAATTTAATACATAATAATAATCCTAATCCGGCTCCATAAAACGCTTAGCAACCATTGAAATACTTTTTTTTTAGTATAAAAATTAAAATTATGAAATTTAAATTTTATTTTCTAAGCTTTATTTTTATATTGTCTTTATCTACGGCAATAGCAGATACGCCTAAATCGACGGGCAAATACAAAAACTGGCAAAGTTTTAGCGCTGAAACTAGCGAAGGTAAAATTTGTTTTGCTCAAACCTTACCAACAAAAAGAGCACCTAAAAATATTAACAGAGAAGACTCTAGACTTTTTGTTACATTTAGACCCAAAGAAAACATTTCTGACGAAGTCAGTATAACAAGTGGTCATCCATATAAATCTTCTACGGTTACTGCAAAGTCAGGAAAAAAAAGTTTTTCTTTTTTTTCACAAGATAAATTTGCATGGCTTTTAGATGAAAATGAGGAAAAAAATTTTATTAAGTTAATGAAGAGAGCAACAAATCTTATAGTTACTGCCAATACTATTAAGGGAGCGCAGACAGTAGATCATTATTCTATGATGGGATTTACAAAGGCTTATAATACTGCCAAAAAAACTTGCAGTTAAATGAAAAAAATTGTTTTAGCTTATTCAGGTGGGTTAGATACCTCAATCATTTTAAGATGGCTTCAAGAAAACTATAAAGCTGAAATAATAGCTTATACCGCTAATATTGGTCAGATAATTAATAAAAAAAAAATTATTAAGAATGCAAAAAGTCTTGGCGTCAAAAAGATAATTATTGAAGATTTAAATAATATATTTGTAAAAGATTATATTTTTCCAATGATAAGAGCTCATGCTGTTTACGAAGGAAGCTATTTGTTAGGTACTTCAATAGCAAGACCGCTTATAGGCAAAAGACAAATAGAAATTGCAAAAAAATTTAGAGCTTTCGCAGTTGCTCATGGTGCAACAGGTAAAGGAAATGATCAAGTAAGATTCGAGTTAGCATATGCATTTTTCGGAAAAAAAATTAAAGTTATTGCCCCTTGGAGAGAGTGGAAGCTTCAATCTAGAACCGACTTAATAAAATATGCAAAAAAAAATAAAATACCTATTCCAAAAGATAAAAAAGGAGCACCACCATTTTCTGTTGATGATAACATTTTTCATACTTCAACTGAGGGAAAAAATTTAGAAAATCCAAAAAACTCTGCTCCAGAATATATATTCCAAAGAACTGTTTCACCTGAAAAAGCCCCAAACAAAAAAACAATAGTAAAAATTGGATTTAGAAATGGCGATCCTGTCTCAATTAATAACAAAAGACTCAAACCAGCAAAACTCTTAGATAAACTAAATTCTATTGCTGGGAAAAACGGAGTAGGAAGAGTTGATTTGGTTGAAAATAGATTTATAGGAATAAAATCTAGAGGTGTTTATGAAACACCAGGAGGAACAATTTTGTATACCGCTCATAGAGCCATAGAGTCGGTAACTCTTGATAAAAAAACAATGCACGATAAAGAGAGAGTAATGCCTCTTTATGCTGAGCTTGTTTATAATGGATACTGGTTTTCCAGGAAAAGAATTAATTTACAAAAAGTAATTGATAAAAAAAGAAAATATGTCTCAGGAGAAGTTAAATTAAAAATTTACAAAGGAAACATAACAATACTTTCTAGAAAGACTAAAAATAAAGCTTATTCAATGAAAAAAGTCTCTTTTGAAGAAAATAAAACCTTTAATAAAACAAAAGTAGAGAAATTCATTAAATTTCACTCAAAACAGTTAAAAAAAGCTTAAAATCCTGATATTAGCATTAGTATGAATTCAACGATTCGTAATATTCAATTAGTAGCAGTCTTGTTTGTATTGGGAGCAACTATTCTGGCTTTTTTTTTAGAGGTAAAAGAAATGTATGATAACAGATTGGTTAATTTAGCTGATCTTTTGCTTATGTTTATTTATATCGAGGTAATAGGCCTTGTTAGATCTTACTGGGAAACAAGATCAGTGAGAATTTCCTACCCTTTGGTTATAGCTATAACGGCTTTAGCTAGATATATAATACTCCAAGATAAAAATGATGATCCATCAAATTTAATTTACATATCCTCAGCTATATTAATTGTTGCATTGGCCACTGTAATCATCAGATTTAGAAACAGTAGATATTTGAAAATAGACAATAGTAAGTCTAACGACCTTTAAAACATTCTAAAGTATTTTTAAGTAAACATGCAATTGTCATTGGTCCTACACCGCCTGGGACAGGAGTAATAGCTTTGGCCTTGTCTTTAACTTCTTCAAAATTTACATCTCCAACTATTTTTTCACCAACTTTATTAATACCAACATCAATGACTATTGACTCCTTTTTTATCCAATCTGCTTGGATTAGTTTTGCTACGCCAACAGCTGCAACTAAAATATCTGCTTTTTGACACTCAGCTTTCAAATTTTTGGTTTTGCTATGTACTATAGTTACAGTACAATTTTCTTTAAGTAAAAGTTGAGCCATGGGTTTTCCGTTTAAATTAGATCTTCCGACTATTACAGCATGTTTGCCAGTAAGATTTCTTTCTATTTTTTTTATTAACAAAAGACATCCTAAAGGGGTACAAGGAATTATCGCTTTGTACCCTGAAGCAAGATTACCAACATTTATTGGATTAAATCCATCCACATCCTTTAAAGGATTAATTGCATTAATAATCTTTTCTTTGCTTATATGTTTAGGCAAAGGTAGTTGGACTAATATTCCAGATACATTCTCGTTGTTGTTCAATTCCTGAATTTTTTTTAAAACCTCTTTTTCTGTTACATCATTTTGATACTTTATAATTTCTGAATTTATGCCCACTTCAATAGAGCTTTTTTGTTTATTTCTTACATAAATCTCACTGGGAGGATAATTCCCTATTAAAATCACCGAAAGGCCAGGTACTTTATCTTTCTTAAGCTTAATAGAATCTATCTCTTTCTTGATTTCTTGCCTAATTAATTGTGATTCTTTTTTTCCGTCAATAATCATTGTAAATAAATAAAAATATCTGAGATTAAATCTCTTACAAAATAAATTAATAAAATTAATACAATTGGTGAAATATCAACTGAGCCTAAGTTAGGTAAAAATCTTCTTATATAATTTAATGGTGGATCAGTTAATTTATAAGTTACTTCTAAAACCGAAAAAACAAAACGATTTTGCGTATTAAGAACATTAAAAGCAACCAACCAACTTAGTACTGCATTTATAATTAATACCCATACATATAGATAGATAACGCGATCCATTAATAATATAAAAGCATTCATTATTTTTTCTCCACATATATTGAGGTGCTAGGAAAAGCAAATGAAGCTCCATTGCTTTCTACAATTTCTTTGATTTTTACAGCCAATCTTTCTTTTACTTTTAACCATTCTCCCCATTCATCAGTTACAGTAAAACATCTTATATATAAGTCTATAGAACTGTCAGAAAACTTGTCTATTCGAACTGCATGCTCGGTATCTTCTCCAATCTTAAAATCTTTGTTTGATGTTATAAATTTCTCTATTTGATCTCTTACATTTTTAAGTTGTTCAATTGTAGAGTTATATTGTAAATTTATTATCCAACTTATTCTCCAGTTCGTTGTCTCAGTAATATTTACTACTGCGTTTTCTGCAAATGAAGAATTAGGTATAGTTGCGATTGATTTATCAAATTTTCTTATAACTGTTGATCTAAAACCTATTCTTTCAACTATTCCCTCGATAATACCCTCTACATATATCCAGTCTCCAATCTTAAATCTTTTTTCTACCAAAACCAGAACACCAGAAATTAAATTTTTAAATAAGTCCTGAGCACCTAAAGCGACTGCAACACCAAATAAACCCAATCCGGCTATTATAGGTGCAATCTTTATTCCCCATATATCTAAAGTAGCTGCGAAGCCGAAAAAGATTATCAGAATCTTATTTGCTTTAATTACCCAGTTAAGCAAATCTTTTGATAACAACTCCTCTACCCTTTTAATTAAAAATGTTATCGGTTCTACAATTTGATGTATTAACCAAAAAATTAAAATTGTTATTAAAGATCGATTTACATTATCTACGAAGATTGACATTTTGCCATCAAAATCCATGTATGATGTAGCCATAAATATCCCGAGAACTATCGGGAAAAATTTTACTGGTCCCTCTGAAGCTTCAACTAAAGCATCATCAAATTTATTAGAAGTTTTAGCAACATAGTTTTTTAATCTTTGAAGAATAAATTTTGAGATTAAACCTCGTAGCAATAAAAAAAATAAGAAGATAGCTATTGCTAGTCCAATTTCAGTGAAATTAACTCCGGCAATACCAGTTTGCCAAATTTCTAAAAATAAGTTTTTAAAATTTTCTAATACATTCATTATATTTTATTTCTTATAATTTTAATAATTCTTCGCCAGGATTAAATACCTCTATTTTTTTCCACCCAACGAGCTTAAAAAAATCTGCTACTTTTTTACTTATACACATAACTGTTGACCCTGTCATTAACGGATATAATGAGTGGTTTTTAATTATTTCAATGAAACTTTGAGCACTTCTCAAAGAATAGACAAAAATTAAATCTGGTACATTTTTCTCAATTATCTTTTTGTTTTCTTCACTTAGACTTATTATTTTTTCTGCAGAATAATTAATTATTTTTATTATATCAAAACCTTCTTTTTTTAATTCACTATCTAAATTATAAGAAATATTGTCACCACAAAAATACGCAATTTTGGATTTTTCACTTATGCTTTTAGAATTTTCTATTAAGTTTTTTAATGCGTTTACATTTCCGCCTGCCGAAACAGTGTTTTGAAATCCAAATTGTCTAGCTATTTTTTCAGTAATGGAGCCCACACAAAAGCAAATAATTTTTTTGTTCTCATTTAATAATTTTAGGTTTCTTACTGCATTAGAACTTGTAAACACAAATGCATTATATTTATCAGGATTAATTGGATTCATATTTAATGATAATATTTTTAATGTAGGTAAATGCAAAATCTTATGGCCTTTTGAAAATAACTTCTCCATCAAATCTTCTGAGTCTATTAATGGTCTTGTCATTAAAATATTCATAATTTTTTTTTAAATTTTAATCCTGCTCGTTTCAAAAGTTCAGCTCCGACGATCTCCCCAATTTTATTTGCATCTTCTTTTTTGCCTTTTAATTCATAAAAAAAAGATTCTTCTCCGTTATCAGAAAATAGTTGAGCTTTCAAAAATATCTCGTTTCCAGTTAAAACAGCTAATCCTCCTGCGGCTGTGTCGCAATCTCCTCCTATGGTTCTTAGCATGCTTCTTTCGGATATTGCACATTGCTCAGTTTCTTTACTATTAATATTTTTTAAAATATTTTTTATTTTTTCATCCTCTTCTCTACACTGTACCGCTATTACACCTTGGCCGACAGCAGGTAACATATCTTCGGTGGATATAATTTCTTTTACTTTTTTTTCTAATTTTAAATTTTTAACACCAGCCAAAGCGAGAATAATTCCATCGTAAAGACCTTCTCCCATTTTTTTGACTCTTGTGTCTATATTTCCCCTTATATTTTTGACTATAACATCTTTGTTAATTGATTTTATTTGGAGCTCTCTTCTTCTAGAACTGGATCCGACAATTTTATTTTTTAAATCTTTAAAAGAGTTGTATTTTGTACTTAGTAGCGCTTCACGGGGATCATTTCTTTGAATATACGAGCCAATTACAAGACCTTTGGTAATCACCGACTCCATATCTTTTAGAGCGTGTACAGCTATATCTATATTTTTTTTTAAAAGACTTTCTTCAATCTCTTTACAAAAAAGCTTTTTTCCTCCAATTTCTGAAAGTTTTTTATCTTTAAAAATATCTCCAGAAGTTTTGATTGTTTTAATTACCACGTCTTCTTTAGATAAATCTGTTTGTTTTTTTAGAAGTAGGTTTTTTACTTTATTTGCATAAACCAAAGATAACTTGCTTTCTCTTGATCCAATTACAATTTTTTTCATTATTTGTTTATATATTTGAGAAATTTATTTTATACTATTCTAATATATAAACTCATAATTAAATGAAAAAAAAACTTAAATTTCTAGGAATCGAGACTAGTTGCGACGAAACAGCGGCATCTGTAGTCCAAGAAAATGATGAGGGAACAGCCAAAGTATTATCAAGTATAGTTTCAAGTCAAATTAAAGAACATGAAAAGTATGGTGGAGTTGTTCCAGAAATAGCTGCTAGATCCCACGTCGAAAATATAGACTTTATAATTAATAAAGCTCTTAAGGAAAGCGGGGTTTCAATAAACGAAATAGATGGTGTTGCCGCAACTGCTGGTCCAGGCTTAATAGTTTGTCTAACGGTTGGGTTAAATATTGGAAAAACTATTGCTTCTTTTTTAAACAAACCCTTTATTGCTGTGAATCATCTTGAGGGACATGCATTAAGTCCGGGTTTAGAAAATAAAATGAATTTTCCTTATTTGTTACTATTAATATCAGGAGGTCATTCTCAATATCTAATTGTTAAAAATGTTGACGAATACAAACAATTAGGAACTACAATTGACGATGCTATAGGTGAAGCATTTGATAAAACTTCAAAAATGTTAGATCTTGGTTATCCTGGGGGACCCAATGTCGAAAGGTTTGCTAAAAAAGGAGATAAAAATTTTTATAAACTTCCTCAACCAATTATTAATAAAGCTGGATGCAATCTGTCTTTTGCAGGATTAAAAACTGCTGTACTTAGAGAGACAAAAAAAATTAATGGAAATAATAAATTAAGGTATAATTTAGCTGCTTCTTTTCAAGAAACAATTATTAAAATATTAGAAAAAAAAACGCTTGTAGCTATGGAACAATTTAAAAAAAATACTAGTTTAGACAAGGGTGTCAAATTTGTTATTGCTGGTGGAGTTGCGGCAAATCAGTCGATTAGAAAAAATTTAATAGAACTTTCAAAAAAAATGAACTTTACACCAATTTTTCCAGATCAAAAATATTGTGGCGATAATGCTGCTATGATAGCTTGGGCAGGAATTCAAAGGTTTAAAAAAAAATCAGTTAATGACTTAAATGTCCAAGCAAGATCAAGATGGCCTCTTGATGAAAGTGCTCCTTTTATGAAGGGCCCAGGTTTAAAGCTCTAATGATTAAATCATATTGGCTTCTTAAATCCGAACCAGATGTATGGTCTATAGATCAACAAAAAAAATCTGGGATTAAGGGTGCAACATGGGATGGTGTACGAAATTATCAAGCTGCAAATAACTTAAAAAAAATGAAGAAAGGAGATCTTTGTTTTTTTTATCATTCAAATATTGGAAAAGAAATTGTTGGGGTGGTGGAAGTTATCAAAAGTGCTTTTAGGGACAAAACTGATAAGAGTAAAAGGTTTGTCGCGATTCAGGTTAGGTTTAAAAAGAAATTAAAAAAGTCTGTTACCCTTGAAAAAATTAAAAAAAATGAGAAAATTAGTCATTTGCCTCTAATAAAACAAAGCAGATTATCAGTAATGCCAATAGATTTTAAAAGCTGGAAAGTAATTTGTAAGATGGGTAAAATCTAAGAATAATTAAAAAAAAAAGAGGGAAAAGTGGGTAGAAGAAGTAGAAAAAAGAAAAAAAGACTTAAAAAATTTAGTAAGTCGAAAAAATCAAGAAAATTTAAAAGAAAAATTAAGAAAGCAAAAAAACCTAGAAAATTTTCTAAAAAAAATTTATCTTTGAAAGATGATGACGGAAATACGGTTTTTCCAGTTACAGATAGATGGGCAAAACAAGCACTAGTTAATAGCTCAAAATATAAAAAAAAATATAATTTATCAATCAAAGAAAATGATAAATTTTGGAAGAAAGAAGGAAAAAGAATTTCCTGGATAAAACCTTATTCAAAAATCAAAGATGTTAAATACAGTAAAGAAGAAGTAAAAATAAAATGGTACTACGATGGAACTTTAAATGCTTCTTCAAATTGTATCGATAGACATTTAAAAAAAAATGGAAAGAAAACTGCGATTATATGGGTTGGAGACAATCCATCTGAGTCAAAAAAAATATCATATAAAGAACTCCATAAAAATGTCTGTAAAGCTGCAAATGCTTTGAAAAGCATAGGTGTTCAAAAAGGAGATCGAGTTACAATTTATCTGACTATGATTCCTGAGCTAGCCTACACGATGTTAGCTTGTGCACGTATTGGAGCTATTCATTCAATAATTTTTGGAGGGTTTTCTCCAGACTCTATAGCAACTAGGATTAATGACTGCGACTCTGATTATTTGATTACCGCAGACGAAGGAGTAAGAGGTGGAAAAATAATTCCTTTAAAAAAAATTGCTGATGAAGCTCTTCAGCAATGTCCTAATGTAAAGAAATGTGTTGTAGTTAAAAGAACAGGTAATCAAGTAAATTGGGATCATGAAAGAGATGTTTCATACGAGGAACTTATTTCTAAAGTCTCAGCAAAATGTGAGCCAGAAGAAATGAATGCTGAAGATCCTTTGTTCATTTTATATACTTCTGGATCTACTGGTAAACCAAAAGGTGTTTTGCATACAACTGGGGGATATATGGTATATGCTTCCATGACACATCAATATATTTTTGACTACAAACCAAAAGATATTTATTTTTGTAGTGCAGATATAGGTTGGGTCACGGGGCACAGTTATATTATTTATGGACCTTTATCTAATGCCGCTACAACAGTAATGTTTGAGGGTATTCCGACTTATCCTGATTTTTCTAGATGGTGGCAAATAGTGGATAAATACAAAGTAAATATTTTTTATACTGCTCCCACTGCGATTAGAGCATTAATGAAAGAGGGAGATGATCCTGTTAAAAAAACTAGCAGAAAATCTCTTAAATTATTAGGAACAGTAGGTGAACCAATCAATCCAGAGGCCTGGATGTGGTATTACCAAACTGTTGGGGATTCTAGAT
The DNA here is from genome assembly GCA_902597875.1 of uncultured Pelagibacteraceae bacterium. Lineage (GTDB taxonomy): Bacteria > Pseudomonadota > Alphaproteobacteria > Pelagibacterales > Pelagibacteraceae > Pelagilacustribacter. The sequence continues at coordinate 31,765 of CACJZK010000005.1, forward strand.
GTCCAATAGTTGATACTTGGTGGCAGACAGAAACAGGTGGTATTCTTATATCGCCACAACCAGGTGCGATTAACTTAAAACCTGGTTCAGCCACAAAACCATTTTATGGGGTTAAACCAGCAATAGTCGATGAGACTGGAAAAATCTTAAAAGGTGCTTGTAAAGGAAGACTATGTATGACTGCATCTTGGCCAGGACAAATGAGAACTGTTTATGGAGATCACAAGAGATTCGTAGATACATATTTTTCTCAATTTGATGGAAAATATTTTACAGGAGACGGTTGTAGAAGAGATAAAGATGGATACTACTGGATAACTGGAAGAGTAGACGATGTCATTATTGTTTCAGGACATAATCTTGGAACTGCAGAAATTGAGAGTGCTTTTGTTGCTCATCAAAGAGTAGCTGAAGCTGCAGTGGTAGGCTATCCTCATGATATTAAAGGTAACGGTTTATACTGCTATGTAACCTTAAATGCAGGTGAACAACCGAGTGGAGATTTAGAAAGAGATTTAAAACTTTGGGTAAGAAAACAAATCGGTCCTATTGCTACTCCAGATATAATTCAATTTGCTCCGGCTTTGCCTAAAACTAGATCAGGTAAAATTATGCGAAGAATTCTTAGAAAAATTGCTGCTAATGAGCACGAACAACTTGGAGATACCACAACTCTTGCTGATCCGAGTGTTGTAGAATCTTTAATTGAAAACAGACAGAATAAATAAATTTTAAATATCAAAGTGTGAGTTTGCTGTAATTTTTTCAAATTCCGCTTTAACACTATTCCATTTATATTTTATAGAATTAAGAACTATTTCTTTATCCAGTTCTTTTAAATTATCTGCTATTGGAGACCACTTATAAAGTGCGTTTCCACTGTTTATAAAAGGATCGTCTTGAAAATAAGTTTGCCAATTTATTTTTCCAAATCGATTTTCAAAACTCGTCTTTCCATCATTATATATCTTTGAACTCAAGCCATTTGATTTCTGCCTTGCTAAAACGCTTAAAAAAACATCTCTTGAGTCATTTTTTTTTAGTCCCCTCTTACTCATTAAGTATGAGAAAGAATAAAAAGTACAATCTGCAACCGCTACGACATAAATATTCCATTTTGCAATATCCATTGATTCTAAAAATTTTTCATCCTCAAACATAATAGTGTGTTTAAAACCCATTCTAGTTTTTATGTATCCATACAAAGTGGTTTGAACTACATGAGCAGATTTTTCTTCAATGAACGTTTCTAATTGTTGAATGGTGCTTATTGTTTTAAATTTATCAGTAAGTTTTTTTACTGGAAAAATGTATTCCTTTAAGTGTCTTAAGGTTGAAATTATCTTATTTAGATTCAATCTCACGTTGTATTAATAAAACTATCCTTTATTTTTCCTTTATTTTTCAGTCTTTATAGCACTCAACATTGGTTTTTTTAACTTTTAATTGGCAACTAGATGGGTATGATCTTACGCATAAATATCGAATAAACAACCTTAAGGGGGAAATATGTCGAATAAAGAAAAACATTGGGAAAAGACCAAAAACCATATGATAATTACATTGGCGATTTGGTTCTTCTTTTCAACGGTTATTTTCATGTTCGGAGCTGAAATCAACTCGGCAAGTTTTCTTGGTTACCCACTAGCATATTATATGACAGCACAAGGATCACTTCTTGCGTTCGTATTATTAATATTCTGGTTTGCTAACAGACAAGAAAAGATTGACGAAGAGTGCGGCTTTGGAGGGGAGGATGACTAATGTTTAAAGGTGGATTTATACAAAACCTACCTAGAATATACGGTTTATATACCGGGGGCTTTTTAGTCTTCATCATATTGATGGCTATTCTAGAACAAGGCGGAGTCTCAAAAGAAGCAATCGGAATTATGTTCGTTGCTTTCACAGTTTGCATTTATGCAGTAATTGGATGGTTATCAAGAACCGTGCAAGTTGATGCGTATTATGTAGCTGGTAGACAAGTACCAACAGTATTTAATGGAATGGCGACAGCAGCAGACTGGATGTCTGGTGCATCGTTCGTAGCATTAGCAGGTGGTGTTTACTTTGGTGGCTATGGTTACATGGCTTTCTTAGTTGGTTGGACAGGCGGTTATGTGCTTGTGTCAACTTTATTAGCACCATACCTAAGGAAATTTGGATGTTACACAGTACCTGATTTCATTGGAACAAGATACGGCGGAAACGGAGTTAGATTCTGTGCTGTATTAGTTCTAGTGTTAGCATCATTTACTTATGTGACTGCACAAATTAACGCTACTGGAACAATTGCTGCAAGAGCATTGCAAATTCCATTTGAGTTAGGTGTTTGGGTAGGACTAGTTAGTATCTTGTTATGTTCAATGTTAGGCGGAATGAGAGCTGTTACTTGGACGCAAGTTGCTCAATATATAGTACTAATCATAGCTTACTTAATTCCAGTTTTCTGGATTAGTAATAGAATAGGTGGAGGAGTATTCCCTCACTTAATGCTAGGCGATGAAGTAGCTAGAATTGGAGCACTTGAACAACAATTTGGACTAGTTAAAAATAGTGCGGCAGATATAAAAGCAGCTGGAGTACCAGGTGGCTTAAAATCTATAGCAGTATCACACACAGGTGTACCTGAAGGTGGAATGGCTGTATGGAAATATATCTCGTTAGCAATGTGTATGATGATAGGAACTGCATCGTTACCTCATATCCTTATGAGATACTTTACAACTCCATCAGTAAAACAAGCTAGAAAATCAGTAGCATGGTCGCTATTCTTTATCTTCTTGCTTTACTCATCAGCGCCAATGCTTGCAACATTATCTAAAATTTCATTAATGGATCCTAATTTACCTACTGGTATTATAGGAAAACCTATTAGTGCGGTTATGGCTATTGATTGGGTTCAAGCATGGTCAGCTCAGAAACAAGTTTTCATCGCTGACTTTAATGGTGATGGCATACTTCAATTAAATGAATGGTTCATGAGAACAGGTGTGGTTGTGTTAGCTACTCCTGAAGTAGCAGGATTACCTTATGTAATTTCTGGACTAGTTGCTGCTGGTGGTATGGCAGCTGCGATGTCAACTGCTGATGGATTAGTACTTGCAATTGCAAATGCTTTATCTCATGACGTTTACTTTAAAATGGTTGACCCTAAAGCAGATGTTAGAAAGAGATTAATAGTTGCACGAGTACTATTAGTCGTTATTGGTGCCGCGGGTGCATATATTGCATCTATGCGTATCACTAGTATCTTAGGAGCAGTTGCTTGGGCGTTTGACTTTGCTATGTCAGGTCTATTCTTCCCACTTGTACTTGGAGTATGGTGGAAGAGAGCTACAAGAGAAGGAGCTATAGCTGGAATGCTTTCAGGATTAGCTGCCGGAACAATGTACCTAGTATATGTATATCCTAAGTTTATGGGCAATACATGGCTATCGGATATGACGGGTATCGATCACTTAAGATTTGGTATGATCGGAGCTCCAGTATGCTTAGTGGTTATGGTAATTGTAAGCTTAATGACGAAAGCACCTGATGCTGCAACACAAAGAATGGTTGAGGAAACTAGAGTACCTAGTGGAAGAGCTATTCTTGGTAAACAGCACTAAATAACTAAATTTAAAAATTAAAGGGGCGATTTATTCGCCCCTTTTTTTTTACCTAATAAATGTTATTGTCTCTATATGTCGATCTGGATACTTACTCTTGATTATCTCTTAGGTATAGTAATGTGGACCCTAATAGGAAGATCGGCTATGAATATTTTTCAAAGGGAGGACTCTGATTTCTTTTTTATGAGAGTTTTTGTTAAATTTACAAATCCACTCTTAAGATTATTTGACCCAATTACTCCAAGTTTTCTACTAAGACCAATGGTTCCTCTTTATGTTGCCTGGTTTTTTTATTTATTTAGATTTTATTTGATGCCATACCTATTAGGCTATTCAGTAATGGGAATGTTATCTTTTCCTTTAGAAAGTGATATATCTAAAGAATTATATTCTATTTATAACCAATGGACCCAATAATAAAAATATCACCCTCAATCTTATCTGCTAACTTTAGTAAGTTAGGAGATGAAATTTTATCATTAGAAAATGCTGGGGCAGATTATATTCACATCGATGTAATGGATGGACATTTTGTGCCTAACATAACAATAGGCCCGGAGGTAATTAAAAGGCTTCGTCCAGTTACAAAAAAAATATTTGATGTGCATCTTATGATCTCTCCAGTAGATAAATATGTAAAAGATTTTGCAGAGTCGGGGGCGGATATAATAACATTTCATCCAGAAGCTACTGACAACACAGATAAAACAATTGAATTAATAAAAAAATATAATAAAAAAGTTGGTATCTCTTTAAAACCTAAAACACAGGTAAGTTTAATTGAAAAGTATTTGAGTAAAATTGACTTAATATTAATTATGAGTGTTGAGCCTGGTTTTGCAGGTCAAAAATTTATGCCTGAAATCTTGCCAAAAATAAAAGATATTAAAAGCATTATAAATAAAAAAAAATTAAATATTGATATTGAAATTGATGGAGGAATAAATTTTCAAAACTCCAGAATAGTAAAAGATGCTGGTGCAAATGTGATTGTATCAGGATCAACAATTTTTAAAGAAAACAACGGAAATCTTAAAAAAAATATAGAATTGCTTCGTACAAATTAATAAATGTTTAATTTAAAAGGTATTTTTTTTTACTTTTTAGCTATAAAAATAACTTTAACCAAAACAATTAAAAGATTTTATTTCAGAACAAACTATTATTATAAATCTTTAAAATCAGAAATACCTAAACAATTTTACTTTTATCCTAACCCATTTTTATTATCTTCACTCACCAATCATCAAAATTTTTCATTTAAAATTGAAAATGTAAATTTAGAGATCTTATGGAACAAACCCACATCTATAAAAAATGAAAAAAATTTAAATAATTTTTTTTGGCTAAGTTTAATTGATAGAAAAAATGATGGAATCATCATTCAAAAGATTATTTCGAAATGGATATATAAAAATGAAAAATATAAAAAAATTATATGGGATAGTGATGTTTTGAGTAAAAGAGTTATTTCTTGGATATTAAATGCAGAAATTATTCTTAACAATACAGACAATAATTTTAAAAATCATTTCCTTCAATCTGTTATTATACAAATCAACCACTTAAAAAAAAACATTGAATTCCAAAATAATTATTCAAAAAAAATAGAAAATATTACAGCAATTTTACTCTCAGGCTTAGTCTTTAAAGAATACAGCAATAATTTTGACTTGGGTATTAAAGAGTTAGAAAGATTAGTAGAAAATTTTTTTGATATTCAAGGTTTTCCTAACAGCAGAAATCCCAACGACTTAATTAAAATTTCCAAATACTTGATATTGATTAAGGAATGTAGCAAAGATGCTCAAAATTATATTCCAGAATACTTAGACGATATCATTGAAAAAAATTTAAATTGTCTTAATTCTATTAAAACACCAAGAAATGAGACTCCTTTATTTAATGGAAATACAGAGAACAAAATTGATAAATATTTAGAATATGTGAGAAGTTTGGATTATAAATTTAAAAAAAATAAAAATTTGATAGGAAATCTTTATATTTTAAAAAATAAAAAGCAAAACATATTTTTTGATGTAGGTGAGCCACCAAAAAAAAGTTTTTCAAACAATTATCAATCTGGTCCACTATCTTTTGAATATTATGTAAACGAAAATAAAGTTATAACCAATTGTGGATTTGGTTCACAAATATCAAAAAAAGCAGAACTACTAAGCAGACTAACTTCTGCTCAATCCACTCTTTGTATAAACGATACTTCTGTAACAAAGTTTGAGAGAAATAAATTAATAAATAGTACTTATGGTGCTTTAATCAAAAATAATTTTAAAACTTCAGATGTTAATTTTTTTGAAGAGGATAATTCCGTAGAAGTAACTGCTTCACATAATGCTTACGAAAATCTTGGTTATATACATAAAAGAATTATTAAAATTGAAAAGAATAATGAAGATTTGCTAGGTTCAGACATATTGATTAAAAAAAGGGAAAAAACTCCAACAATAAATTATGCAATAAGATTTCACCTTTACCCTGGAATTTCAGCAATAAAAACTATTGGAGAGAAAAGTATAGTTTTGCAAATCGAAAAAAATAAATCATTAGTTTTTTCTTCAGAAAATGAAAAAATCTTAATAGAAAAAAGTATATTTTTAGGGAGAAATCAAATATTAAATAACTTCTGTATTACTATTTATGGAACGATAAATAATGAGGAAAAAAAAATAGATTGGATAATCAAGAAAAATAGTTAAATGCTTAGAAAAGTTAAAAATGCACTAATATCAGTTTCAGACAAGGAAGATCTAAAAAAATTATTAGATGTTTTAAAGAGACACAAGATAAACATTATAAGTTCTGGTGGAACATATAAAACAATTAAAAAATTAGGTTTTAAGTGCAAAGAAGTTTCTGAATACACTGGTTTTGATGAAATGTTGGAAGGAAGAGTGAAAACTTTACACCCGAAAATCCATTCCGGAATACTTTTTAACAGGAAAAAAAGTGTTCATAAAAAACAAATGAAGAAGAAAAAATTTGAACCTATTGATCTGGTAGTGGTTAATTTTTATCCATTTAAAGATACTTTAAAAAAAACATCGAATAATAGTAAAATTATAGAGAACATAGATATTGGGGGTCCAAGCATGGTGCGAGCAGCAGCAAAAAATTATAGTGATGTAATTATAATCACTGATAAAAAAGATTATACAGAGTTTAATAAAGAATTTAAAAAATACAAAGGAAGAACAAGCTTAGCCTTTAGAGAAAGATTGGCAAGTAAAGCATTTGGTCTAACAGCATATTATGACTCTATCGTAGCAGAATGGTACAATCAAAAACTTGGCATAAAATTTCCTGAAAGAAAAACCTTTTTTGGAAAAAAAACTCATCAATTAAGATATGGTGAAAATCCTCACCAAAAAAGCTCAATTTATATAAGCGATTTTAAAAATGACGATACCAATCTTGTACAATTAAGTGGCAAAGATTTAAGCTACAATAACTATAATGATATTTTTGCTGCGCTAGATATATTGTTTTCAGAAAAAAAATTATCATCTACAGTTATAATTAAACACGCTAATCCGTGTGGTGTTTCCTCAAACAGCTCAGCATTGCGGTCATTTATAAATGCTCAAGCTAGCGACCCAGTAAGCGCATTTGGGGGAATTGTAGCATGTAATTTTAAAATAAATCAAAAAGTGGCTTTAGAAATTAATAAAACTTTTTTTGAGGTTATACTAGCAAAAGGATTTGATAAAACCGCCTTTAAAATACTCAAAAAAAAGAAAAATATGAGAATTATTGATATCTCAAAAGTAAATTATAAATCTGATACTGACACTAAAGTTTTTAATAACTCTTTTCTTTTACAAGAAAGCGACAATATAGTTTTTGGAAAAAAAAAATTGAGATTTGTCACAAAAATCAAACCTTCAAAAAAGGAGATGAAAGAAGTAGAGTTTGCATTTAGAGTCTGTAAGTACGTAAAATCTAATGCAATTGTAATTGTGAAAGATAATTCAACTATAGGAATTGGAGCTGGACAACAGAACAGGTTAGATAGCTGTAAGATTGCAACTCAAAAAGCAAAGAAATTTCAACCAAAAAAGTTGGTTAACTCTATTGCTGCTTCTGATGCTTTTTTTCCTTTTGCTGATGGGCTTAGAACTCTAATTAACTCAGGTGTAAAATTAATTATTCAACCTGGGGGTTCGATTAGAGATAAAGAAGTTATCGAGGCAGCAAACAAAGCAAAGATAAAAATGGTCTTTACTGGGACCAGACATTTTAACCACTAATTAAATTTTATCAATTTTAGCTGCCAGTACAAAGTCACTTTCTGCCAAGCCTTTTATTGCATGAGTAGAAATTTTAATTTTTGCGTAACCCCAACCAAAATTTATATCTGGGTGATGACCTTCTGTTTCTGCTATTTTGCCAACTTTTAAAATAAATTTTTCACTTTCGAAATAATTTTTGAATTTGAAATTTTTTTCAATGTAAAAATTATTATTCTTATCTTCTAGAACATCCCAACCATCAACTTTTTTTAAATATTTATGAATTTCTTTAATATCGAATGCTGGAATACCTCCCTCGCAAGGAATACATTTTTTTTTGTGAAGTTCTTCCATAATTTATTTTTTAACAATAATTGGAGCGGGCAAAGGGACTTGAACCCTCGACCTTCTCGTTGGCAACGAGACGCTCTACCACTGAGCTATGCCCGCTTATAAAAAGATTATAGTAATTGGTATTTTTATATGCAAGTAATTTAAAGCGACAAAATAATCAATCTTGTCATTGAATTTTTCTTGATTCTTTGTTTAATAAACTAATGAAAGAAAAATTACCCCAACAAATTCCCATATTCCCATTAAGTGGTGTAATTTATTTTCCAAAGACTAATCTTCCTTTAAACATATTTGAAGAAAGATACCTTCAATTAGTCGATGATTGTATGAGATCTAATAAACTTATGGGTATGGTACAATCAAGAAGAGACTCGAAGGAAGTTTATAAAATTGGATGTTTAGGAGAAATTAGTCATTTTCAAAAAACAGAAGATGGTAGAGCTCTGATAAAATTAACAGGAATAACTAGATTTGAAATTGTTAGTGAAATTAATAATACTAAATTATATCGAGAGTTTAAAGTTGAATATAAAAAATTTTATCAAGATACTGAAAATGAAAAAATTCAAAATTATAGCGAAGACGTACTTGAAAAATTATTTGAAAAAATCCAATATTTTTTTGGAAAGAACGGATTGGCACTTAACTGGAAAGAATTCAAACTTTTAGGACAAATACAACAAATAAATACTCTAGCAATGATATCTCCTTTTTCTAATGAGGAAAAACAAAAGCTTTTAGAAACTATGAGCCTAAATGAAAAAATTAAAATTTTATCAGAAATAATTGAATTTTATCTTTATGATAAAGATTCCGCTCTTAAAACGCCTATTCAATAAATTAAAAAAATAAACCTTTATCAGATACAATCTGGCTCATTTTTTTTAGATTTTTATTATTACTGAAATTTTTTAATAAAGAAATTTTTATAGGATCTACAAACTTGTTTGGTTTAAAAAAACTTCTAATTAAATCATTTCCTATTCCGATTAACGTATTTTCTGGATTTCTCGTTTTATAAAATTCTCCTAAAATATTTGAATTTTTTATCCCTAAACCTAATTCTAAATTTTTTTTTATTATAAAAGATAATTTTTTAATATCTCTTATAATTAAATTAAATCCTTGACCAGCTATTGGATGGATAGAATGTATTCCTTGACCTAAAACTAAGATATTTTTTTTAAAATATCTAGTCTTCAGATCAAGATGTAATGGGAACATTTGTATTTTTGAAACTTTTATTTTTATTTGTTTTCCAAAAATATATCTAAGTTTATCCTGGATTAAAGCTTTCTTATCATTATTTTTGTAATCATTAGAAAGACTCCAAACTAAAGAAAACATATTTTTTTTAATTGGTAAAATTGCTAGTGGTCCCTCACTTAAAAAATATTGACTGGCGCCTTTAAGTTTTAACTTGTGTTGAACATTACAAGTAATTGCAAATTCTTTATAGTCCTTTTTAATAGATCTATCTCTGTTTATTTGTTTGTAAAAAATGTTTTTCCCGCCAGCACATAATATTATTAAGTCATAAAATTTTTTTTTATTTTTGTATTTTAGGTATGAGTTAATACTGTCGATTTTGTCAATGGTGCCGTTTATAAAATTAATATTTTTGGATGCTTTTAATTCATTTACTAAATTATTTGCAAATTTTTTATTTTCAAAAATATACATTAAATTTTTTTCTTCTTCCTTATAATTCAAAAAATTTATGTATTGATTTTTTGTTTCATAGAATAAACTTACATTTTTACAAGGCCAAAAATAATTAAGATTGTTTTTTTTAATTAATTTTCTTAAAAATTGATAATTACTTAGTGAGACCGCAGTTGTTCTTTTATCATTTTTTAAATTTTTATTTTTTTTTTTATAAAATAAATCTATATCTATATTTAATTCTTTTAATGTTAGGGCTGTTGTTAATCCAGCTAAACCGTCACCAACAATGCAGATTTTTTGATTTTTCATATTTTAAAAATTTTATCAATTAAATAAAAATGATACAAAGTAAACTTAATGATTCGTTAAATGAGTATTAATATATTAAATAACTTAGCAGATTTTTTAAAAAAAAGAACCTTTGAGTTAGTTGGTTTATCACTTATTTTTTTGAGTGTTGTCCTTACTATTTCTTTTATAACTTATTCGCCTAATGATCCTTCATTTATATATGGCGATGAAAATACTTTAATAAAAAATTTTTTTGGCATTTATGGGAGTCTCATTTCTGACTTCCTGTTGCAAAGTTTTGGTTTAATATCTTTTTTGTTGTTGGCCACGTTTATTTCTTGGGGATTTAAATTAATCGTTAAAAAACAAATAGAAAAAATAATTCTAAAAATGTTTTTTATCGTACTATACTTAATCTTTGGATGTACATATGTTTATACAGCTTACAATAAATCTTTTTGGTTAATAGATAATGGCAATTCAGGATTCTTGGGAGAAATAATTTATGTCTTCTTATACAAATATTTTCCAATTATTGAGAGTCAATATTCAAATATTTTTTTAATAATTTTTACTGTAATTTTCTTCCTTTTGGCTTCAGATATAAATATTAAAAATTTGATATATGGTTTTTTGAATTATTTAAAAAAATTATTTATTAATAAGAAGCCAATAGAAATAGATGAAAATTTTATTGAAAAAAATACCAAAGAAATATCTTTGAATGAAGAAAAATCTCAGCAATCCTTTTTGTTTGAAAAATCTTCAATTGCTAATGAAAGAAAAAATAGTGAAAAATTTAAATTGCCATCAATTGAACTATTAAAAAAAAATATTTCCAAAACTAACTTAACAGATTTAAATAAAAATAGACCAACTGCTGATTTTATGGAAAAAATTTTATTAGATTTTGGAATAAATGGAAAAATTAAAAAAATTAACAATGGTCCAGTAGTTAGTTTGTATGAATTTGAACCAGCTCCAGGGATTAAAGTCTCAAAAATTGTGAACTTATCTGATGATTTAGCTAGAAACACAAGCTCAACTTCCGCTAGGGTTTCAGTAATACCAGGAAAAAATACTGTGGGCATAGAAATCCCTAATGAATTAAGAGAAAGTGTAAATCTTAGAGAAATTATATCTAACGAAAAGTTTCAAAAAAAAGATATTAAACTACCTATTGCTTTAGGAAAAAGTATATCTGGATCACCATTAATTGCCGATTTAACATCAATGCCCCACCTGCTAATTGCGGGGACAACTGGATCTGGAAAATCAGTTTGTGTTAATACAATAATTACTTCTCTTTTATACAAATTAAATCCTGATATTTGTAAATTTATTTTGATTGATCCGAAAATGTTAGAATTATCATCTTACGAAGGTATTCCTCATTTATTGACACCGGTAATTACTGATGCAAAAAAAGCTACTTCTGCCCTAGGCTGGACAGTAAAAGAAATGAACAATCGATATAAATTAATGAGCAAAGTTGGAGTTAGAAATATAGACGGATACAATTCTAAACATAAACTAAAAATGCCCTATATCATTGTTGTAGTTGATGAAATGTCTGATTTAATGCTCGTAGCTGGAAAAGAAATTGAAAATTATATTCAAAAATTATCACAAATGGCTCGAGCTGCTGGAATTCACATTATTATGGCTACTCAAAGACCGAGTGTAGATGTTATTACTGGAACAATCAAAGCTAACTTTCCAACTAGAATTTCTTTTCAGGTAAGTTCTAAAATTGACAGCAGAACAATATTAGGTGAACAAGGTGCGGAACAACTTTTGGGTAAGGGAGATATGTTGTTTATGTCCTCAGCTAACAGAATAGTAAGAATTCATGGTCCTTATGTATCCGAAAATGAAATAGAGAAAATTTCAAGTGTTTTAAGAGCTCAAGGAGAACCTGAATATGTTGAAGATATAACGATAGAAAAGAATGAGAGTCTTGTACCAGAAAATGATGATGAAAAGGATGAGCTTTATTCTAGAGCACTTGAAATTATTAAATCAGAAGGAAAAGCATCTACAAGTTTTTTACAAAGAAAATTGCAAATTGGTTACAATAGAGCTGCTAGAATAATTGATATCATGGAGGAAAAAGGCATTGTTAGCAAAGCTAATCATGTGGGAAAAAGAGAGGTTCTTTAAAAGATATTGAACAAGAAAACTTTATATATCGCCTTTTTTTTATCTTTATTATTTCAAAGTTTTTTGTTTGCAAATGAAAAAGAAAAGATTTTAACAAAATTAATTAATACTAAGTCACTAGAATTTAATTTTGATCAAAAAACTAATGAAAAAAATGAAGAAGGAACTTGTTATCTCAATTTTCCCGGCTTGCTAAGATGTGAATATAACGATAGTAAAAAAAAACAGCTTATAATAAATAAATCAAGATTAGCAATTACACAAAAAAGATATAACAAAACTTTGTTTTACTCAGTAAAAAAATCACCTTTTATAAAAATTCTAAATAAAGATTTCCTAAAAGAACTTATAAGGACTAGTAATTTACAATATGTCAATAATCAAATAAAACTTACTGATTTGAGTGATACAGAGAAAATTACCATACTTTTTGATAAAAATAATTTTAATTTGGTTGGTTGGGAAATTACAGATCAATTTCAAAATAAAATTGTTTTTTTAATCAAAATACTTTCTGTAAATAAAAGTTATGATTTAAGTTTTTTTGAAATACCATCTTAAATCAAGCAACAAAATCGATTTCCTCTTTTTTGAAAATTTTAAAACCTTTTGTTTGATAATTGTTAAGTGCAAATTTGTGGTCTAAACTACATGTATGAACCCACATTCTGTCTGGTTTGAGATCAAATGAGGTTTTTATAGCATGCTTTAAAAGAATTGATCCAAATTTTTTTCCTCTAAATTTTTTTAAAATGCCAAGATTTATCAATTCTATTTCATTTTTTTCAGGGTGAAACTCATATTCATAAAAACCAACAAGTTCATTATTATTTTTCATAACCCAAGTAGCCAAATTTTTATTAGAAATATATTTAAACCACTCTTTATCAGTCCATATTAACCTATCTCTCCAAAAGTGGTCTGCGCCTATCTCCTTGTAAAAATATTTATTAATTTCTAAATCTTTAGTTTTTACGAAAGAAATTTTAGATTGATTTTTTGAATAAAAATCAAATATTTTTTTATCTTGAATTTTTATCTCTAAAAAATATCTTTGAACTTTTTGCATAATAGTTAATTCACCATTTTACCAATTTTTTCCCCGCCAAATATATGATAATGTAGATGAGGAACCTCTTGTCCTCCGTCTGATCCAATGTTTGATAAAACTCTATAACCATTGCTTTTATTTGATATTTTTAATTTTGTGACTATCTCTAATATAGCTTTATTGAATGCTACTATTTCTTTATCAGTAGCTTTTTCATTAAAGTCATCTAAATCTACATATTCTCCTTTTGGAATAACTAGGACATGAATTTTTTTTTGTGGATTTATATCATAAAATGCTAATACAAAATCGTTCTCATAAACTTTTTTACAAGGTATTTCCCCTCTTAAAATTTTAGCGAAAATATTATTTTTATCATATGCCATTTATTTTTTTCTTCTTTTAAGTTCAGACATCACATCTTCGATTTTTACATTATTAGCTTCTAAGTAAACCATTAGATGATACATTACGTCGGCAGCTTCGTGAACTTTGTTTGTACCTTTTTCCACAGCTTCTATGAGTTCCGCAATCTCCTCTTTTACTTTACTTAAATTTAGATTTTTATCTTTTAACAATTTATAAGTGTAAGAATCCTCTGATTTAGAGATTTTTCTCTCTCTTATTAATGAAATCAAATCTTCTAGAGTTTTTAGCATATTAGCTTCTAACAGGTATTCCTTTTGAGTCCAAATATTCCTTTGCTTCTTTAATAGAATATTTTCCATAGTGAAATATTGATGCTGCCAACAAAGCGCTAGCTTTACCCAATTTTACTCCATCAACCAAATGATCTAGGTTTCCCACTCCTCCAGAAGCAATAACTGGAATATTTGTACTTTCAGTAATAGCTTTTAAAAGATCAATATCATAACCAGATTTAGTGCCATCTCTATCCATCGAGGTTAGCAGAATTTCACCCGCTCCATTAGTTTCTATTTGTTTAGCAAATTCAACAGCATCGATTCCTGTTTGATTTCTTCCACCGTGTGTAAACACTTCCCATTTTTTATCTGAAATTTTTTTGGCATCGATTGCTACAACAATGCATTGGGATCCAAATTTTTTAGACGCTTCTTTCACAAAATCAACATTTTTAACAGCTGCAGTATTAATAGAAACTTTATCTGCTCCGGCTAACAATAGATCTGTAATATTTTGAATAGTTCTAACACCACCTCCAACTGTTAAAGGAACAAAACACTCTTTTGCAGACTTTCTTACTATATCAATTATAGTATCTCTATTTTCGTTTGATGCAGTTATATCTAGGAAACAAATTTCATCTGCGCCGCCATCACTGTAAATTTTAGCTTGTTCTACTGGGTCACCAGCATCTTTTAATTCAACAAAGTTAATACCTTTAACGACTCTTCCATTTTTAACATCAAGACAAGGTATAATTCTATTTTTAAGCATCAATCTCCTTTGCTAACTCATCAAGTTTAATATCGCCATCATAAATAGCTTTACCGACAATAATGCCTTCAATTTTTTTATTATTTAAACCTTTCGCTCTCTTAATATCTTTTATTGAGGAAACTCCACCTGAAATGACGATTGGACAATTGGAAATTTTTGTAATTTCTACTGTTTCTTCATAGTTGGGACTATTTTTCATTCCGTCTCTATTTATATCTGTAAAAATAATTCTGCTAACACCAAAATCATTCACCTCTTTAAGGTAATCTTTAGTTTTGATACTTAAATTTTCTTTCCAGCCAGATACTGAAAGACTTCCATCCTTTGCGTCTAATCCTAAGGCAATTTTATTGTTAAACTCTTCACATGCTTCTTTTAAAAATTCTTTATTTTTAATTGCTCCGCTACCTAAAATCACTTTCTCTACTCCTGCTTCGATATATTGATTAACGCTTTCTATGTTTCTCACACCACCACCTACCTCAATTTTTAAATCATATTTACTTACTATTTCCTTAATAATATCTAAATTCACTGTTTTGCCAGTTAAAGCACCGTCTAAGTCAACAATGTGTAAATTCTTGAAACCATGATCTTTAAATTTTGCTGCTTGATCAACTGGTGAAGTCCTATATACAGTTTTATTTTCAAAATCTCCCTTTATTAATCTTACACATTTCTTATCCTTAATATCTATGGCAGGAAATATCTTCATTATAATTTCACAAAGTTATCAATTATTTTTAATCCAATTTTGTCACTCTTTTCTGGGTGAAATTGAGTTCCAAATAGGTTTTCTTTTTCAACAGAACAAACAATTTTTGATGAATAGTCTGTTGTGGCTGAAATGACTGATTTGTCTTCAGGAATAAATTCATAACTGTGTACGAAATACATGTGAGATTTATTTTTTATGTCCTTAAATATTTTGCTTTCCTTTTGTATTTCAATTTCATTCCAACCAATGTGTGGAAGTTTAAATTTTCCTTTTTGATTATTTATTTTAGAAACTTTTCCTGAAATCCAACCCAGTCCTTTTGTTTCTGCCTCTTCATAACCTACGTCAGCAAACATTTGTAACCCAACACAAATTCCTAATAAAGGTTTCTTTTTTGTAATTGCAAATTCTTTAAGCGCATCAACTAATCCGCTAATGTTGTTTAGTGAGTCAACACAGCTTTTAAATGATCCTTGTCCAGGCAAAACAATCTTATCGCTGGATTTAATTTTCTTAACATCTGAAGTTACCTCTAGATTAACTTTACCTCTAGCCACTTCTGTGAAAGAGTTAATGACTGAGCTTATATTGCCAGATTGATAGTCAACAATTGTGACGTTCATCAAATTTAAATAGAGCCTTTTGTCGAAGGTATTGAATTTTTAATTCTTTTGTCTATCGCTAAAGCATCTTTTAATGATCTAGCTAAACCTTTATAACAAGACTCAATTTTGTGATGGCTATTGTCACCATATATATTTTCAACATGTAAAGTTATTCCTGCTGATTGAGAAAATGCTTGGAACCATTCTTTAAATAATTCAGTATCCATTTCCCCTAATTTTTCTACAGGTAAATCTACTTTCCAAATTAAATAGGGTCTGTTGGATATATCAATTGAAACTCGGCTTAGCGTTTCGTCCATTGGTATCATTGTAGAAGCATATCTTGTAATGCCTTTGCGGTTGCCTGCAGCCTTTTTTATGGCTTCGCCTATAGCAATACCAGTATCTTCAGTAGTATGGTGCAAATCAATATGCGTATCTCCTTTAGCATTGACTTCTAAATCTATTAAAGAGTGTTTAGATAGTTGTTCTAACATGTGATCTAAAAAACCAACGCCTGTTTTAATTTTATACTTCCCCTTACCATCTAAATTGACTGATACAGAAATATTGGTTTCTTTGGTTTTTCTGGAGATTTTAGCTTTTCTTTTCATAAACTGCTTCAAAATGTATATATTTAAATGCGATTTATATCAATAAACCCTAAAATATCTATTGAAGAAATAGAATTAATCTCCACATACAATACTATGAATACAGCTGAAAAATGGCATGGCACTACAATTGTACTACTTAGAAAAAACAACGAAACTGTTGTTGCTGGAGATGGCCAAGTGAGTCTTGGTAATACCGTCCTAAAAAGCAAAGCTAAAAAAGTTCGAAAAATTGAAAAAAGAGGTGTAATTGCAGGTTTTGCAGGTTCAACTGCGGACGCTTTGACCCTATTCGAAAGATTAGAGGCTAAACTGGAAAAACATGCCGGTAATCTTCCTAGAGCAGCCGTAGAACTTGCAAAAGATTGGCGTAGTGACAAATTCTTGAGAAGACTTGAAGCTTTAATGGCAGTAGCTGATAAAGAAAATAGTTTTATAATTTCAGGCACTGGTGATGTTCTAGAACCGGAAGACGGAATTATTGGTATCGGTTCAGGTGGAAATTATGCTTTAGCTGCAGCAAAGGTATTAATGGAGTCAGACTTAAAAGCAGAGGAGATAGCAAAAAAATCTATTAAAGTTGCCTCTGATATATGTGTATTTACTAACAACAATGTAACAATTGAAAAACTTTAATTATGTCAGGTGCAAAAAAAGTAACAAATTTAAATTTAATTAAGGATAAAAAAAATAAAACAGAGTCTAGAGTAAGCGCTCTTTCTCCTAGAGAAATTGTTTCTGAATTAGACAGATATGTAATAGGTCAAAAAGAAGCTAAAAAAGCTGTTGCGGTAGCTTTGAGAAATAGATGGAGAAGGCAAGCATTAACTAGTGATATGAAAGAAGAAGTTTTGCCTAAAAATATTCTTATGATTGGGCCAACTGGAGTGGGCAAAACAGAAATTTCTAGAAGACTTTCTAAACTGGCTGAAGCTCCTTTTATAAAAGTTGAAGCAACAAGATTTACAGAAGTAGGCTATGTAGGAAGAGACGTTGAACAAATTATAAGAGATTTAATTGAAATAGCTATAGCTATGGAAAGAGAAAAGAAAAGAAAAGAAGTAAACGCTAAAGCACAACTTGCAGCTGAAGAAAAGGTTTTAGATGCCCTAGTTGGAAACAAAGCAAGTGTGGCTACGAGAGAAAGTTTTAGGAAAAGATTAAGAAATGGAGATCTCGATAACAATGAGATAGAGATAGAAGTAAATAATACAAATCCAAACATGCAAAGTTTCGAAATACCCGGCATGCCTGGAGCAAACGTAGGTATGGTAAATATCGGTGAAATTTTAGGTAAATCTATGGGAAATAAGAAAGGTAAGAAAAAAAAGATGAGCGTAAAGGAATCTCATAATATTTTAGTCGCTCAAGAATCAGATAAAATGATCGAAGAAGATAAAATTATTAAAGAGGCAAAGAAGTATACAGAAGAAAATGGAATTGTATTTCTAGATGAAATAGATAAAGTGTCTGCAAGAGGAGATAGAGTTGGTGGTGATGTTTCTAGAGAAGGTGTGCAAAGAGATTTGTTACCTTTGATTGAAGGAACAACTGTAAGTACAAAACATGGGCCAATAAAAACTGATCATATATTATTTATTGCATCAGGGGCATTTCAGCTCGCAAAACCATCTGATCTTTTACCAGAATTACAGGGAAGATTGCCGATTAGAGTTGAGTTAAGCGCTTTGAACGAAGATGATTTTAAAAGAATTTTAAAGGAACCTGATAATAGTTTAATTAAACAATATAAAGCCTTGTTAAAAACTGAAAACGTTGATTTAGAATTTACTGACGATGGTATTGAAATGCTAGCCAAACTATCAGCAGAAGTTAATTCATCAGTGGAAAATATAGGTGCTAGAAGATTACATACTATTATTGAAAAAGTTCTTGATGATATAAGTTTTAACGCTTCAGATAAATCAGGTGAAAAAATCATAGTTGACAAAGGTTTTGTTCAGAAAAATTTAGGAAATCTCGTTAAAGATACTGATCTATCTAAGTTTATTTTGTAAACTTTAATTTAATTATAATTGCACCACCACCACCATCTTGCTTATTTGCAGTATATATTTTTTTTACTTTTTTACTTAGTTCTTCATTAGAATTTATATATTCTGGTATTGAATATCTTAGTTTGCTTAAATCTTCAGAAATATAAACATCATTCTCAGTTTTTGAATGAATTCCTTTCCCGGTTATTAACAAAATTTCATTATATTTTTTTTCCCAGCAGGATAATATAATGTTTCTAACTTTCTCATTAGCGTCTGTTAATTTATAACCATGTAAATCAAATTTAAATCTTGTGAATTCTTTTGGAGATTTTTGGGCATTTATATCTTTATCAAATACATCTTTTGGGTTTTTAATATATTCTTCCCAATTTTTTATATCTAATTTAGAAGTATTAATTTTTTTTTTCACTTATTAACAATTTCACACAAATACCAGTTTGGGTTTTTGCTGAAAATGTTTTTTGAAAATTTCCAATAGTCTGTGACTGTCTTGATTTTGTCTGGATTGCCCTCAACAACTTTATTCTCTTTATCTTTTTTAACTGAAATAATTTCAGATACAAATTTTACTGTTGCATAAAATTCATTTTTTATTTTCTCAAATTTTTCAAGTTTTGACTCTTTCATTCCTACAAATGTTAATTCCGACTTTATATTATTTTTATTTCTTTGTTGAATCGCTTGTTCAAAATTTACGGACATTTGTTTGCTTAATAACGTGTCTAGCTTCTTTTGATCTCCCTTAGCAAACGCTGTTATAATACTCTCATATGCAATTTCAGCACCTTTTAGAAATTCTTCTTTTTGAGACCCTTCTAGTCCAGTTTCTTTAATTTTTTCTGGTGAAACTTTTTCTTTGATAAATTCAAAATTTTTTTGCATTTTTTTATCAAAGGTACTAAAAGTTTTATCTTGATGGCCAGTTTTTCTTCCCAGAATGTTTCTTAGTCTAAGAATTATAAAACCAGCTATCATAGCTAGTAAAATTATATCGATATAACCAAAATTATTACTCATCATTGATAAATATACATTAATAATATATTTTTGTAATAGACAAATGAACTCATTATTGCTGATTATTGTTGGGGTGCCAATATTGGAAATATTGGTAATGATTAAGATTGGTCAGCAAATAGGAGCTATAAATACAGTCTTGCTAATTTTTTTAACGGCTATAATCGGTGTTTATTATGCAAAAATCGAGGGTTTAAACACAATTAAATCTGGGGTTATTAACTTATATCAAAATAAAGCGCCGGTTTACGAAATGATATCTGGTGCTTCAATTGCTATGGCAGCAGTATTTTTAATAATCCCTGGATTTATCACAGACGCTGTAGGATTTTTATTATTATTACCTTTTACAAGAAAAATTATAATCAGTTTTTTGTTTAAAAAAAAATATGAAAAACAAAAAAAAGATGAAAATGAAGTTATAGAAGCTGAGATAATAGAAGAAAAAAAAGATAAAAATGAATTATAAAATTTTGGCTAAATATTTTAAAGATCTTAAATTTGCTATACCCAGTTCTAAAGTATTTTTTTTGTTGTCAAAAAATATATCCAATTATAAAATAAAAATAGATATTAAAAGCAAGCAAATAAAAGAAAAAGTTATAGAAGTTGAAACCAAACTTTCGTTAAATCCAACAAAAGATGATTTCGAAAAAATTGATGTAAAAATTACTCATGCTACAATTGTTGAGCTGCAAGGAGACATAACCAATAAAAAACAATTAGAGGAAATTATACTTATTAAAGTACCTGAAGAAATTTACTCTGAAATCAGGCAGGTATTCGTTTTTTTGTTTGAGAAATCAGGCTACAAAGAAATTAAAATTGATAAAACCGTTGACTTTAAAAAGTTATATTCTCAAAAAATTATTCAATAAAAATTTTTTTTTAATTCTTTTCTAAGGAAATCTTTGTGTTTTATTATTTCTTCCGGACTCGGTTTTATCACTTTTTTACAATAATCAAATAACTCATTTTTTTGAATACTGATATTTTTTTCATCTTTGTCGTTTGAGAAAACAAGTTTAGGTTCTTTAACACCTAAGAGGTTAATATAAACTTCTCTTAATAGTTCACAATCGAGTAAAGCATTATGTTTAATTCTCCTAGACAGGTCTATATTAAATCTTTTGCACAAAGCATCTAAAGAGTTGGATGCTCCTGGGTATTTTTCTCTGGCTATTTCTAAGCTATCAATTACTTGTTCTTTTTTAATTTCATTTCTTTTTACTAATCTCAATTCATTATTAATAAAACCAAGATCAAAAGAAGCGTTATGAATTATGATTTTTTTATTTTGGACAAATTTAACAAACTCATTTGCGATTTTTTCGAATTTTTCTTTTGTTTTTAAAAATTTATAGTCAAAACCATGAATTTTAAAAGCTTCTTCAGGTACTTCTCTTTCAGGGTTTATCAATTTGTGAAAAACATTTTTTGTAGGAATTAGGCTTTTCGTTTCTATGCATGCAATTTCTACGATCCTGTGATTATCTTTAAAAGATAAACCTGTAGTCTCAGTATCCAAAAAAATTTCATTCATATTTTTTTATAAATATTTTAGTTTTTTTATTTAACATTTTAAACGAACCATTATTATAGATCACATAATCACTTTTTTTTAATTTTTTTATTGGTGAAATTTGCCTTTTATCTAAAATTGTGAATATCTTTTTGCTGCCTCCCTTTTTTAAATATCTCCTCATTCTTAAATTCCGTTTAGCACTTACAAATAGAATAATGTTGAATTTTTTTATAAGTTTGCTCTCAATCAATAATGGAATATCAAAAATTAATATTTTTTTTCTTTTTTTCGTTTTAATAAAAAAATTTATTTCTTTTTTAACAAAAGGATGGATGTTTTTTTCTAATTCTTTTAATTTTTTGGTTTTTTTCTTTAAAATTTCTCTTATATCTTTTTTAAGATTTTTTGAATTCATTATGTTGAATTTTTTTTTAATGTTTTTTATAAAAACTCTTTTTTTATAAAGATTGGAAACAATTTTATCTGCATCGAATATGGGGTATTTTCTTTTCGAAATAAGTTTTACAACTGTAGACTTACCTGAGGCAAGTGAGCCTGTGACACCTATTTTAATCATTGTTTAGTAGTTTTAAAACTTTTTCATTAACTGTTGGTTTAACTCCATGCCAAATTTCAAAGGCAAGTTTTGCTTGATAAATAAACATAATTTTTCCATTCTCTACATTGTTTCCGTTTTTTTTTGCATCTTTTAGAAATTTTGTTTCAGCGGGGTTGTAGATAACATCATAAAACAATTTATTCTTTCCAAATCCCTTAATATTTATATTTATATTATCATCTGGTTTTAAACCGAGACTTGTCGCGTTTATGATAAGATCAGAGTCAACTGTTTCTCCCCAATTTACAATATTTATATTTTTATCAATTTTTTTAAGCTCCTCTGCTTTTTCTTTAGTTCTGTTCGATAAATAAATTTTTGATGTCCCTGATGCTTTAAGAGCTAAAATAATTGATGGAACAACACCGCCAGCGCCCAAGATAAATATTTTCTTATTTTTTGTTTCATAGTTAATGTGCTTTAAACTTAATTCAAAGCCTCCTATATCTGTATTGTCCCCTATTACTGCATCACCTTCTTTAAATATAGTATTTACAGACTGGGTTAAAATTGCTTTAGGTGTTTGTTGATCTAAAAGAGAAATAACTTCTTTCTTAAAGGGTACCGTAACATTAATGCCTTGAATCTTTTCTTCCCTTACATCTTTAATTATATTTTTTAAATCCTCTTTTTTTAAAAGTTTTTTTTCATAAATCGCATTTATTTTATTTTCTTTTATCCAATAATTATGAAGTTTTGGTGAAAGTGAGTGTTCTATTGGATTACCAATAACTAAAAATTTTTTCATTTTAATTTATCTAAATATTCTTTTATTTTAACTACTGGCAAGCCCATAATAGAATTCTCATCTCCCTCTATTTTTGAAAAAAGAGATCTGCCATCAGCTTCGATTTGGTAAACCCCATAAGCATACAATTCTTTATCTTTTATCTTTGATAAGTATAATTTAATTTCGTCCAAATTAAGTTGCTTCATAGTTAAAGTGGAAGCATCTGTATGATGCCATATCATAGATCCATTTTTGGATATACAAACAGAACTGATTAGCTGATGTTTTTGACCATTTAATTTTTTAAGTATTTCTAAAGCTTCTTGCCTGCTCTTGGGTTTTGAAATTAGCTCTTTATTTAAATCTATTACGCTATCAGCCCCCAAAACTAGTCTGTCTTGGTTTTGTTTGCTTACTTTGTTTGCTTTGAGCTCTGCTAAATTTTTAGATATCAATTCTGGTGTTGCTCCTTCGTTTATTAATGATTCCTTAAACATATCTTCGTCTATGTTAGAAGGTATAACTTCGCAACTAATTTTATTTGCAATAAGTATTTTTCTTCTTACCCCACTTTTTGATGCTAGAATAATATTCATTTGTTTTTTTGTATGTCATATATTTTTAAAATGGATGCGGCTGTTTCTTCGATCGATTTTCTTGTAACATCAATGATAGGCCAGCCGTGTTTCTTAAAAATCTTTTTGGAGTCTTCAATTTCATTTTTAATAAATTCTAAATCTGTATAATTTGATAATTTTCTCTCATTCATTATGTTAACTCTGTTTCTTCTTATATCAGATAGTCTTGTGGGGTCAGCATATAAACCAACAACACAGGCTTTAATTTTTTCCAATTTTAATTTTTCTGGAATTTCTTGATTCAGAACTAGGGGTATGTTCATAGTTTTGTATCCTCTATTAGCAAGATATATAGATGTGGGAGTTTTTCCGGTCCTGCTCACTCCCAAGAGAACAATATCCGATTTTTCAATATCCTCGGTTTTTTTTCCGTCGTCGTGAGACATGGTAAATTGTATAGCTTCTATTCTATTATAGTAGTCAGCGTCTAACACATGTTGTGCACTTGGTTTGTGAGAAGCTTTTTGATTTAAAAGTTTAGAAAATGTTAAGATTAGATTTCCTAGAATTCCAAAACAAGGAATATTTTTTTCACCAGCTTTGTCACTTAAATATTTTGCTAATTTTGTCTCGACTATTGTATAGAGGATAATTGAGTTTTTTATCTCCTCACTTTCTTTCAGAATTTTATTTACCTGCTGCTCTGTTCTAACAAACACAAATTCTTTTTTATTATAATCAAAATTTGCAAATTGAGACTTTAGAGAGAGGAAAATCCTGTCAAGGGTCTCACCGGTTGAATCTGATATAAGATATACATTGTATTTTTCGGTCATAAGTATGTTGATATTTTAATTATAACTTTTTTTTATACATTTTTTTTTTATTAATAAAAAAAACATTAACATTAATTAACAAACTTCTAACATTTTATTAAATCTTAATATAAAGCATAATTATTTTAATAGAGTGTGAATAATATTTATAAATCTTGATAAATTTATAATTTTTGTGGTTTTTAATTAGAATAAAATGTGTAAAACCCTGTATAATTACTTATTTATCTAACTAACATGACCTATTACATATAATACCTATAAATATATAATTATATTAATGAGTAAAATAACTAATTGTTTAATAAATAAAGATACATCTTGTATTCCTATATGGTTTATGAGACAAGCAGGACGATACCTCCCTGAATTTAGAGAAATAAGATCAAAAAATCCAGATTTTATTAAATTATGTCTCAATAGTGATTTAAGCTCTGAAATAACTTTACAACCATTAGATCGATTTGATTTAGACGCAGCAATAATTTTTTCTGATATTCTAATGGTGCCATTTGGCCTGGGACAAAAAGTTGAGTTTATCAAAGGTAAAGGGCCAAAATTATCCGAATTTAATATGAAAGCTTTTTTAGACAATGATGAAAGTAATTTTACAAAAAGACTTAACCCTGTTTATCAAGCTATAAGAAATACAAGAAAAAAATTAAGTAAAGAAAAGAGTTTAATTTCATTTATTGGAGCACCATGGACGTTAATAGTTTATATGATGGGATTAAGACAAGATAAAAAAAATATTAATTTAGAAAATATAAAAAAAGATTTTGAAAAAGACCTAATACTTGAAAAACTTAATAAATTTCTTTGCCTCCATATAAAAAATCAAATGAACGCGGGTGCAGATGTTGTACAAATTTTTGACTCTTGGGCTGGAATTATCCCAGACAATGAAATAAATGATTATTGTTTTACTCCTAATAAAAAACTAGTTGATTTTTGCAAAGAGATAAATTTGCCTGTCATTAGTTTTCCAAAAGGCATCGGGGAAAAATATAAAAAATTTTTAGAAATTGTAAGACCTGATGGTATTAACATTGATTACGATATAGATCCGAAATGGGCAAAAGATAATCTAAAAAATGTTTGTCTTCAAGGAGGTATGGATCCTAAAATTTTATTTGAAGATGAAAAGAAGATTAATTTTGAAGTTGACAAATACTTAGACAATTTTCGAAACACGCCTTATATATTTAATCTTGGACACGGTCTTTTGCCAGAAACAAATCCAGATACACTTGCAAAAATAATAAATAGAGTTAAATCTTACAAATGAACAACGATCACCCTAAAGTAAAGTTTGGTAAGACAGGTGTTCTTTTAGTAAACCTTGGCACCCCAGATTCCACAAGTTGGCTTGATATACGAAAATACTTAAAAGAATTTTTGTCAGATCGGAGAGTAATAGAGGTAAACCCAATAATTTGGCAAATAATTCTAAATCTAATAATCTTAAATATCAGACCTTCTAAGACTGCTGAGGCATATAAAAAAATATGGATGAAAAAAGAAAACATGTCACCTCTCAGATATTATACAATCATGCAAACAAAAAAATTAATCGATAAAATAGGTTCAGATAAAGTTATAGTTGATTACGCTATGAGATATGGCAATCCAAGCATATACAGCAAAGTTAGAAAATTACAATCTGCAGGTTGCGAGAACATGGTAGTTTTACCTTTGTATCCCCAGTATGCAGCTGCAACGACCGCAACAGTTTGTGACGAAGTTTATAGAAGTTTAATGAAAATGAGATGGCAACCAAGCTTACAAATAATTCCTCATTATGAGTCAGAGCCTTTATATATTGAAGCTCTTACCAAAAGTATCCAAAAAAAATTATCAGAGATAACCTGGAAGCCTGATTTGATATTAGTTTCTTATCACGGAATCCCAAAAAAATATTTTGAAAAAGGAGATCCCTATCAATGTTATTGTCAAAAAACTTCAAGACTTTTAACTGAAAAATTTAATCAAAATATTAAAATTAAAACAACTTTTCAATCAAGGTTTGGACCTCAAGAATGGTTACAGCCTTACACAGACAAAACTTTAGAAAAATTACCAGAGGAAGGAGTAAAAAATATATTAGTTATTTGTCCTGGCTTTGCATCTGATTGTGTAGAAACTTTGGAGGAAATTTTAATACAAGGCAAAGAAAGCTTTTTTAATGCAGGTGGAGAAAATTTTGATTTGATCCCTTGTTTAAATGATAATGATGATCACATAAATTTGTTTAAACATCTACTAAGTAAATATATATAAATGAATGCAT
This sequence comes from uncultured Pelagibacteraceae bacterium, assembly GCA_902597875.1. Lineage (GTDB taxonomy): Bacteria > Pseudomonadota > Alphaproteobacteria > Pelagibacterales > Pelagibacteraceae > Pelagilacustribacter. The sequence continues at coordinate 58,131 of CACJZK010000005.1, forward strand.
ATTTAACTTTTAAAGCCCTACACTTAATCGCAGTGATATCTTGGATGGCAGGTTTACTATATCTTCCTAGGATATTTGTTTACCATTCGGAGACCAAAGATAATGCGGGACAAGATAATACATTTAAAATTATGGAAAGAAGACTTTTCTTCTACATAATGAATCCCGCTATGATTTTATCTTGGATTTTTGGTTTTCTTTTAATTCACTTAACCGGCTTGCAGAGTCTTTCTGATCTATGGTTACAATTAAAGTTAATTTTTGTTATTATTTTGAGCATTTATCACTTTTTCTTGCTCAATTGTTTACGAAAATTTGAAGTTAACGAAAATAGTTACTCGCCTAGATTTTATCGAATATTCAACGAAGTGCCCACTATTTTGCTTATTATCATAGTATTTCTTGTTGTATTTAAGCCATTATAGGGCTTGAAATTATTATAAAAGAACTTATATTAAAATTACTTACCTAGTAAACAAACAATCAAATATGAACCTACAAGAACTTAAGAAAAAAAGCCCATCAGAGCTTATTGCAGAAGCTGAGAAATTAGGAATAGAAAACCCCAGCACACTGAGAAAGCAAGAAATATTATTTGCTATATTAAAAAAATTAGCAGAAAAAAATGAGCAAATAACAGGCGCGGGAGTACTAGAGGTTCTCCAAGATGGCTTTGGTTTTTTGAGAGCTATAGAATCTAACTATTTACCAGGCCCAGACGATATTTACGTTAGCCCAAGCCAAATTAGAAGATTTGGTCTCAGAACAGGAGACTCAGTCGAAGGAGAAATAAGGGCTCCAAAAGATGCAGAAAGATACTTTGCACTATTGAAAGTAAACCAAATAAATTTTGAGAATCCTGAAAAAGGAAGAAACAAGATAGCCTTTGATAATTTAACTCCTCTTTACCCAAACAAACAGTTAAAGATGGAAATTGAAAAAAACGAAATAGAAAAAAAACCAGATCAAACTGCAAGATTAATTGATCTAGTTAGTCCAATTGGAAAAGGTCAAAGATCTCTAATTATCTCTCCTCCTAAAGCAGGTAAAACAATTATTCTTCAAAACATTGCGGACTCAATAGCTAAAAATCATCCTGAATGCTATTTAATGGTTTTGCTTATAGATGAACGTCCTGAAGAAGTAACTGACATGCAGCGTTCAGTTAAAGGTGAAGTAATTAGTTCAACTTTCGATGAACCAGCCTCAAGGCACGTTGCAGTAGCCGAAATGGTTATCGAAAAAGCAAAAAGATTAACCGAACATAAAAAAGATGTGATTATTCTTTTAGACTCTATAACGAGACTCGGAAGAGCTTACAATGCTGTAGTGCCTAGTTCAGGAAAGGTTTTAACTGGAGGTGTTGATGCTAATGCTCTTCAGAGGCCAAAAAGATTTTTTGGAGCCGCAAGAAACATAGAACAAGGAGGTTCCTTGACGATTATTTCTACAGCTTTAATTGACACTGGTAGCAGAATGGACGAGGTAATCTTTGAAGAATTTAAAGGCACAGGTAATTCCGAATTAATTTTAGATAGAAAAATTGCAGATAAAAGAATTTATCCTGCGATTGATATAACTCGTTCGGGAACAAGAAGAGAGGAACTTTTATTTAAAAAAGAAGACTTAACTAAAGTAAACGTTCTAAGAAGAATTATTAGTCCTATGGGTACGATGGACGGAATAGAATTTTTAATGTCTAAGCTTAAAAACACTAAAAATAACGCTGATTTCTTTGTTTCGATGAATAAACCTAGCTAGTTTTTTCAAATTTTAATAATCTTTCCTTTAATTTAACCCCTTCTACTGCAGAAAATCCTCCTAAGGATCCATCTGACTTAATTACCCTATGACAAGGAACAATCAGGACAAGTTTGTTTTCTCCACAAACCCTACCTACATATCTAGGTGACATTTTTAATTTTTTGGCGATATTTCCATAACTTTTTGTTTTACCTTTTGGAATTTTTTTTAATTCGCTCCATATTTTTTTTTGCATTGTGCTACCTATAATTTTAATTGGTGCTTTCAAAGTTTTTATGTTCCCTTGAAAATAAGCTAAAAAATATCTTTGGAGATTTTTTAAATTTTTAGAAAATACACCAGTATTTTTAGCCTTAATAAATTGAATTTGAGTTATTTTTTGGTTGATTTCTGTAGCTGAAATCCAGCCAAACTTAGTATTAAAAGAAATAGTATTTTTCATATATTCTATGCTATTGAAAAATTAAAAAAAAACAAATGAATATATTCGCGGTATCAACAGGAAGAGGCCCCTCTGGGATTGCAATTTTAAGATTGTCAGGAAAAGACAGCCTTCAAATTTCAAAATTAATAACAAAGAAAAATGATATTAAATCCAAAGAGGTAAATATTTGTAAGTTTTATAATCCTTCAAATAATAAGATGATCGATGAGGGTTTATTATTATGGTCTCCTGGACCTAACAGCTACACCGGAGAAGATTTAGTAGAGTTTCACACTCATGGAAGCAATGCTGTAATTAGTTATTTTTTAAAGGTATTGGGAGATCAGGAAAACTGTAGATTAGCCGAGCCAGGAGAATTTACTAAACTTGCATTCCAAAATAATAAAATGGATTTATTAGAGGCTGAAAGCATAGGAGATTTAATCCATGCAGAAACAGAGTTGCAAAGACAACAAGCTATAAAGCTTATTCAGGGCAATGCTTCTAATCACTATAATTCTTTAAGAGAAAAACTAATAAAATCACTATCTTATATCGAGGCAAAAATAGATTTTGCCGAAGACGATTTGCCCGAAAATGTTTTGAATGAAGTGCAAAGCTCAATAAAGCAAGTGTATAAAGATATTAAAAAGATACTTGAAGATCAAAAAATTGGAGAAAAAATTAGGGATGGATTTAGAATATCTATTATTGGAGAAGTAAACGCAGGTAAATCTTCATTACTTAATCTACTCTCTAAAAGAGAGGCAGCTATAGTTTCTGAACAAGAGGGCACAACGAGAGATGTAATAGAGACATATCTAAATATTGATGGTTATCCAGTTATTTTAGCAGATACAGCCGGTATCAGAAAAGTTAAAAATAAAATTGAAAAGGAAGGTATTAAAAGGGCTATCAAAAAGGCAAAAGACTCCGACTTAACATTAATCATAATTGACTCTACTAAAAAGTCAATTAACAAGGATTTAAAAAAATTGATAAATAAAGATTGTATTATAGTTTTCAATAAATCTGATTTAAATATAAAAATTCCCAAAAATGAATTTAAAAAAAACGATCAAATTTTAATTTCAGCGAAAAAAAATAAAAATATTGATGTTTTAATTAAATTAATCAAGAATAAACTCTCTACAAAATTTATGAAAAATAATAATATTCTAATAACTAGAGAAAGGCATAGAGCTAAACTAAATGCTGCTCTTAAAGAAATAGAAAAATTTCTGGAAAAAGATCAATCTAAGGAGATAGAAATAGCTGCAGAGGATCTGAGACTAGCTACAAGACACTTAGGGAGCATCGTAGGTAAGGTTGATGTAGAAGAGATACTAGGAGCTATCTTCCAAGATTTTTGTATTGGTAAATAATTAGCATAAAATACATCTTGTAAAATTAATTTATACAGATACATTTAAGTTATGAGCGATTTAGACTATGAAATAGCTGTTATAGGTGGTGGGCATGCTGGATGCGAAGCAGCGGCAGCATCGGCTAGAATGGGCGTAAATACAGCTCTTTTTACTCATAAGATAGAGACAATAGGGGAGATGTCTTGTAACCCTGCAATAGGAGGACTTGGGAAGGGTCATCTTGTTAGAGAGATAGATGCTTTAGATGGAGTCATGGGAACAGTGACTGATAAATCGGGTATTCAATTTAGATTATTAAATAGAAGTAGAGGGCCAGCTGTTAGGGGGCCTAGAACACAATCTGACAGAGCTTTATACAAAAAATATATGCAAGAAATTTTGTTAAATTACAAAAATTTAACAGTCATAGCAGATCCTGTGATTAAATTTATTTTCAAATACGATGAGATTAAGGGTTTCATTTGTCAAAGTGGAAAAGAAGTTAAATGTAAGCAAATAATATTAACTACTGGTACTTTTTTAAACGGTCTAATCCATATTGGAGAAACACAAATTCCAGCAGGACGTTATGATGAAAAACCATCTACAGGATTAAGTGAACAATTAGCTAAATTTAACATGAAAATTGGAAGATTAAAAACTGGAACACCTCCAAGATTAGATGGTTCGACTATTAATTATGACGGTATTGAAATGCAAGAGGCTGATGAAGAACCTTATTTCTTTTCATCATTGACAGAAGAGTTACTTAATAAACAAATATCATGTGGTGTAACATATACTAATAACGAAGTTCATAAAATAATTAGCGACAATATTTCAAGAAGCGCAATGTATTCAGGAAACATTAAAGGGGTAGGACCTAGGTACTGCCCTGCAATTGAAGATAAAATTGTAAAGTTTAAAGAAAAAAAACAACATCAAATCTTTTTAGAGCCTGAAGGATTAAAGGACAATACTATTTACCCAAATGGTATCTCTACATCCCTTCCAGAAGAGATACAGCTTAAGATATTAGCTAAAATCAAGGGTTTAGAGGATGTTAAAATGAAAAGAGCAGGTTATGCAATTGAGTATGATTATGTGGATCCAAGAGAGTTAAAACATACTTTAGAGACAAAAAAAATAAAATCTCTTTTTTTAGCAGGACAAATAAATGGAACTACAGGTTATGAAGAAGCAGCAGCTCAAGGATTAATAGCGGGCGTTAATGCAGCTTTAAAAGTAAGGTTGCTGAATGAATTTATTTTGGATAGATCAGAGTCTTATATAGGCGTTATGATCGACGATCTAATCACGAAAGGAGTTTCGGAACCATACCGTATGTTTACTTCCAGGGCTGAATATAGACTTTCTCTTAGAGCAGATAATGCAGATCAGAGATTAACACCATTAGGAATTAAAATTAATTTAGTTAACAAGGTTAGAGAAAAGAAATTCTTGGATAAACAAAAAAAATTGATCCAAGTTATTGACGCTCTAAAGAATAATTCAATTTCACCAAATGCAGCTGCTAAGCATTCTATCAAAATTGCTAAGGATGGAGTTAAAAGGTCTGGTCTTGAAGTCCTATCTTTAAAAAATGTAGATTTAAATAAGCTAAGAACAATATGGGCTGAAATACCCCAATATGGCGATCATATTGATAAACAGGTTGAAATAGATGCTCATTACTCTGGTTATCTTAACAGGCAGTCCCACGACATTGAAGCCTTCAAGAAAGATGAAGGAATAGTAATTCCCGATAGCATCAAATATGATTCCTTTAGCGGCTTATCGAATGAAATAAAGTCTAAATTAAATCAAATTAGACCCAAAACATTAGGACAAGCACTTAGAATAGATGGCGTAACCCCAGCAGCAGCAATAATACTTCTTGGATATATAAAAAAATCAAAAATCGTAAAATCTGCTTGATGAAGGCTGATGAAGTTAAAGTTATTCTAAAGAATTTGGGTTTTACCTCTGAAGATGTTGAAAAATTAGATTTATTTATCAATTTATTATTAAAATTTAATAACAAATACAATTTGATATCAAAAAATACTGAAAAGGAAGTTTGGAGCAGACATATTTTAGATTCTGCTCAGTTAGTTAAATTTATTGATTTCAATAAATCAGATTCTTTAGCAGATCTTGGTTCTGGTGCGGGTTTTCCGGGTTTAATACTTTCAATATTTAATAAAAATAACAAGTTTCACGTGAAACTTTATGAAAAATCCAAAGTTAAATGCTATTTTCTTAAAGATGCTATTATTAGGCTTAATATTAAATGCTTTTTATATGAGAATGATTATCAATCGCATATATTAGATAGTGACTACATAGTTGCTAGAGCATTTAAAAAATTGCCAGAAGTAATAAGAATTTCACGTGAAATAGCAACTAAAAGTCATAAATTAATAGTGTTAAAAGGAAAGAGTGCACAGGAAGAGCTTAATAACCTTTCCAAAGATTTGAATTATAAGTATAGATTAGAGACAAGCTTAACTAATAAAGATTCGAAAGTATTGATAGTAAATATTAGCAAATAGAGTGACCAAATCTATAATATCAGTAATTAATCAAAAGGGTGGGGTTGGTAAAACAACAACAGTAATTAATCTTGCCACTGCATTAGCACAAA
>CACJZK010000006.1 GCA_902597875.1 uncultured Pelagibacteraceae bacterium
TCTTCTGAATTATTTCTAGAGTTCTGATGGCTCTTTTTAAGTAAGAGGTAAAGCAAAGATCATAATTTAAATTCAGTTCTTTTATAAATTTTCCAGATTTTTCTGCTTCTATGACCCCTTTCTCAGATAGATCAACGTCAACCCAGCCTGTGAAACGATTCTCAGCGTTCCAAGTACTTTGTCCGTGCCTAATAGCTATTAACTTTCCCATTAAATATTTGTTAGTTGAAAATAATATATCTAATATATTAAATTATCATTATGAAAGGTATCAAATTCTTAAAAAGTTTGTATTTTTTTTCATTAACAGGATTATTAATTCTATATTTGTTCCCTGGAAGTCTTATTGGATATTTTTTTTATGGGGATTTTGGAAAACAGCCCAACATTATTAAAAATCCATTAGGAACTTCAATAAACCACCTTGTAGCTTTTTTTTATTTGTCCTGCATAGGACTTTTTAGTTATTTAAAAAATTCTAAATTTAAAAAAAATTTATTTTTTTTATTATTTTTGTCAATTTTTTTAGAATTAAGCCACCTCTTTATTCCTAATCGATCTTTTGAACTATTCGATTTATTTGCAAACTTTCTAGGTTTTTTAGGTGCTTTTTTTTTAGCTTTTATTATAAGAAAATATGAAAAAAATTATTTTAATTAATATAATATTTTCATTGTGTTTTACACCATTTCTTTTTTCAAAAGAATTTAATGGAAAAGCCAGAGTGATTGATGGCGACACAATTAAAATTAAAAATGTAAATATAAGATTATTTGGAATAGATGCTCCAGAGATAAAACAGAGTTGCAAAAAGATTTATCTCAGTATTTATATATTCAATTTTCAAAAAGAATATGATTGTGGAAAAGTTTCAAAAAAAGCTTTATCAAAAAAAATTCAAAATAAAGAAATAAAATGTGTTTCATCTACAAAGGATAGATATGGTCGGTACATTGGAATTTGCTATCTAGAAGATAGAGATATTAATAAATGGTTAGTAAGAAATGGTTATGCAGTTGCATATAAAAAATATTCAAAGAAATACGTATTTGAAGAAAAGTATGCAAATGAAAATAAATTAGGACTTTGGAGAGGTAGTTTTATGAGACCAGAAAAATGGAGAAGAAATTCCAATTAAATTCTTATATATAATAAAGAGTGATTCATTTTAATAAAATTTTTTTATTACTATTCTTTTTAATTATTGTCTCTTGCTCTTCAATCCCAAAAAATACTCAAAACAGCTGTGAAATCTTCGAAGAAAGGTATCTTTGGTATAAACATGCAAGAGGTTCTTATGAAAAATGGGGAGTGCCAATTTACATTCAATTAGCTTTTATAAAAAAGGAAAGCGATTTCAATTGGTTAGCTAAACCTCCAAGAAGAAAATTATTTAAAGTTATACCTTTTAAAAGACCATCAAGTTCTTTTGGTTATTCACAAGCTGTCGAAGGAACTTGGCGACAATTTAAGACAGAAACTAATAATCCTTTAGCTACTCGAGCCCGATTTAAAGACTCAGTAGATTTTATAGGTTGGTATGTAAATAAAACTACAAAAATTTTAAAAATTCCTAAAAATGATGCATACAGACAATATCTTGCTTATTATAAAGGTTGGGGTGATTATAAAAATTATTCTAAAGATAAAAAAGCGATAATCTATGCAAAATCAGTTAAAGATACCGCGAATAAATATAGAAAACAGTTGATACTTTGCAAAAAAAATCTTGAAAAGAAGAAGTATATTATTTTTTAAATTCCTTGCTTAACTGCAAATCAATATCATCCATTCTTTTAGAATTTTTACAAAGCAAAAGATAAAAAACTGGAGTGGTAAACAGTGTCAAAAAAGTACTGATCAACATTCCACCAAATATAGTACAGCCAACCGCCAATCTTATACCTTCTCCTGCTCCAGGACCTATATTGCCAATTATTAGTGGGATCATAGCTATCAAAGTAGAGAGACTAGTCATAATTATAGGTCTGAACCTTCTTTTACACGACTCGACAATAGCAGCTTGAACTGACTTACCATCAACTCTTAGTTGGTTTGCCCAATCTACTATTAAAATACTATTTTTTGTTGCTATCCCAATTAGAACAACCAAAGCTATTTGTGAAAATATGTTTATAGTACTATCAAAAAGCAAAATAAATATTAAACCTCCTATCGCTGCTAGAGGAACAGTTAACATAACGACCAAAGGTTGTCTCCAAGCATTGAAAGTACCAGCCATTACAAGATATGCACTAACCATAGCCAAAGCAAAAATCACTAACAATTCACTAGATGCCTCCTTTAAATCTAATGACTTACCCTTATAATAAATTCCTGCTGATGGAGCTTTGTCATCTATAGTTTTCTCAATAAAATCTAATGCCTCGTTCAAAGTATAACCACCAACTAAGCGTGCCGTTAATGTTATTGACTTAGAACGTTGATAACGCGACAATAATTTTGCTGAACCTTTTTCTTCAAAACGTACAACATTTGCTAAAGATATTAATTTTCCAGTAGTTTCTGATCGAACAAAAATTTTACTTAAACTCTCTGTTCTTCTTCTATCTTTCAAATCTGCCTGTAAAATAATAGGATATTCTTTTCCAGACTCATTTAGCTTAGTAACAGTTTTGCCAGAAAATAATGTTTCAACTGATTTTCCTATGGATTGAATCGAAAGACCTAAATCCTTTGCTTTTTTTTCATCTATAATCAGTTCAACTTCTGGCTTATTTTTTGTATAGTCAGAAGTTATATCAGCTAAATTTTTATTTTTCCTTAGATCTTCGATTATTAAATTTTGCCACTTGTAAAGTTTTTCATAAGAAGGCCCAGTAATTGTAACTACGACTGGTTTTTGGTAATTGCTTACTCGAACTGAATTAGGTGTTAGAGGAAAAGCCATAGTCCCAGGTACAGTTACGATCTTACCTATTGCTTTTCTAACAATTTTTTGAGCACTTTCTTTTCTATCTTTCCAATTATCCAATAAAGCTATAATGATAAACGAATTATATGATTGAGAAGATCTTCCGAATCCGGGAACTCTCATAATCAATCTTTGATAGGGCTCATTTTCTTTTTGAAGAAGTGGTATTAGCCTTGTCTCAACTTGTTCTGCCTTATTGACAGTATATTCAAAAGAGGACGACTCGTCCGTTTTACCGAATACTAAATATACACCTCTATCAGGATTTTTTTCTAAAAGCGTTTTGGGGGTAATTTTAAACAAAACGCTTGCTATTACTAATACAAAAATCATGAACCAAATTATAGTTTTAGGTCTTTGAATCCAGTAATTTAAAGACTCAGAATAAAAAGATTCGAATGATTTAAATAATCTTTCAAATCTCAAAACTAAATTTGATTTTACGTGTTTTCTGCTTAATAATTTTGACCCAAGCATTGGTGCGATAGATAAAGCTGTAAAGGTACTAATAACAATTGTAATAGAGAGAGTTATCGCCATTTCTCTAAAAAGTGTTCCACTTATCCCTCCAATAAACAACAAAGGAGCAAAGGTTGCTAAAATGATAATACTCGTTGATAAAATAGCAAAGATAACATTTTTACTACCTGCTGCAGCAGCCACTAAAGGTGAGTCGCCCTTTTCAATTCTATAGTAGATGGACTCAGTCATTACTACGCTATCATCTGTAACTATTGCAACACTCAGTATGACTGCCAACAATGTAAAAATATTTATTGTAAGCCCAAAAACCCATAAACCCAAAGCAGCCCCTATAAGACTAACTGGTAGAGTTATTGCTGGAACTATCATAGCTCTAACATTACCAAGAAAAAGATAAATTATACCTACAACTAAAGCTAAGGCTAATAGGATAGATTGATAGCACATCATTATTGCCTCTTTAATATAAACTGCCCTATCAAAGCTTACTGATAGCGTTAATCCAGCCGGTAATGTTTTTCTAACTTCTTTAATTTTGTTTCTAATATTTTTTGAAAGGGTAACAGTACTTTCATTTGTTCTAGCGTAAATACCAATTCCCACAGTATTTTCATTTATAGATTGACGACTTTGAGCTTTAAATAAAGTCTTTTCAGAAACCGGACCATATTTAATTTCCCCTACATCTTCTAAAGTGATGGTTTTACTCTTAATTTTTTTTATAGGTAATTTCTTTATATCATTTAAGTTTTTATAAGTTTTACCAAGATCAAGGGTTAAGTCTACATTGTTTGCTTCTATTGTCCCAGCAGGAATTGAAACATTGTTTTTTCTTATCGCCTCTTCAACCTCTTTTACTTCGAGATCGTTTGCACTTAATTTTATTGGATTAAGATAAACTCTTACAGCCTTTTCGTTTATACCACCTACTATAATTCGACCGGTCCCTGGCACAGAACTAAACGAGTCAACGAGGTTTCTTTTTACATAATCACCGATATCCAAAGAAGTCCAAGAAGTACTACTAACCGAAAGCCACATACTAGTTGAAAATCCTGCTGAAGCTTTTCTAATTTCTGGTGCTTTACTTTCTTCAGGAAGGTTATCTATTATTCTTGAAACTCGTTCTCTTATATCATTTGCAGCATTATCTACATCAATATCTGTAAAAAATTCTATTTTAATTGTACTTCTACCAATCTCGGAAAGAGTATCGATAGATTTAATTCCTTCAGCCCCACCTACAGCTAGTTCAATCGGCTCAGATATTTCAGAAGAGATAATTGAAGGACTTGCTCCAGTATAATTAGTTCTTATTTCTACCACAGGGGGCTGTAGATCTTTGGGAAGCTCTCTAGTACTGATTTGAAAAAAAGTATACAGACCAAAAACTACTAACAATAAAGAAAAAACAGAGCTTAAAACTGGTCTTCTTATGTTTAAAAGACAAAAATTATGCATTTCTAATTTTTTATTGGTCTAATTGTCATTCCGCTATTGAGACGAGAAAGGCCCTCTTTTACTACCCTATCATTTTCTTTAAGACCTGATAAAACTTCTAAGTTACCATCTTTTCTTATACCTGTAACAATTTCAATTTTTTCAATTTTGTTATTTTTTGTAATTTTATAAATAAATTTTCGCTCATCCTCAAAAATAATACTTGTATCTGCAACCGATAAAGCCTTTTTTTCATTATAAGATAATTTAATATCTAAAAGTGAACCAGGTAGAATTTCAAGATTTTGATTATCAATTTTTGCTCGTGCTAAAATTGAACGAGTAGCAGCATCAACTCTTGAAGCAACTGACTCAATTACTCCTTGATAATTTTTATTTTTATATGCTAAAAATTTAGCATTTACTTTTAGCCCCTTTTTCAAAACTCCAGCAAAAACTTCAGGAATCTGTAAGTCACAAAGTATTTTTTTAGAGTCATCTAAAGTCAACATTATAGAATTTGTTCCCAATGTGGACGAACTAATTCCTCGTGTTCCAGTTTTACCAGAAAAAGGAGCTATTATATTTTTGTTTAACAGTTTAGCTATAACATCTCCTTTTTTAACATTTTTATTTAATTTTATTGGTTCAATTAGTTCACTTTTTTTAATTTTATAAGAGACAGTTTGAGTGCTCAAAGCAGTACAATAACTTTCTATAGTCTGACTAAAATTTTTCTCTTCAACTACTTGAATAATCACGCCCGGAGGAGGCCTCTTTGAAAATTTTTTTGCAAAATGTTTACCAATTGCAGTTCGTCCACCTATAACGGCAGCGATTATTATAAAAAATATTAATATTCCTATGGTAATTTTTTTACTTTTTTTCATTTTTAATTTGACCCCATTCTGACCAGGATCCATCATAAACAATAGGTGTTTTACCACTTATAATAGAATTTGCTAGACCCAAAACACAAGCGGTAACTCCACTTCCGCAAGTAAAAACCACATTTTTTTTATTATTAATGTTTTGTTTTTCGAATATTTTCAACAACTCTTCTTTATTTTTAAAAGTATGGTCATTTTTATTTAAACATTCATTAAAAGGAATATTTTTTGAATTTTCTATATTACCACTTTTTAAACCTTTTCTTGGTTCAGGCACCAAACCTTTAAATCTTTGCTCCGATCTTGCGTCAACAAGTTCAAATTGATTTGAGACAATATTTTTTTTTATCTGCTCTTTGTTTTTAACTAAAGATTTATTTTCAATTACAGCATATTCGGTTTTATCAAATCTCATCATTTTATCAGTTACAGATTTTTTTTCTTCAAGCCATTTTTTAAAACCTCCGTTTAAAACTGAAACTTTCTTAAAGTCGTGACCAAAATAAATAAAACTATACCAACATCTACAAGAGCTTATTGTGTCAGAATTATCATAAATAACAATATGATCGGAATTTTTTATTCCAAAGTCTGAGACTATTTTCCCCCACTTTTCCGCATTAGGCAACATATGAGGTAACGAAGATTTCTCATCAGAATTTTTATCAAGATCGAAAAAAACTGTATTTTCAATGTGTGTTTTTAAATATTCTTCATAGGCATTTCTTCTTGAATTTGGCATATGCCAACTAGCGTCAATAATTCTTACCTTGCTTAAGTTTTTTTCCAACCAATTAGTTGAGACTAAACTCATAAAATTCCTTTTTTTTTAATATATTTTTGATGGTATTCCTCGGCTTTGCAGTAGTTTTTAATAGGAGAAATATTTGTTTCAATTTTGTTATTATAGACCTTATTAAATTTTTCTTTAATTTTTAAAGCTACTTTCTTTTGTTGTTCGTTTTCATAAAATATTTCACTTCTATATTGTGTTCCAACATCTGGAAATTGCATATCTTTCTGAGTTGGATCATGCATTTTAAAAAATAGTTCCAAAATATTTTCATAAGATAAAATATTCTCGTCGAATGATAATTTTACAGTTTCCGCGTGTCCCGTATTGCCTTGGCAAACTTCCTCATAGGTTATTTTAGAATTTTGTCCACCAGCGTATCCAACTTCAGTAGAAACAATACCTTTTTGGGTTCGAAACTTTTCTTCTGGCTTCCAAAAACAGCCCATAGCTAAGTAACATTTTTGCATAAGTTATTTTATATGTTATGAAGCTATGAGGATAATAAATTGCTTACTAAAAATCAAATAGGCGTAATGTACATGATAGCAAGCGTAATATGCTTCTCTATCATGGATATTTGTGTAAAGTGGTTGGATTACTATCCGGTTGGCCAGGTTCTTTTTTTAAGATTTTTTATAGGTTTTATACCAATTTTTTTTATAATTCCCAAAGATAGATTGTTAGACTTTTATAAAACTTCAAGACCTGGGCTGCATGCCTTTAGAGCTATATGTGGTGCACTGGCTATTATAGCTTTATTTTATGGTTTAAGAGAACTTCCATTAGCTGATGTCGTATCTTTAACTTTCGGCGGCCCCATATTCGTTACAGTTGCGTCAATTTTTTTCTTAAGTGAAAAAGTTGGAATAAAAAGATGGTCTGCAGTTTTAATTGGTTTTATTGGAATGCTATTGATTGTTCAACCAGCTTTTATTGATGTTAATTATTATTATATTGCTCCTATAGTATTTTGTGTTTTTTTTGCGTGTGTTGCAATAAGTGTCAGATCATTGTCAAAAACAGAACCCAATTATACTATCGCCTTTTATTTTACGCTTCTCTGCACGGTATTGGGTTTGATTACAATTATAAAAGGTGACTGGGTTTTGCCTAATAAAATAGATTTATTAATCTTTATTGTAATGGGTTTATGTGGAAGTATTGCAAATTTGCTTCTTACACAAAGTTATAGGTTAGCTGAAGCTTCTTTGGTTACCCCAATTAAATATTTGAGCTTAGTTTTTGCAATAGTTTTTGGTTTCACGATTTGGAGCGAAGTTCCAAAAATTTTAACTCTTTTTGGAGCTCTATTAGTTGTAACGAGTTCATTAATTATTTTTACCAGAGAGTCGAAACTCAAAAAGCAAATTATTAATCCTAGATCATGAGCAAACATCCTAGTTACTGGAAAAAAGCTAAAATTATGTTAGCTAAAAAAGATAAAGTTATGAAAAAATTAATTAATAACTACAAGGATGGAGCTTTAATAACAAGAAATGATATTTTTTTTTCTTTGTGCAAAAGCATTATTGGACAACAAATAAGTGTAGCTGCCGCAAATTCAGTTTTTTTGAAGTTTAAAAAAAAATGTAAAGGCAAAATAAAACCAAGTACCGTAGATAAATTATCTTCTGCAAGTTTAAGAAGTTGTGGTTTGAGCAGGCTAAAAGTAAAAGGAATTAAAGATTTAGCAAAAAAAATTATAAGCAAAGAATTTAGTCCAAACTTAATTAAAAAAATGAATGATGAAGAAGCAATTCAATATTTATCTAGTTTAAGACAGATCGGAAGATGGTCAGCAGAAATGATTTTACTGTTCACATTTAATAGACCAAATATTTGGCCACTACAAGATATTGGACTTTTAAGAGCTATATCCAATAACTATAATAAAAGAAATCTTCCCCCAAAAAGTTTTTTAAAAAAACTTTATAAAAAATTTACTCCTTATTGTTCAGTAGCTACCTGGTATTTATGGAGATCAATCGATGATGAACCAATACAGTACTAAGCTCCTTCAACCGACTGATGTTGTCTAACTGCAAATCCCTTTAAAACCGAAAAAGCTTCCTGATATTCTTTAGAATGATAAAAATTCTTAGCTTCTTCATATGATGGAAATTCGATTACTACAGTTCTAGGTGCACTTTCACCCTCGTTTGTTGTTGCTTTTCCACCTCTAATCAAAAATCTTCCCTTATATTTTTCAACTGCTATTTTAGCTTTAAAGGCGTATTCTTTTAACTTTTCCTCATTACTAATGCTTTTATAAACACAAACTACATAACCTTTCATTTACAATACCTCAAAAATAAATTAATTTTTTTCATGGCTGAAAAACTTTTCATAACTTGGGATGAGTATAATGCAACTGTTGAAAAACTTGCAATACAAATAGATGAAAGTGGCTATAAACCAGATATTATAATAGGAATAATGCGAGGAGGCGCGCCAATCATAGACGTCTTAAGTCGTGTTTTTAAATTGAAGTGTGCTTATTTAGCAGTAGAGTCTTATTCTGGTAAAGGCATAGAGGATAAGCAAGGAAAACTAACTTTTTCAAGAGAAATGAGCTCAACTGTTCAAAATATGGGTGGCAATTTACTTTTGTGTGATGATCTTTCTGATACTGGAGTTACCTTAAATAGAAGTATAGATTGGTTAAAAAATTATCCGCCTATTAAAGGGAAAATAAAATCAATAAAAACTGCAATCCTTTGGAAAAAATCTCAATCAACCTTTAACCCTGATTTTTGTGCAGTGGAACTTAAAAGCAATCCTTGGATTGTTCAGCCTTTTGAAAAATATGAGGAGATACGGGTTAGTGAATTAAAAGAAAAACACAAAAAATAAAGGGCCAGTAAAAACTGACCCTTTAAATTTAATTATTTAAATATTTAAGAATATATAGCTAAGTTTAACGCACTCAAAATAGCTACAACCCAAATTGCTGGTGAAACACCTGAAATTTTTCCAGTACATATTTTTATTAAAGCATATGCAACAAATGCTAATGCAATACCATTTGAAATCGAATATGTAAGAGGCATAGCCAACATGCAAATTACGGCTGGTGCTGCTTCAGCTAAGTCTTTCCAATCAATATCGACGATATTTTTAATAAACAAAATAGCCACAAAAATTAGTGCTGCCCCATCTACCTGCTTCGGGATTGCTAGGAAAAGTGGTGATAAAAATATACAAAATACAAACAGAATGCCAACTACCAATGGCACCATTCCTGTTCGACCACCCTCTTTAACTCCTGCTCCTGATTCTACGTAAGAAGTTACCGTAGAAGTACCAACCATAGCACCCGCAACTGTTGCAACGCTATCAGCTAATAAAGCTCTGTCGATATCTTTAACATTACCTTTGTTATCAACTTTTCCTGCAACATTTGCTACTGAGACCAAAGTACCCATTGAGTCAAAAATATCCACAAAGAACAGTGTGAAAACCACAGTAAGCATTCCAGCACTTAAAGCTTTAGATAAATCAAAAACCATAAAGTGTTTGAGCTCAGGTAAGTTGAAAGAAAATATTCCAGAATAGGCAGAAAAGTTTGCATTCTGTAATTCACTTGGAATAAAGATCCATGAAGCAATTGTCCAAAACACCATTGAAATTATTATGCTTCCCCGTATATTCAATTTGTCTAAACAAATCATCGTAACTAATGCTGCTAAACCAAACAAAACGAAAAGATTGTTTAAACTTCCCAATTTAAAAATAGTAGGATCGTTCGATGGAACAGTCAGTCCTAGTATATTAAACCCTATTACAGCCAGAAACATACCAATCCCTGCCCCAATTCCAAGTTTCAAACTTTTAGGTATAGAATTAATAATCCATGCACGAAGAGGAGTGATTGAAGCGATAACAAATAATATTCCCGCAACAAATACTGCGCCTAATGCTTCTGCAGGTGAGTAACCCATTGCGCCGCAAACAACGAATCCTATGAATCCGTTTAGGCCCATTCCGCTTGAAAGAGCCACGGGCCAAGTTCGTGCCCAAAAAGCCATAATTCCACAAGCTATCGCTGTAGCAATTATAGTTGCTAAAAAAACTGATCCTTTGTCAAACCCACCAGCGCTTAAAATCATCGGATTAAGTGCTAATATGTAGGCCATAGTAAGAAAAGTCGCAGTTCCTCCTCTGACCTCAGTTTTAAAATTAGTTTTGTGTTTTCTATAATTAAAATATTCTGCCAACATAGTTTTTTTTCTCCTTAAATTTTATATTTAGTCTTGATATAAGGACTATATTGAATTTCTTTAAAAAATCTTATTAAAAAGAAAGTTAAGTTGAATTTTTACAACCTGCAGGTAATATAACTGTTTATAAGATTGGTATATATTCTAAAAAAAGTTGTATATGAAAAAAACGTTTAATTTACTTTTAATAATTTGCATTGCTCTTTTTTTAATCTCTTGTCAGACAGTTAGTAAAAAAATTGACAAAAACGTTGAAAAAGAAACAGAAGAGCTTAGCAGGTGGCTTAACCAACCTGAGTCGGAATTGAAAATTGTCTTTGGTATACCTGACAAAATAGAATTTACAGATAAGGGTACTAGACACTACGTTTATATTTCTAAAAAACTTAAAATAAAGTGTGAAAGAAAGTTTGAAATTAATTCAAATAACATGATTACTGGTTTTAGTAGTAAAAATTGTTTTTAATCTTTAATTTCTGATTTACCAGATATTTTTAAAGCAAAAGAGTAGTCAAAAGCTATCTCCTCAATAGCCGCATCTCGCCCAGATCTACCGCCGTGACCAGCATTCATTTCACATTTAAAAAGAAGTAAATTTTTGTCAGTTTTAAATTCTCTGAGTTTTGCGACATATTTCGTGGGTTCATCAAATAAAACTCTATTATCAGACAAACTAGTTGTAATAAGAATATTTGGATATTCCATTTTCTTTATATTTTCGTATGGAGAATAAGATTTAATATATTCAAAGTAATCCTTATTTTCTTTTGCATTTCCAAATTCATTAAACTCTCCAACTGTTAATGGTAAAGAATGGTCTAAATTAGTAGTTAAAGTATCTACAAAAGGCACAGACATAATTAAACCTAAAAATAAATCTGGAGAATTGTTAGCTACAACTCCCATAAGGAGACCTCCTGCACTACCGCCGTAGCCGATAATTTTTCTTTTACTTGTATATTTTTTATCAATTAAAAATTTTGCACACGAAATATAATCTTTAAAAGTATTTTTCTTATTTAACATTTTTCCTTCTTCCCAGTATTTCATTCCTCTTTCCATTCCTCCTCTTACGTGGGCAGTTACCCAAATAATATTTCTGTCAATTAAGCTCAATTTTGATGTAGAAAAATTGATTGGTGCTGAGTAACCATATGAACCGTAACCATAAAGTAAAACATGAGCGCTTCCATCTAGTTTAGTTTTTTTATTGTAAGTAATTGTTAGAGGAATTTTTCTACCATCATGTCCATCACAGTTAACTCTTTTTGTAATATAATTATCTCGATTATAACCTGAAGGAATTTCTAATTCTTTTACTAATTTTTTTTCTTTAGTAATAATATTATACTCATATATTCTCGAAGGTGTTTTAGGTGAGTCATAACCTATTCTAATTAGATTCGTATTTCTATCTTTTTGCATTAAACTTATACCTGGACTTATTATTTCTTCCTCGGAAACTATAAGCTCTTCTTCTGCATTTGTTTTTAAGTTTCTTATAAATATTTTATTTAATGCATTTACCGTTTCTGATCTTATCAACCAATCATTTAAAAGAGAAAAACCTCCAATCAAAACTTCATCTTTAGCATGAATATATTCCTCCCATTTATCTATACTTTCATTTTTGCACCTGCATATTTTAAAATCTTTTGCATCTTTATTTGTATGTATCCAAAAATATCCATTCCAACTATCCAGAGAATATTCTATTCCATTTTCTCTTTTTAAAAAAAGTTTAGGTTTTGGTTTTTCTTCATCTTTATGAAAGTAATAGATTTCTGAAGTTGTGTGTTCCGAAGTTGATATGAAATAAAATTTTTCATCTGAACTTGTTCCTATCCCACAAGTAAATTTATCATCCTTTTCTTCAAAGATTAGCTCATCTTGGTTTACGGGAGAACCAAGCTTGTGCCTGTAAATTTTTTTTGCTCTATGATATTTATCCAGCTTAGTATAAAAAAAATATTTGTCATCGTAAGACCAAGTTATAGAACCGGATGTATCTGGGACAGGTTCTTCAATAATCTTTTTATCCTTAATTCTTCTAATAAAAATAGTAAAATATTCACTTCCTTTTTCATCTACAGAATAACCCAAAAGTTCATCGTTATTAGACACTGAGATATCTCCAGTATTAAAAAATTTTTTTCCTTTTGCTTCTATATCCCCGTCCCAGAAAGTCTCAATTTTTTTATCTCCAATTTTTTTTCTTAATTTTTTACTATAATTTCCCTCTTTCGTAACTCGAGTCCAGTATTCATAACTCTTATCTTTAAAAGGCAGCGTTTCATCATCTAGTTTAATTCTTCCTTTAATTTCTTTGAAAAGTTTTTTTTGCAGAGATTTTGTGTCAGACATATTTTCCTGTGTGAAACGATTTTCATCTTCAAGGTACTCCCTAACCTCTGGAAGAAGTTTGTTTCCATCTTTCAGTACTTCTAAAATATTTTCTTGATGAATCCAGCTGTAATTATCAATCCAACTTACTGAATGGACATTCTTGGTTATTGGTTTTTTAGCTAGTTTTGGTATCTTCATTTAAGAAAAGAGTAATATATGAATTTGTTTTTAGTTGGAACTATCATCTTTGTCATAATTTATTTAATTCTTAATTGGTTTGCAAAAACAAGTAGTAAGAAAATTGCACATTTTTTAAAAAGATTAGCTGTATTACTATCATTAGCTTTAGCAACATTACTTGCAGTAGGCGGCAAGTATTTATTCTCACTTCCATTTTTGTTAATTTTGTTAACAGGTTTAAAGATAAAAGGTCTTACTGCTTTTCAAATGTTGCAACTCTGGAGACTGATACAATTTTTAAAAAATTCAGGTAGATTTTCTCAAGGACAATTTGGCTCAAGAGGATCGACTAGTGTAAGCTCTGATGAAGCACTAAAACTTCTTGGCTTAAAAAAAGGATGTTCCAAAAAAGATGTTATTAAAGCAGCGGCAAAGCTGCAAAAAAAAATTCATCCAGATGTTAATAGGGACGTAAACACTGAGGAACTAAGTAAACTTGTTAATGAAGCAAAAGAAAAGTTGTTAAAGGAGCTTGTTTAAAGAATTAAATTTATAGTTTTTTCTAAAACTTCGTTAAAGGAAATAGATTTTTTTCCTAGAGTATTGTGAACTGTACTTTCGTTTTCTCCTTCTGGTTCTACTGTTGACATGAGTGATGGGGCATAACGACCATATACTTTTATAGGTGTATCCATAAAAATAACTAATGATTTAATTTTTAAAGCAACAGAGATGTGTCCAAAACCAGTATCATTTCCAATATAACAATCGCAATTTTTAATAATAGGAAGAGTTTCTTTAATACTTAGTTTTTCAAACGAAACACAGTCTTTTCCAACATCTGACTCTTTAAATTTTTTAATTAAATTAATATCATTTGGCCCTGCCGCTATATAAAATTTACACTCTATTTTTTTTGATATTTCTTTAGCTAATTTTATATAATTTTCGATATCCCAAATTTTTGTTGGTCCAGATGCCGAAACCCCAAATAAAATATGTTTATACTTTTTATCAAAGCTGTTGGAAGACTTTTTAATTATTAAAGTAGGCTGAGTTGAAATATCTTGTTCAATTATATTTTCAGTGAAAGCTTTAGCTGTAAGCACCATATTATTTTTTCTTAAACTAAAAGGATATTGATAAATAGATTTAATTCCAGAAAACCTTGACACCAAATTATATCTTAAAGAGTTGTTAAAAATAAAAGCTTTATCAAAGTTTCTTTTTTTTAATTCTTTGGAAAGTTTTAAAAATCCCCCCAATCCATCTTTTTCTTTATCCAATGTAATAATTTCACTAACATGTTCATCTTCTGAGAGTAAATCAGAGGCTCTTGAACTTTCTTTAGCTAACAGACTTACCGGCGTATTAAATTTTTTGGAAATAGCATGAATATAAGGAAGCAGAATCACCATGTCTCCCATCCCAAATCTTTGATTAATTGTAAGTATTTTCATTTCTTATAATTTATAGTAACTTTATTTAAAAATTGGGTCAAAATATGATTAAGAGGGGAATTTACGCAGCTGGATTGAGTATAATAAAGGACGACATGTCCCTGGATATTGATTCTACTATAGCCCATGCAGAAAAAATTATTAAAAATGGTCTTCACGGAGTTTTCTTTTTTGGATCTACTGGCCAGAGTCAATATATTTCAATTTCAGAGAAGAAAGATTTTATATCTAAAATAGCTCACAACAAATTAAGAAATCAATTTTATTTGGGAACGGGAAACAACTCTTTAAGAGAAAATATTGATTTGATTCGATACGGCATGGAATATAAATTTGATACTTTTTTAATTATGCCACCGGCTTACGGAAAAGGTAATACAGAGGAAGGAGTATATAATTTTTATAAAAATATAATTATAAAACAACCAAAAATTAAAATTATATTATATAACTTTGAAAAACTTTCTTCATTTTTATTTACTCCGGAATTTGTAAAAAAGTTAGTTTCAGATTGGCCAAAAAACATTATTGGAGTAAAAGACTCTAGCTATAATCTTTATGAAAACTTAAAAATTCCAAATTTCTTAATATTTCCTGGTTCCGAGACTAAATTAAAAAGCTTAGAATTTGGTTGTGCAGGATGCATTTCAGCAATAACTAATGTTACTCATTCTCTTGCAAGAAAAGTATTTGATGATTTTGAGAGCAAATCTTCACAAACATTAAACACAAAATTAATTTCTGTAAGAGAAACATTTGATAAATATAATTTAATTTCAGCATTGCATAGCTTTATGTCAGTAGAAGACAAAAAGTATAAAAATCTTTTGCCACCATTGGTTTTATTATCTCAAGAAAAACAAAAGGAACTTTTATCTAAATTAAATTCTTTAGATTTCATCCCTAATAAAGGAATAGCAGCATAACTATGTTAGTGGCTAAACTATTTTCAAAAATTTTTAAGGAAGGAGGGATTATTTTAATTGATCACAGTGGGCAAAAATTTATATGTGGTGAACCTAGAAAAGAAAAACCCATAACAGTAAAGCTACTTAAAAAAAATCTTAATTGGAAGTTAGTTGTTAACCCAGACTTATCGTTCCCTGAAGCTTATATGAACGATGAAATAATAATTGAGAATGCTACTTTGAGTGAATTTTTAGATCTTGCTTTTAAAAATGTAGGAAGAGGTGAAATTACAACTTCCGCATATATAATTAAGAAAATATTACAGCTCTGGAGATTTATAAGTAATTATAATTTTCCTTTAAAATCTAAAAAAGACATACAACATCATTACGATGTTGGAGGTGAAAAAGGTGAAAAACTTTACGATATTTTTTTAGACAAAAAACACAGACAATATTCTTGTGCTTATTTTAAGACCCCAAACGATACACTTGAGCAAGCACAACAAAATAAATTAGACCATATAATTAAAAAATTAAATATTAAGTCAGGTCAAAAATTGTTAGATATAGGTTGTGGTTGGGGAGGGTTAGCGTTTGAAATTGCGAGACAAAAACAATGTGAAGTATTAGGAATTTCTTTAAGCGAAAATCAAATAAAATACTGCAAAGAAAAAGCAAAAGAACATAATTTAGATAATCAAGTAAGATTTGAACTAATTGACTATAGACACGTAAAAGGAAAATTTGACAGGATAGTTAGCGTCGGTATGGCTGAACATTTAGGTAAAAAATTTTATAAAACTTATTTTAAAAAAATTAATGAATTATTAAAAAATGATGGAATTGGCTTAGTTCACACTATAGGTTCTATAGACCATCCTCAGCCACCTGCCCCCTTTATTCAAAAATATATTTTTCCAGGAGGAGTAGTCCCTTCTTTAAGTGATTTAATTAGTCCTATAGAAAAAACGGGTTTAATTGTAAATGATGTAGAAACTTTAATTAGACATTACGACAAAACCCTAGAGGGTTGGTTATCAAGATTTATGAATAAAAGGTCAGAGGTAAAAGACTTATTTGATGAAAAATTTGTTAAGTGTTGGGAATTTTATCTAGCCAGTTGCTCTTCTGCTTTCAAATATAGAGATCTTGTTGTTTTTCAATTACAGCTTGTGAAGAACTTTGACGCAATTCC
Organism: uncultured Pelagibacteraceae bacterium; assembly: GCA_902597875.1. GTDB lineage: Bacteria > Pseudomonadota > Alphaproteobacteria > Pelagibacterales > Pelagibacteraceae > Pelagilacustribacter. The sequence goes on from CACJZK010000006.1 coordinate 16,857, forward strand.
AAGCAATCGAAGAGACTATATTTATTCATAAAACCTGTTATTTATTTAAATACAGGTCATGAAAAAAAAGAAAAAAAAATCAAAGAAAACAAAAATCAAAAAACGAGCAATAAAGAAAAAAAAGATAAGAAAATCGAGAAATATTAGATCTTCAAAAAGAAAGAAGAAATTAATTAGGTCAAAAAAGAAGAAAATTAAAAAAACAAAAGTCAAAAATAATTCAAAAAATATAATTCTTAAAATAATTAGATTTCAAGATAAATTAACTCCTAGTTTTAAATTTGATTTTAGTTTGGATAAAGCAATTCAAGGTTTTTTCCAAAAAATAGCTAATAAAATTGATGAATATAAAGCCATAAAAGCTAAAGAGAATGAGAGAAAGCGAGCTGAAAAAGTCAAAGAAATGCAAAAAGAAAAAGCAGAGACTGTAAAAAAACTTAAATTAGAAAAACAATTGGCTGTTGAAGAAAAACAAAGGGAACTTCGGGAGGAAATTAAATTAGAAAAAGAAAGAGAGAGAGATGTTAAATCTTTCATAAAATATGACCAAGCCCTTCTTAGAAAAGAACAAGCTGAAAAACAAAGAAAATTTTTAGAACAAATTAAATTACAAAAGAAAATAGAGCAGTTCCGTAGACGTGAAGAATTTGAACTAAAAAAATTAGATAAATATGTTTTAAGCCAAGAGAGAGACTCATACGCTAGCGTTCAAGAACGTATTGAAAAAATTAAAGAAAAATATCAAAAAATTCGAGATCAAAAAATTGCAGAAAGGGTTAAAGCGCTAGGGGTTGAAGTTAGAGAAGGTGATGATCGGTCTGTTCTTCTTGAAAAGGAAAGACAATATAATTTAGAAAGACAAAAAATAGAATTTGCGCTTGAGAGTTATTTTCGTAGTGCTCATTCAGCAGTTTTTCAAATAAACAAAAGATGGATCCCAAAATATCTAAGCATTATGAGAGTTATAGATAGAAGATTTGAAACTGGAGAAATTTTTATAAAATGGGATGAAAGTTTAGATGAACAGTGGCTTATGCTTATTTATATAAAAGACAACAACCCTGACTCTGGAATTATTGTAGAAGATAAAACTAATCCAGAAAAAAATATTTCTACTGAATATAAAGCCAGTGAAATATTTAAATTTTCAGATGCTCTAGTTGATAGTTTAACAAATTTATTGGACAGAGAGAGAAAAAAAAGAAAGTCTAATTAATTAATTCATCAAGTTTTTTAATTTCACCAATTTTAAATATAACTGCATCCTCTTTTTTGTAGCCAACTTTCTCAGCGGCTTCTTTAAATAATTTTGGTGGATCCAAAACTTTTTCTAAAGAAAGTACAAAAGTTAAAAAATGTGAACCAATTACTTTTTTTGCTTTTAAACTTTTTCCCATTTCTAAGGCTTCTTTGGGATTGGTGTGCATAAAAGTACGGTCAAATCCTAGCGCTTTGAAATCGTATGCTGCGATTCCTAAAATAGCAAAAGAAATACCACCGATTTTTTCACCCACATTATCAAAAATTTTCTTAATGAAACCACTATCACCACCCAGCCAAATTTTTTTACCATTCCACTCAAGAAGATATGATGACCACAAAGTTTCATTTCTATCAAACAATCCAGTCTTCGACCAATGATATGAAGTTTTTGCAGAAATTTTTAAATTACCAATCTTTTTTGACTCATCCCAATCTAGCTCGTTTATTTTTTTATATCCCAAAGATTTATAAAAGTTTTTTGATCTTAAAGGCACAAATATTTCAATATCTTTTTTATTTTTAATACCACGTAGTGTCCGGTAGTCTCTGTGATCGAAATGGTGATGTGAAATTATTAAGATATCAATTTTAGGCAATTCATTTAATTCTAAAGGTACCGGCGTATAGCGTTTACTTCCAAAAAGACTCATAGGACCGATTGTATCGCCTAGCACTGGATCAAATAATATATTTTTGCCTTGTAAATTTCTTATTAACCAACCGTTATGACCCAGCCATTGAATGGATGGAACATTATTCATTCTTTCAATATTTTCTAGAATTTCTTTTTTGGATAAAAGATATTCTTCAGGTACGTAAGTATTTATTTCTTTTTTTAGTTTTGACCATTTTGACCAGGGCCATTTTTTTTTACCCCAGGTAGGAACATCGGCGGGTAGATTTCTAAAACCTACAAGCTTATCTCCCTCATAAATGTGGTGGTAAGGTCTTTTTTCCATAGAATTTAAAGAACACATATAACCAAGGATTAGAATAGTAAATGTGACTATTTTTATAAATTTATTTTTTTTTAGGTTATTCATGCGAATAATAAGGGATAAATTAATATCCCTTATTATCACAAATTAGAAGATTTATGAGATCTAATTAGCTATCGAGACAATTTTTCTTGTTTATTCTTTTATCAAAATTAGGAAGCGCATCAGAGCTTACAAACCAAATGTAAGATGACTCCTGAAGCTGTTTTGAATCTGCAATAGTGCATTTCTTACCTAGCGAAATTTTACTAATTTTTCCGCCTGCACAATTAGTTAAAAGAATTAACGAAGCTAGTGTTATCATTAATGTTTTCATATTAGAATATTTAATAGATTAATTTGATAAAAGGTTGTTTCAAAATTGGTTCAATTGTGATTTTAAAAAGATAAAATTTATTTATTCTCTTACTTTTTTTTACTAGTTGTGTCAAAAGTATGAAGCTTATATGGCTTCAATCAACCTAGGGTCGTTGTTCATAGGATTATTAACATCTTTGCTTATTTGATGAAATTTAAGTTTAGGAGGCTTTACACTTTTTAAAACACTCGTAGCTTCTTTCTTAAGATTTAAATAATTTGCGATCTGACTTTTTGGAATAATTAAAGGTTCTCTTTGGTGTATTTCTGGCCCTGACTCTGCTTTTCTAGTAATAATACAGAATTGATTACTTTGGTATATTGCAGCAAATAACATAAAGCTATTATCTTCTTTAGTAAAATAGTATGGAATTTTTTCCTTTTCCTCTTTTTTCCACTCAAAATAGCCATCAGCCGGCACCAAACATCGTGAAGTTTGAACAAGATTTTTAAAAGTAATTTTTTCCATCAAAGTTTCGACTCTGGCATTGATTAAAGGTTTGAAATTCTTCAACTTTTTTGACCATTCTGGTGTTATGCCCCAAACGTTTATCTCCAGAGCTTTTCCATTTGTATAAGGTTTTATAATAGGTAACTTTTGTGTTGGGTGAGCATTATAGTTATCAGAGTCCTCAACTTTTATACTAGTTTTAACAATGTCAGAGGTTTTAGCTATTGATTTAGTAATTACATATCTTCCACACATAATTATTTAATATCTCTCATAAACATTATTCCCGAGCCAACTCCAATTAAAACTGCTGACAACCACCAGGCTGCTTTATGGTCTGAAAATATTATTACAACCCCAAGTAAAATTAATAATGTTGCAGTAAATTTTTTTTTCATTTTTATATTGACATTTATAATACAAGTATTATATAATGTAATTAAGAAGCTGGATATATTGTATTAGTAAGCTTTTGGTTCTATAATAAAATTATTCCAAAACCTCCTAATTCGAAAGCTTCAGAAAGGATAGTTATGTCTGAAGAAAAGAAAAATGGAATGAAGACAAGAAAAAAGCTTAAAAGGAACAAGCAAAAAAATAATATAGTTCCTTTTGATGCTAAGAAAAAGCTAAGAGTAGCAAGTAACAATGAAAACCCACAAATAATTGAAAATGTCGAAGAGGTAGAGACTGCAAGAATAAATGCAGATGCCAAAAAAATGTGCCAAGAAGTGATCAAATGTGCGAATAGTGCGCGTATTTCATCTGCTATGGTATATTATCATTTTCTGTTTCACCTGAAGCAAGTTGCTATTATGAATTTGAACTATGGTGAATACAAGCACTTAGATCACTTCACTTCTAAAGAGCTAGCTGAAAATCATGGTGAATTTTTAAGTAGTCACTCTGAATTGTGGAAAAAAGAGGATATAAAAAAATTACATTAAAATGGAAGATTTTCACTGTCCTCACTGTAATAAAAAAATTGAGCTTAGCGAGGTAGCTAAGAAACAAGCAAAAATCCTCGCAGCTCAAGAAATTAAAGACGCTAAAAAAGAAGCAGAAAAAAAAGCTAATGAAGACGCTCAAAGAAAACTCGATAAAAAAGATCTAGAGATAAAAGAAGCAAATCAGAAAGCTAAAAATGCAGAAAAAAAGGCTACCGAAGAAGCTAAAAAGATGCTTGATAAAGAAAGAAAACAAAAAGACCTAGAAATAAAAGATGCTAAAAAGGCTGCAAGAGCAATTGCATTAAATGAATCACAAAAAAAACTAGATGAAGAAAAAGCTTTAAGAGAAAAAGATAAAAACTTATTTAAATTAAAAGAAGATAGACACCTTAAAGATATAGAAAAATTAAAAAAAAGAAGAGAACAAGGATTAACCACAGACCAAGGCACTGCTCAAGAAATGAGCTTAGGGAACTTTTTAGAGAAAGTATTTAAAGAATTTGGCGATGAAATAATTCCAATTAAAAAAGGAGAGTCTGGAGGTGATAGGCTCCAAAAAATTAATCATCAGGGAGTTCAAATAGGTAATATTTTATATGAGAGTAAAGAAACTGGTTCTTTCTCAAATAAATGGATATCAAAACTTCAGTCTGATATGAAAACCTCAAAAGCAAGTATAGGTATTATTTTTACAGTGGCACTTCCAAAAGATTTTGATAATGAAAAAGGCTTCTCACAAAAAGGAAACATTTTTATATGCAAACATAATTATGACACGCTTAGATATTTAGCACTGACAAGAAGATACATGATGGTTAGCCTTTTTGAAAAAAATCAAGTAGAAAAAAAAGACAATAGACTTTCAGCAGATGAATTTTTTGAGGCTGCAAATACTCAAAATTTGTTTCATCTAGCTGACGATCATTTTTTTAATATCGGTCAAAATATAGACAAATCCATCACCAATTTAAATAATGCAAAAAAGAATTTTACGGATATGGATAAATTTTTAGATGAAATATTTAAGCTTACTTTCACCCATGGTTTAAAAAGGAAAAAGAAATGAAAAAAATAGCAATAATTGATTGTGAGTCAAATGGTAGTAGTACTTCCACATCTAGAATCATTTCAATTTCTGGAATACTTGTAAATTCTGATTTAGTTGAACTAGATCGATTTGAATTTTATTGCTCTAACGTTCCAGGGTACGTTCCAGATCCATACTCATTATGGGTTAACAAAGGATTAAAAAAATTAAAAGAAACTAATATGAGTCATTTTAATATGATGATAGAGCTTCGTAAATATATTGAAAAATGGTCGCCATGTGTGTGGGGAAGCTGGAATGGAATCTCATTTGATTTCCCTTTAATTCAAAAAGAAAATTATAAAACTTTACTTCCAATATATGCTACCAATACTAACGGGAACGAACATGCAGACTTTCTTCCAGTGGCAAGAGCCAGTAAAATTTTTTTCCCTAATGCCCTCGAAACTAACTATTCGGAGAAAAAAAATCCAATTTTCAAACTTGATGATTTGGGACCAAAAAATTTTCCTGATTTGGATAAAAGCAAACATCACACAGCAACCCATGATGTCGAAGTAACCCTTAAGGTTATAGAAAAATTGAAAAATAAAGCAAAACCTATTTATGATGCGTCTCTTTTAACTACAGGCAAAGAAAGTGCTAAAAAATTATTTTGGAAAAACAGATTTTTACAACTGTTTTTTATTTCTTCGGCAAAGCTCGTAGTTTTGCCACAACTTATTTTTTTGATCATGCAATATATAAATGGCCAATGGTTTTTTGTTTAGAGAATGACCCAAAAGATTTGATGGCTCTTGATTATAACTCTTTGAAAGAAACAATGAAAAGGCCAGGAAAATTTATAAGAGCGCTTCCCTTAAAACACCCTGTAGTGCTCGATGTTTCTTATGCTTTAAATTTGGAACCTTACAAAACTATTGGGAAAGATAAATTAGTTGAGAGAAGCCAAATGATTAAAGACAATCCAGAATTTGCAGAAAATTGTAGTCGTGCAATAGCTGAAATAGCTGAGGAGCGAGCAGAGCAAAAAAAAACAAAACAAAGTATATCAGCAGATCTTGATCCCCATAATCAACTTTATAGCGGAGGATTTCCATCAGAAAAAGATCAAGAAATTATGAAAAAATTTCATAAGTCCAAAGATTGGGAAGAAAGATATAAGATAGTTTTGTCTTTTTCTGATGAGAGATTTAAACACTTTGGTCTCTTGCTTATATATCAAAATCAACCCAACGCTCTACCTCAGGATGTTTATAAGAAAATTCACTTAGAAACTGCTTTAAGAATTTTATCTGTCGAGCAGGAAAACTTTACAACTATTCCTATGGCTGAACATCTGATTGATACCATAAGGGCTGAAAAAGATATTTCTAAAGAAAAACTTGAGTATATGAATGAAATTGACTCAATGATTAAAGAAATGAGAGTGATTTATGAAAAAGCCTTAAAGTCAGCATCTAAAATAGAGGATTTATTTGAAAAAAGTAAAGAAATTAAAAAAGATGTAAAAAAGGAAATAGCTTGAAATGACTAAGGAAGAAAACCATAGAAAATATTTTAACAATTTAAGAATTATCCTAAGAAGCAAATTAGAAACTTTAGATTATTATGAGCAAACGATTAGATTACAAGAACTTCAAAAAAGAGCTAACGTAAAAGTTTTTTTGAAGACCCCAATTTTTTATTTTCTCAGATCTATATTATATCTGCCAACTTACATTTTGAAATACTTCGATAAGATGTTAGATAAGTTTTATTTAATTAAACTTAGAAGTGAGGTAGATATTTTAAGAATTGAGATTAAACAAATTCAAAAACAAAGATGGATAAGATTACCGAAATAAGAATTGAAGAGATCAAAGACTATGAGAATAATGAATTTTATTATTATATTTACTGCGTCAAAGACACAGGTGAAAGAATAGAGGTTGGAAAATCTAAATCAAAACCACAATGTTATAAACAAATTTCAATATATAATTAACGATTGAGTAATTGACTTTTTTTTAAAAAATAACTATCTAGATATTATGGCTGAATTAATTAAAATTACAGATGAAAATTACGAAAAAGAAGTAATCAATAGCAAAGATATTTGGTGTGTTACCTTTAGTGCCTTGTCTTTTTGTCAGCCTTGTAAGATGTTGCATCCTGTTATCGAAAATATAGCAAAGAATGACAAAGTTCCTGGAGTAAAATTTGGAGTTGTAGCGACGGAAGACACTGGACTCAATTGGTCAACTTCTATGAATATTCGTGGAGTGCCAACCACTCATGTTATGCGTGGCACAGAAATTTTAGGAACCAAGGTCGGATTTGTACCTGAAAAAGAATTTTTAGATTTTGTTAAATCAACAGCAAAAGTTTAATTAATTTTTACTTAAGGCATATCCTGTTAAATAGTTTGACCCCAAGATAACAATTACCTTTTTTTCAAAATTCGAGCATTTTTTTATTGCCTGGAAAATATTTTTAGCTTCTTCAGTTTTATAATTATTTTTTATACATATTTTTTTTAGCTTTTTTGCACTTAAAGCCCCAGGTTCGTTTGGAATTGTTACAGTTACTATTTTATCGAAAATATTTTTGAATTTATTGATAAATTTTTCAGGCATTTTATTTTTTTGCATACCCCAGATTGCGTAAATAGGCTTTTTTAAAGTTTTTAGGTAATTATATAAGTTTTCTGCACTTGCCTCTGAATGACAAGTGTCGACTAACAATTCCTCATTTTTTTTAATTAATTTATTTAGCCTACCTTTTTTTAAATATTGTATTCTGCCTTCAAACTTAATTTTAGGAATAGTTTTAATAATAATTTTTTTTTTCACTCCAAAATCTAAAGCAACTTGTATTGCTAATCCTAAATTGTCCATTAATCCTTGGCTATTGATATATTTTGATTTAATCGGAATAATATTTTTTTTATTCTGAAAAATATAATTATTTCCTTTTCTTCTAACGCTCCACATCGAAGGATAAACTATTTTACTGGGATTTTTCCTGAGAATACTCTTAATTATACTTAAAGTTTTTGGTTTCTGTTTGCCTATGTAGATCACTGTTTTTCTACTTAGGTAACCACATTTTTGTCTACATACTTCAGCTAGAGTTTTTGTTTTTAACCAATCCAAATGTTGCAGATTAATATTAGTAATTAATTGTGCTCTTGGAAACTCCCATAACCGTGTTGAGTCACCGAAAAATAGCAAGCCTGCTTCCACTAAAGATGCAAATACTTTTTTTTGCTCTTTAGCAGCAAGGATATAAACACAAGTTAAAAGCTCGAAGAGGGTAAGTTTTAACTTTGTTTTTTCTACTTTTTTTACTAAATCCTTAATCTTATTGGTTGAAACATATTTATCTTTTAACCAAAATCTATGCCTAACATCATAAAGATGAGGACTAGTAAAAGTTGTTACTTTTTTTTTATCAGCCTCTAAAAAATATTTGAATGATGTAAGAACGCTCATTTTGCCGTCGCTACCTATTACGTTTATAGGGTTAGGAAGAAACAAATGAGGATAATTTAGCTTAACTAAAACTTTGTTTATTCTATTTAAATCTAAATTAATTTTACGGCTATACCGCTTTTGAAGTTTTTTGTAGAGGCTGGTCGATTGAGCTAACATCTTCCTTATTGTTAATCTCTTTTTCTTTAACCTTCAATAGGATTGATAAAATATTATAAATTTCAGATCTCAATTCCTTTCTTGGGACAATTTTGTCCAAACCACCATGTTCAATTACCCATCTTGAAGTTTGCACTTCGTCGGCTAATTTTTCTCTTAAATTTTGTTCAATAATTCTTTTACCACTGAACCCCCAAAGAAAATCTTTTGACTCGCTAATAATTATGTCGGCGAGAGAGGCCATAGAAGCTGTTGTGCCGCCGAGACAAGGGCCTCCGGCAACTACAATAAAGGGAATTTTATTTTTCTTAAGCTCACTACAAGCTAATGTCATTCGAGTCATTTGCATAAGACTTAGTATTCCAGTATGCATCCTCATTCCACCAGAGGAGACAAATAAAATTAAAGGTTGTTTTTTATTTATGCTGTGTTGTACTCCGGAAAGAAAACATTCACCAACTGTAGGGCTTACGCTTGCTCCAAAAAAAGAGAAATCCATAGATCCAACGGTAACTGGCATAGCATTCAACCAACCAGTAGCAAATAACATTGCCTCTTGTTGACCTACTTTCTTCCTAGACTCCTTCAACCTATCGACATATTTTCCTTTTGGATCTGAGAAATTAATAGGATCTTCTGGAGGTATGCCATATTCAATTATATTATACTCTGAGTCATCAAAGAATATATCAAACCTTTGTTTACAAGAAATTAAGTGAGTTTTTGAACAAGAAGGACATTCAAAAAGATTTTTTTCAAATTCATCCCTTAAAGTAAGTTTCCCACATGTACAGTTTGTCCAAAGACTTTTTTCTCCCTTGGCCATTCTTTTTTTTATGGGCGATAGTAAAGATTTTATACCCGGAGCTATTTTTTTAATCCAATTCAAACGATTCTCCTTTTTAAACTTTTTACCATTAAACTTAATTTTTTGACAGGATTATGACCATTTTTTATTGAATCGGTAATTCCTTTACAAAGTTCTGAGCCAATTACTAGCCCGTCAGATTTTTTTAAAGATGCAATGGTTTTTCTAGTAATTCCAAAGCCAATAACGATATTTTTTGCTTTATTTATTTTTTTAATCTTATTGTAGTTTTCTAAAATTTTTTTAGGAGAAACCTTTAATTTTCCTCCTGTGGTGCTTAACATAGAAATATAATAACACATTTCGTGGCTATCTTTTATAATCTTTTTCATTCTTATCCTAGAAGTTGTTGGAGATAAAAGTTGCACAAAGCTAATAGATTTTTTTTTGCATTTTTTTGCAAAATTTTTATTTTCAGGCCACGGTAAATCTACAACAATGAGGCCACTTACACCTGATTGTTTACATTTTTTCAAGAATTTATTTTCACCATACTGATAAATCATATTATAATAACCCATCAGAATTACAGGTTTAGAATTTTTTATTTTTTTGTATCTTTTAACTATCTGAAAAGTATCTTTCATTTTAAATCCATTTTTAATTGCTCTATAAGAGCTAGTTTGAATTTGCCCGCCGTCTGCAATTGGTGTTGAGTGACCTACGCCCAATTCAAGTATGTCTGCATTTTCTGATATTGATTTTAAAATATTCAATGATTTTTTCTTATTAGGATCTCCTGCAACTATATAGGTAAGAAGTGCAGGTCTTTTTTCTTTTTTACAACGCCTGAATACTAAACTTATCGGAGATAAACTCATTTATATCTTCCTAATCTTTTTTTTAAGATGTCCCTATCTTTTTGAGCATCACCGCACGAATTCACGATTATAACTGTATCATTACTTAATCTTGGAGCAATTTTGCATGCTTCGCTGAAAGCATGGCTAGGTTCTAAACTAGGATTTAAATTTTCATATTTAGTTATAAGTTTATAAGCCTCTAAAGCTTCCTCATCTGTAGCTGAGGTGTATCTAGCTCTCCCCACATCTTTTAAAAAACAATGTAAAGCTGAAACCCCACTGTAGTCGAGCCCCGCTGAAATAGACTCAGTCTCTTCAATTTGTCCATCAGAATTTTGTATAACGTATTGCATAGAACCATGTAAGACTCCCATCTTAGAATTATTTGTTAAAGGAGCTGCATGTTTTTTTGATTTTTTTGGACCGCCTGCTTCAACTCCAATAAGTTCAATCTGTTTTTTGTCGTAATCAATAAATTCATTCCAAAATCCATAACTTGAACTACCACCACCGACGCAGTTTATTAATTTCAATTTACTTGGAATTTCTCCAAATTCTTCTTTAATTTGAACTTTAAGCTCTCTTGAAATTTGAGAAGTAGACCATCCACATATTTTAATAAACACGGCAGGACCAACAGTACTGCCTACACAAAGATGAGTGGTATCATTATTCGCAACCCAATATCTCATACATTCGCTTACTGCATCGACTAGTGTCTGGCTTCCCGTATAAACAGGAAATATTTCAGCTCCATTTTTTTTCATTGCGTCAACATTTGGTTTTTGTCTTTTTATATCTTTAGCGCCCATAAATATTTTACACTTAAGGCCAAATTTCTTAGCTGACATACTAAGCATTTTACCTGCGTAACCTGCGCCGGTATCACCAACTATGTATTTTCTTCCAGCTCTTTTAGCTATTAAACAATGAACTGTACTATTTAGAATCTTGTGTGCGCCACCATTTAGCTCTGAAACAACTTTTGCCCATATTTGAGCCCCACCTAAATGTTTTGTTATGTTTTCTAATTTTATAAAAGGAGTGGGGGTATTAATCCAATTTTTAAAATAATAGTCTCTCTCTTTTATAAAATTTTTATCTTTTCTTAGTTTTTCAAATAAAATATTAAGGTCCTCAACAGGTTTTTTTAATGTTTCAGGGATAAAGTTTCCTCCAAATTTACCACCCCAAAGACCATTTTTGTCATGTTGGTCAATTAAAGGTATCCCTTTTTTTAATTTCATTCTAAAATATGGTTAATTTTATTATTCTGCTGACTCTATAATTTTTTTTATGTTTTGACCAGCATCTCCATCTTCATAGATTGGGCGACCTATAACAGCAAAAGCATTATTATCCTTCTTTGAAACATTGCAAAATTCCGAGTAACTCATAACTCTTTTTTGATCGTGCTTATTATCTTCCACACCTCTTATTCCGGGACAGAAAATCTTTAAGTTTTTAGATAAAGATCTTACCGACTTATATTCTTGCGCAGAGGCGATTACACCACTGAGATCAGACTTGATAGCTAACTCAGCTAAAACTTTAACCTGATCTTTCGAAGCAGATTGAGAAGTTAAGACTGTGACACCTAAAAGTTCTAACGAGCCAGAAGCTTCTTGAGCAGCTTTAAGCATATCGTAACCACCACTAGTATGCACAGTTAAATATTTGACAGTTTTTAATGAAGCAATACTTAAAACAGTTTTTTTGACCGTATTAGGTACATCTAGTGTTTTTAAATCAAGAAAAATTTCTAATCCAAAATCTGCAAATTTTTCTAATCCTTCCTTGCCACATATTGCGAATAACTCATTAGTAATCTTTAGACCTGCAGCATGATTCTTCACACTTTTGGCAACATCCAAAGCTTTATCAAAGTTGGAAAAATCTAAAGCAACAAAAATATTTTTTTTCATTTTATTTATTTATTTCCTCTTTTAAATATTTTGACATTTTAAAAGCAATCTTTTTTTTTTCAGGTACATATATAATCTCATTAGTTTTAGGATTTCTCGCATTATGTTTAGCTTTAATAGTTTTAATTGAGAATCTACAAAAATCTCTGATTTCCACAGGTTTTTTGTTAATTAAACTTTTGGCAATAATGTCGAAAATGAAATCAAATACTTTTTCGATTTGAGAATATTTTAGATCAGGGTAATTTTCTTTAAGTTGTTTAATTATATCCGATTTAACCAAAAGTATTATTCTTTTTTTTCTTTTTTCTTACCTTTAGCACCACTTAGCGCTTTTTCAAATATACCTTTAAGTGTTGCTCCTGATTTAGCGGCTCCTTCACCAAACTTCGCCACCAAACTTTTCTCCTCGTCGATCGCCGCCGCCTTAGGACTTAAAACAATTTTTCGATTTTTAATGTCAAGTTCCTGAATTTTTGCATCTGCCATAGTATTTCCAGGAGAATATATTTCAGGACGACAGTCGGAAGGCTCCACTGCCAGTTGATTTTTTTTAATTGTTACTACAATTTTCTTTTCTGGATCTATTGCTACCTTAACACCAGTTTTAAGAACCTCTACTACTTTTGTTGATATTATAGATCCAACCTTTTTCTTGTTTTCTTCAAACCAACTCATTGGATCTTTTCCTAAAGCACGTATCGAAAGTCTAATTTTTTCATCTTTTGCTTCTATTATTTTTGCTTTGATCAAGGAATTTTTTTTATATTTTTTTAAATCATCTATGTTTTCATTAAATGAAATTTCTCGATAGTGTATCATTCCTATCAGACCAGACTCCATTTCAGCAAAAATAGCTTTATCTGTGATATTTTTAATTTTAGCACTTACTACTGAACCAACTTTGTCTTGAATATCTTTCCAAGGATTCTCTAAAGTTTCTCTGTATGAAAGAGAAATTCTCTTAGCATCTTTATCGATGGACACGATTTTTACTTTTATAGTTTGTGAGCTCGATAAAACTTTACTTGGTTCTATATTTTTATTTGTCCAAGATAGTTCACTATTGTGAATTAATCCCTCAACCCCTTCTTGAAGACGTACGAAAACACCATACTGCATTAATTTTGTACAAACTCCGTCATAAATTTCTCCAACTTTATATTTTTTTTCTATATCTTCATAAGGATCGTCTGTAAGTGCTTTAACTGAGGCTGAAACTCTATTTGTTACCGGATCTATTTTTGTTATACGCACTTTCAACTTTTGTCCTATAGTTACAAGATCTGAGGGTTTTTTTACTCGACCATATGAAATGTCAGATACATGACACAAAGCATCTAAACCATTGATGTCTAAAAAAATTCCCCAATCAGTGCAAGCCTTCACCCTTGCATTTTCAATTATATCTCCTTCTTTAATATTCTTAAGAGCCTCTTTGACTTCGGCGTTTTTACTTTTTTCTAGGACCGCTCTTCTGCTTGTGCAAACATTTCCTCTGTTTTTATCTATACGGGTAGCGATTACTTTCACTGGAACGTTCATTAAATGGTCAATTTTTTTAAGAGGACGTAAATCAATTTGGCTAGCTGGCATAAATGTTGGTAAGCCATCAACTGTACATATGTAGCCACCTTTTACTCTTCCAGTTATATAACCTACTAGCTCTTCTTGGGTCTCGAAAACTTTTTCCATTTTTTTCCAGGCATTCATTCTCCTTGCTTTTTCTCGAGATATAATTATTTCTCCTTTAAAACTCTCTATACGTTCTAAATAAACCTCAATTACAGAGCCAATTTTAATCTTTTCAAGTTCATTATTATTTTTAAATTCCTCTACAGGTATCATACCTTCCATTTTTGCTTTGCAATCTACAACGATAAAGTTTTTAGTAATTTCTGTGATCGTGGCTTTTATAATTTGGTTTTCTTTAAGTTTTCTGTCTTTAAAATCTTCGTTTAATAAGCTTTCAAACTCTTTCATAGAGCTGGATCGATTTTTTGTTTGAGCTTCAATTCCCATATTTATTTTTTCATCTTGCTTTCTATTACTTCACACATTTTTTTTAACATTTGCGATTTATTATTTTTATCGCTGCGTATTACTACATGATCTTTTGAAATAATCAATGGACTATGTTTCCTTGTTGTATCTGAATAATCTCGTTTTTTTAGGTCTGCAGTTATCTTTTTAAGACTAATTTTCATATCTTTTTTTTTAAGTTCCTTAAATCTTCGCAAAGAAGCAGTTTTTAAATTTGATTTTAGATAAAATTTAACAAATGCTTTTGAAAAAATTAAGTGGCTATCTCTACCTTCAACCACACATTTATTTCTATTTTTTTTTACTAAAGAAATTTGTTTCTTTTTTATTATTTTTCTAACTTTTAAATCTCGAGCTATAATTGCAGAAAATTTAGAGATTTCTGGTTTATGTAAATTAATTTTATTTAAGTTGTTGTAATTTAAATTTTTCAAAATTTTTTTCAGATAATTTACTCTATCTTTCGGTTGATTTTCGATTATCTTTTTTGCTGCCCATCGATAAATTAAGCCTGAACTTAGATGAGAAATTTTAAACTTCTTCGCTAATAATTTTGCAGCAGTTGATTTTCCAGAGCTAGACTTGCCATCTACTGTCAATATGAAGTTTTTAATTTTTTTTGATTTCAAATTCACCACCAAGTAATTTAATAATTTTAAGAAAAGAGGGACAGGAAGTTTTTACGGTTTCAAAATTTTTAATTTTTGTTTTTATCCCAGTTATTAATCCAAGAACCGACGCGCTCATGCAAAGCCTGTGATCTGATAGATTTGGAACATTTATCGTTTTATTTTTAAATTTATAATTTTTTAAACCTTTTATAATCATTTTGTTTTTACTAGATATACATTTAACACCTATTTGTTTTAATATCTTTTTCATTTCTTCTATACGATTACTTTCTTTGTTTGCAAGATCTTCTATTCCGGTAAAAACTGAAGTACCTGGTGTTAATGCTGCTATAACAAACATAATAGGATACTCGTCTGTTGAAGAAGTATAGTATTTAGGACCAGCCTTAATTGACCTTAACTTGCTACTTTTAATAATTATATCTCCAACAATTTCGTTATTTTTCTTTTTTATATTTTTAAAACTAATTTTTCCACCATGTTTTTTCAATAATTTGTAAAAACCAATCCTTTTTGGGTTTAAGCAAACATTTTTAATTTTTAATAAAGATTTTTTATTTAATAATGTTAGAGCAGTAAAAAAAGCACCAGAAGAAGGATCTCCAGGTATATATAGATCAAGAGGCTCAAGGTAATTTTTTCCGTAAATTTTAATTAAATTTTGTTTTTTTTTAGACTTTTTAATTTTAATAGTATTTGAACTATTTTTTAATAGAATATTTTCTGTATGATCTCTACTTTCTTTTTTTTCAATTATTGTCGTTGTTCCAAAAGAATTAATTCCAGCTAAAATTACTGCACTTTTTAACTGTGCAGAAATACCGGATTTGTAATGTATTCCTACGGGCATTTCTGAGGAAGTTAACTTTAGAGGTAAATTCAATTTATTTTTTGGTTGAAACTCAGCTCCGAATTCACTCATAAGCTTAATTACTTTAGACATATTTCTCTTATTTAAAGATTTGTCACCTTTGATTTTAACTTTAATATTTGGCGTTGTTGAGAGTATACCAATCAAAAGTCTAGCGAGCGTTCCAGAGTTACCAAAGTTTAAAGTAGAATTTCTTTTAATACTTAGTGAACCTAGGCCTTTTCCATAAATTAGATATTTTCCAGATTTTTGTTTTAGAATTTTAACGCCTAATCTACGCAAACAATTAATTGCAGAAAAAACATCATCAGACTCTAATATATTTTCTACTTTAGAAATATTGTGGCTTATTGATCCTATTAAAAAAGATCTTATGGAAATTGATTTGTCACTATCAACTTTAATAGCTTTTTTGTATGATTTTATTTTTTTTGAAATAATTACGGAAAAACTTTTGTTAAACATTAAGATTAACCGTTATAAGAAGACCCAAAATATAGTTCAATAGCTTTTGATGATTTAAGTATTTCGCTTGGAGTCCCTTTAGCAATAATTGATTGTTCTCCAAGCACATATGCTCTGTCTACGATATCGAATAAATTGCGTACTTGGTGGTCAGTTACTAAAATTGCACATCCGTATGATTGAATTTTTAAAATATACTTTTGGATATCTTGAATAACAATTGGATCTAATGCTGACATTGGTTCATCAAGTAATATTAAATTTGGCTTGTTCACCATAATTCTTGCCATCATTAATCTTCTAACTTCTCCTCCGCTTAACACGCTGCTATTAATATTTCTTAAATGTTGAAGATTAAATTCGTCTAAAAGTTTTTCTACCATAGCGACTTGATTTTCAGCACCTTTTATAGAAAGTTGACATACTCCTAGTAAATTATCGTAACAACTCATATTAAAAACACTTCTTTGTTGACTCAAATATCCTATCCCAGCTTTGGCTCTTTCGTGAATAGGTTTTTCCGAGATATCTATATTCTTAAGAAATATTTTTCCGGAGTCCGCGTGATGTTCACCAATTATGGTACTGTAAAGTGTAGACTTTCCCGAACCATTTGGTCCCAATAGACCAACTATTTCACCAGGGAACATATCTATATTTATTTTTTTTAATATTGGTCTTCCGTCAAAAGATTTGCTGACATCTTTAATTTGGAAGATTGGCTTGCTTTTTTTAAACTTTATTATTCTAAATCCTTTTCTCATTAATTACTTAACACCATATTGATTTGTCCATTATTAAACATTGATATATCTAAAGTTTGCTTTAATAGATCAAATTCTAAATTATCAGCTTTTATATTGCCTTTTATACTTTCTGCTCTCACATTTCCATAAATCTTTAAATAATTTTTTGAGTTTAAGAAATCAAGATTATCGGAGAATAAAGCGTCTTCTTTGTAGGTAACTTTTATATTTTCTCTAAAATTCATATCATTTGTTTTATTATTGTAGGTTCCATAATCTCCTCTTACTCTTAAAATTGTTCCATCTTTAAAATAAAAAACTGCACTCATAACTTTCATATTTATTAATTCTGGATTTTCTACTTTAAAATCAGCAACTTCAGATTTAATGGTATAACGATTACCTCTTAAATCGACTCCCTTATATTCAACATTTTCAAAGGTATTAGAATCTAAATCAGTCTTTTTTTCATCGTTTTCTTTTTGTTTAATTTTTTGAACTGTTTCTACTTTTTGATTGGAGTCTTTATTAAGGTAAGTAAAATATATTATCAAAACTCCTACAATGAATATTAATATTTGAATTATTAAAATATTTTTTTTTCTATCTGTCACTTTACTCCAAAATCTAATATTCTATGAACGTGAACTATTGCTTTAAGTTTTTTATTCTTTTTATTTAGGGTTTTTTCTGAAGGAACACAAAGACTAGTAATTTTATTTTCACTCATTACCGATAAAGCTTTAGAAGCCGGTACATTTTCTGAGATGAACATTGGTTTTCGTGACATAAAATTTTCAATTTTATTACTTTTTTTAAGATTTTTAATTGCTCTTCGGCAATCTCCATCAGTAATTAATCCACTTACAAAACCTTTATTTATAACTACAACTAAACCTAATTTTTTTTTGTTTATTATTTTAATCGCATCATTAATAGATTTATTTATACTAATAGTAGGCAATTTATTTCCTGTAATCATAATATCTTTAACAAGTAATAAATTTTTACCTATATTTCCACCAGAATGGTAAATCTTAAATTTATCTTTAGAAAATTTTAGTTTATTCATTAACGCAACAGCTAAGCAGTCAAAATATAATAATGTTAATGTTGTTGAGGATGTAGGTACCATTCCAGTAGGATCAGCCTCACGAACTTTTGGTAGCAATATTTTTATATCACTTGCTTTCAAAAGCATACTGTCTTTTTTTGAAGCACAACCAATTATTTTTATTCCAAATCTATTTGCATATTTTAGTATACCCGTCAGTTCAGGTGTGTTTCCAGAGTAGGAGACAATAATTAAAACATCTTTCTTTTCTATCGCTCCACTATCACCGTGAGTTGTTTCACTGGGATGAACATAGAAAGAAGGAATTCCAACTGAGCTTAAAGTACTTGAAATTTTTGCCGCGATCCTTCCGCTTTTACCTTGGCCAGATAAAATTATTTTCCCTTTACAATTACTAATTATATTAATTGCTTGAATAAAATTTTTATCAAATATTTTGTTTACTTTTCTAAGTTCAGAAATTTGAGTTGCTGCTGCTTTTTTTGCTATTTTTATATAATTTGCTTTAGCCATTTTTAATGTTCAAATACATCAAATTTAAATCCAGTTTGATCAAGCTCTATTCTTGTGTCTAAAAAATTAATGCACCTTTTATATAAATCCATTCTTTTTTCTCTAACTAACATTTTTTCTAATTCACTTTTTATTTTATGTAAATAAATAACATCATTAGCTGCGTAATCTAACTGTTTATCTGTCATTTCATTTATGTCTTTATTCCAGTCGCTACTGCCTTGTCTTTTGTCTAAATTTTTATTGCAAAATTCAAAAACTAGATTTTTAAGACCATGTTGATCGGTATAAGTTCTTACACATTTTGATGCAATTTTAGTATCAAATACATTTTTAATTTTACATTTTAAGAAATATTCTAAAGCACTTTTATCAAATCTTAAGAAATGACCGATTTTTAAAATTTTTTCATTTTCTAAGACTGAAACTAAATTTGGTGCCTTATAATTTTTTCTATCTGGTTGGATGATGTAGACATCTCCATTCTCAGCACAAATCTGAATTAAGCTTAATTTATCTCGTTCTGGTATTTGAAGTCCGGTAGCTTCAGTATCAATGGCTACAGAACCCTTAAATGATTTAGCAATTTCCGAGGTTATGTCTCCTTTTAATCTGTGTATTTTTACCATATTATCTGAATACCATGAATAATTACCCAATAGCAACAATCCTTGGTGGTGGAGGTTTTATAGGACGTTATCTTGTCAGAAATTTGACCAAGAAAAATTACAGATGCATTATTCCAACTCGAAATCCCTTCCAGAAAGGATATTTAAAGACTCAGGCTCCTACAGGAGCGGTAGAATTTATTGATTTTAATCCAAATAATTTTTCAAAGATTCAAGAAGCTATTAATAATTCTGATGTGGTCATCAATCTTATTGGTATTCTTTATGAAACAAGAAAACAAAAATTCTCAACTATTCATGTTGATATACCAGATATGATTTCAAAGTTTTGTGCTGAGGCAGATGTAAAAAAATTTATTCACGTATCAGCGATAGGCGCGAACCCTGATTCTAAATCAAAATATCAGCAGTCAAAATTTCAAGGAGAAACAAAAGCTTTAAATAATTTTAAAAATACAGTTATTATTAGACCAAGTGTTGTTTGTGGTGTTGAAGATAATTTTACTAACCTTTTTTCAAAACTAAGTTTTTCGCCTGTTATCCCTGTCGTTAAAACTACATACAAATTTCAACCTATCCTAGTTACAGATGTAAGCAACGCTATCGTAAAAGCTATAGTGGCAAAAAATAATGAAGGAAAAATTTATGAGATAGGTGGGCCAAAAACAATTAGCTTTGGAGACATGGTTAAATCAATTATGCAAACGATAAACAAAAAAAGACTTGTAGTTGATATGCCTATGTTTATGGCAAAGACACAAAGTTTCTTTTTGAGCTTATTACCTATTCCACCAATTATAACCAAAGACCAGTGCCAGATTTTATCAGAAGCAGATAATGTTGTTTCTGGCAAACATTTAACTATAAATGATCTTGGAATAAAACCTGGCGATGTTGAGGAAGCTATGAAGAAATGGTTATGGCGCTATCGATCAGGTGGGGAATTTGCAGAGGTTTAAGGAACTAAATGAACTTATTATTTATTTCAATTAGTGTTCTAATACTGCTTATTGTTATCATTGCAGCGGCAAAACCAATTATTGCCGGTATAAAAGCAAAGTCAGAGTTTAACGAAGAAAAGAAAAATGAGAAAGAAAAAGAGGAAAATATTAGTCAAGATGAGGAGATTTTAGATAAATTAAAAGATAAAAATTTATCAGAGGAAGATCTTAAAAATCTTTATGAAGAAATAAAGAATAAAGACAAAGAGGATAAATAATTTGAGTAAAACTGAAGAGCTAAATTTTTTGAACGATCTTATAGATCAAGTTTTGGTGATATGGTAAAATCAATTTTAAAAACTATAAATAAAAAAAGATTTGTAGTATCAATGCCAATGCCAATAGCAAAAATTCAAAGTACGATTACTGATTTGCTACCTTTTCCTCCAATTTTAACGAAAGATCAGTGTGAAATTTTATCAGAAGCTGATAATGTAGTATCTGATAATAATCTTACTTTAAAAGATTTAGATATCGAGCCAACAGATGTAGAAGAGGAAATGAAGAAATGGTTATGGAGATATAAAGATGGAGGTCAGTTCGCTAAAGCACAATGAAAAGCATAAGTTTATTTAGTGGATATATTTATCTTATTCTTGCAATTATAACAGGTATTGCCACTAACGGTTTTCTCAAAACTACTGAAAGTTTTACTAAGCTCACACCAACAATTTTTTGCATCACAAGTATTGTTGTTTGTATTTTTTGTTTATCTAGAGCAATGACTATAATACCTGTTGGATTTACTTATGCCACTTACGGAGCATTAACAATAACTGCAGTTACATTATTTGGAATATTTAAATACAATCAAACTCCTAATCTTTATGGTACTGTTGGATTAATTTTAATTGTTTCAGGAGTTATACTTTTAAACCTTTTTGGTAAATTAAAGTAAACCCCTGATGTTTTTAAATCAGGGGCATTTAATTACTTTATAAACTAATTATTTAAAGATGCTGTGATAGGTTCTTTATTTTTGTTAGCTCTTTTTTCAGCGATTTTTTTCTCGATACTAGCTATCTTTAGATCAATCTTTGATAGTTTTTTTTGTTTAGTGCTTATCTTATTTTTAAGCTTATCGATTGATTTTAGTATTTTTTTCTTTTTCTTTTCGTTTTTTTTTAATTTTTTTTTCATATTATTCCTCCAAAAAGAAAAATCTAAAATAATCTAAAAAATTTTTCAAATGAAATTAAGAAAAATCTTTTAAACTAAAAGTTGAAAAGATTTAGAAAATCCTACGGAACTAATAAATTTATAAATCTGTCTGTTTTTTGGATTTCAAGACTGTTTACGTAACCACAATTTTCACCATCAACTTGTGATAGAACTTTATTGTTTACACCATTTATTGTTAATCTGTTCAATTCTTTTTTAATTACACTTTTTGCAGGAGTTAAGTCGCCTTTGGTTAAAATTAACCAAACATAATAAAGTAATTTTATTCTGGTCAGGTCTTTAAATATGTAAGCCACTATCCTGTTTTCAAATATATTGGTATCATTAGTTATAGAATGGGGACCAGCATAGTATTTTGAATTAGTACATAAAATCCAATCAGCCATAATTTTTTCATTATCTACCTTAACCTCCATTTTATTATTTTTTAAAAATAAAAAATGCTGAAAACCTTTTAAAGCGAAAATTACTTTTCCAAGATACTTTTTAATATTAGTATTTATGGACTCAACAATTCGAGAGTCAAAACCTACACCAGCCATCAAGAAAAAGTACTTATCATTTATTTTTGCTAATGAAATTTTCTTATGATTATCTGATACTAGGACGTTGTAAATCTCCTCCGCCTTTTTCTTAATTTGAGTTTCTATTTGTAAAATATTTGCAGTGCCAGCAGGTATGTATCCAACTAATTTGTCTTTTAGATTATCACTTTTAAACATTTCATTAATACCAAAACATACGCTCCCGTCACCGCCAGCAAATACTAACCGATCAAATTTTTTATTAGACAATTCTTTAAATACATTCCTTGCATGATCTTCGCTTTCGGTTTTAAAAAGATCTACAATATGATTTTTTTCTAAAAGATTAATGACCTTGTTAATTAATTTAAGTTTTCTACCACCTGCTGCATTTGCGTTAAATATCACTGCAAAATTCAATTTTTTATTCATATTTTAACAATTCTGTAACATATTTATGATTCTACTTTTACTAGAGATTCGTTTTATAAAAAATATGGAAACAATTCAAACTAAATCTAAGGGAAAGATTTTAAATTACAAAAGCATCTTTATTTCCGACTTGCACCTTGGGCATAGAAAAAGTGCAGCAAACAAATTATTAGAATTTTACAAACATTCAAGGTCAGAGAATTTATATCTTGTTGGTGATATCATTGATGTTTGGGCTTTAAAAACAAAATTTTACTGGCCTCAAGAACATAATGATGTGATTCAAAAAACATTAAGAAAAGCAAGACATGGAACAAAAGTAAAATATATTGTTGGAAATCACGATGATGTCTTTAGAAAATTTTTACCATTACATTTTGGTGATATTGAAGTTGTAAATAGAGCTATACACGTAACTTCAGATAATAAAAAGTATATCGTTGTTCACGGTGACGCCTGGGATGGAGTGATGAAATATGCTCCATGGTTATCAAAAGTAGGAGCTATTGCTTATAGTTTTTTACTTGAGTTTAATGTTGTTATCAATTTTTTTAGAAGATTATTTAAAAAGGGTAATTGGTCTTTAGCAAAATATTTAAAACACAAAGTAAAGAACGCTGTAAAATATATAGGCGATTATGAAAAAACTTTAGCAAGTTATGCCAAAAGAAAAAACGCTGATGGAATAATTTGTGGTCATATCCATCATTCTGCTGATCAAGTTTTAGATGGCGTGAGATATCTAAATTGTGGTGATTGGGTTGAAGGTGCGACTTTCTTAGTGGAACATTTTGATGGTCGTATGGAAGTCATTGACTGGGATAAAATCAGAGGTGATGTTGTTGATTACGAGCCATATTTAAAAGTGGTTAATAAATAATCCATGAGAATATTAATAGTCACAGGAGCTTGCAAAGAACAGGTAATAAATGGTGTAGTGAGGACTCTTGAACAATTAAAAGATGAATTAAAAAAACTTGGGCATACAGTTAGCTTTATAACTCCGGTAAACTTTTTGACTGTTCCGTTGCCCAAATATAATGATATTAAAATTGCTATAAATGTATGGCCTAAAGTTGGAAGAATGATTCAAAAAGAGTTAGAATTTGCTAAAAAAAATAAAGAAAAATTAGTTATCCATATAGCCACAGAAGATACGCTGGGATACTTTGCAAGAAGATATTGTTTAAAAAATAATTTAAAATTTACAACCAGTTACCACACGTCTTTCGATAAATATATTAAGCTTTACGCACCTTTTATACCTATTAAAATACCTCAAAAATTTCTCAAAAACTTTCATTCAGCCGCTCACAAAACGTTAGTAACTACAAAATCAATGAAAGAGGATTTAAAAAAAATTGGTTTTGATCCAGAAAAACTAGCTGTTTGGACAAGAGGAGCTAATCATGGGGCATTTAAAAACCCGAAGCGTCTCAATTTACAATATAAAAGACCTATTTGGTTATATGTAGGTAGAGTTTCTATTGAGAAAAATATTAGAGCTTTTCTTAAACTTGATCTAGAAGGTACTAAAATTGTAGTAGGAAAGGGGCCAGATTTAAATGAATTAAAACAAGAATTTCCTAATGTTATTTTTAAAGGTGAGAAAACAAATGGTGAGTTAGCATCTTACTTTGCATCAGCAGATGTTTTTGTAATGCCGAGCTTAACAGACACTTTTGGCATAGTTATTATTGAAGGTTTACAATGCGGAACACCTGTTGCAGCCTATCCAGTTACAGGTCCAAAAGATATTTTAGAGGGAACAAATGGTGGTGTTTTAAACAAAGATTTAAAAGTAGCCGCGCTAGAAGCTTTAAAATTAAATAGAGACGACTGTAAAGAAATAGCTAAAAAATATACCTGGGAGAACTGCGCTAAAATATTTTTAGCTAACACCGCACCTAATTAACCCCTATATTTTGCATAATTCAAAGTTTAAGTTATAATTCATATTTATATGGAGCAATTCTTATAAATACTTTAGAAAAACTTAAATTATGATGACATTATTATTTTTATCTTTGGCAGTAATTATTGCAATTGTTGTTATTCTAGTTTCTGCGAAATTCATCAAGGCCGGATTTGATGCCAGAAGCGAAATTAGAGATCAAAAACAATCTGAAAATTTAAATCAAGAAGTTCAAGATATTACCAATGAAAATATTGAAGAATCTAATGAGCAGGTAAAGATTATAAATCAAATCGATGATTTAATTTTAATTGTAGATAAATTTAAAAATATCAAATTTTTTAATAATAGCGCCAAAAAAAAATTTGGAGAAAATAATTTAAATAAGCACGTAGCTACTTTATTGAGAGTTCCTGATTTACTCCAAAATATTGATTTAGTGCTTTTAAAAAAAGAGACAATTACTATGGATTTAGAATTATCCTCTCCCTCATTTCAGTTCTTTAAAGTTCATCTATTCTCTGGACCGACCTCATATGTCGATGATCCTGATTCAGTTATTTTATTTCTAAAAGATTTAACTGATATTATAAAAGCGCAAAGGTTCAAATCTGATTTTGTAGCCAATGTCAGCCATGAACTTAAAACGCCTCTAGTTTCTATTAAAGGATTTTTAGAAACTATAAGCGGACATGCGAAAGATGATTTAGAAGCACAAAAAAAATTCATACCGATAATGCTTGAGCAAGCTGATAGGATGGAAAGCTTAATTAAAGATTTACTTTCATTGAGTAAAATTGAGTTAGAGGAACATATACAGCCTCAAGATAAAGTAAACTTAAAAGAAGTTTTAAGTAACGTTGAGGATATACATCAAAAAAATTTAAAATTGTTTGAATTTAAAAATAATATAAAAGATGATTTCTTTATTAAAGGCGATCATGAAAAATTAATTGAAGTTTTTTCAAATATTATTGATAACAGTATAAAATATTCAGAAAAAAATAAAAAGATTGAAATTAATTGCGGGCAAGGTAATGGAAAAGTTATAGGAGATTCTTATATCGTGTCCATTAAAGATAACGGTATTGGGATTCCAACTGAACAACTTCCGAGAATTACTGAAAGATTTTTTAGAGTTGATGCCGCTAAAAGTAAAAAAGTTGGTGGCACTGGACTTGGAATGGCGATCGTGAAGCACATTGTTAATCAGCATAGAGGAGAACTAGAGATAAAAAGTGAGGCTCAAAATGGCACCGAAATAAAGGTTCACTTTTCTAAATTTTAGCAAATATCACAAATTTATTAAATTATGTCTTGAGATAGACAGTAAAATAGTTAAAATTCTAGTATGACTAGAATAACAAATTATATAATTCTGGTTTTATTAACTTTAATTTTTACAACTGTTAAAGCAGATGTAAATTTAATAGAGAAAACTTTACGTTCTCAACCTCTTACAGTTTTTGATCTTGGGCTTCTAAGACTGAAAAACGATCTTAAGCAAGCTAAAAACGATTTAGTTCTTGAAGTAGATAGTAAAAATGTATCTACAATTTATACTGAAGCTTTATTTTCTAGAAGAGACGATGGAATTCAATTAATTGTGTCAGCACCGATGAGCACTCATTTAAATGCTAACTCGTACATGGTGGACTCAATTAAATGTAGAAAAATTTTTGAAAAAGTTAAAAATAATCTTTTAAAAGGACAAAACGAGAGCAATATGATTCACTCAAAAGCTGCATCTTATTTAAGTGAAGTATTCACCGCTCCAACACAATGGAATGCTTGGAGATATGATAAAGGTTTTACTCAAAAATTAGTTAACTTTGTACAACTAGAAGTTACATTAAAGCCAACTCAATCCTACGCAGTTAAAAATAAAGTAAGACCTTTTAGTTGCGGAGGGTCTTTAGCCTCTGATTATCAACAAATCGAGATAACTAGAAAGTTCAACTAAAAAGTTATCATTTTAATAAATTTGTAACATATCTGTAATAATTAAGAGTCCTCTTAATTCTATGAATCCAATGTTTGTTAATTAATTAATAAATGAAAGGATAAACAATGAGAAAACTATCAATCGCTTTAGCTTCATTAGTTGCAATGTTAGTTGTAACTTCTGCTCAAGCTAGAGATCAGATTAAAATCGTAGGTTCTTCAACTGTATTCCCTTATGCAACAATCGTTGCTGAAAGATTTGGTTCGTCTGGTAAATTTAAAACACCAGTAATCGAGTCAACAGGAACAGGTGGTGGAGCTAAATTATTTTGTGCCGGAGTTGGTACAGAGCACCCAGACATAACAAATGCATCTAGAGCTATGAAGGCTAAAGAGTATGCGCTATGTCAAAAAAATGGTGTTGAAGAAATCGTAGAGATTACAGTTGGTAACGACGGAATAACGTTAGCTTATTCTAAAGATGCTAAACCAGTAAACTTTACAAAAAAACAATTATGGGCAGCATTAGCAAAAGAAGTTGCTAAAGATGGTGCGTTAGTACCAAATCCATATAAAAATTGGAGTGATATCGACCCATCATTACCAAACTACCCTATCAAAGTTATGGTGCCTCCAGGAACATCAGGAACAAGAGATGCTTGGAATTCATTAGTAATGAAAAAAGGTATCGATGATGCTTCTAAAAAAGCTGGCGCTAAATATAAAGCGTTAAGAGAAGATGGTGCGGTAATTGAAGTTGGTGAGAACGACTCACTTATTATTCAAAAATTAGCTGCGGACAAAGAAATGTTCGGTTTCTTTGGTTTCAGTTATTTCTTAGCTGCAAAAGATAAATTGCAAGCTGCAAGCATTGAAGGTGGTCAACCAAGTCTATCTTCGATTCAAGATTACAGTTACGCAGTTGCAAGACCTTTATTCTTCTACGTGAAAAAAGCTCACGTGGGCGTTGTACCAGGCTTACATGAATTCGTAAAAGAGTTCACAAGTAAAAAAGCTATGGGTAAAAAAGGTTATTTAACTGATATCGGGCTAGTACCTCTAGATGGCAAGTTATACAAAACATCTAGAACTAACGCTACGAAGTTAGTTAACATGCCTGCTAAGAAGTAGTAGTATCAATTAAACAAAAAGGGGGTATTTTACCCCCTTTTTATCTCTGGAAGCTCAATATGAATTTAATACTTGTAACTTTTATTATTCTCTTAGCTTTCACAAGTTATTATTTCGGTAGAAAAAAAGCTCTAGTTATTCAATCATCACAAAGACTTACGGCATTACCAAAATTTTATGGATATTATTTAGCTGCTTGGTGTGCTGCACCAGCATTAATAATTTTTGCTCTTTGGTCAGTTTTTGAACCATCAATAGTTAAAACATTTATTTTACAAGATTACACTGATCAGAACTTAACTAAAAATGAGCTTCAGCTTATTTACACAAAGGTTAAAGCATTAGCCGCAGGAACTTACACGGGAAATATTACTAATTTTCTAGATGAGTCTGCTAATAAGTACATTCAATTAAAAGGAATAGCTAACAGCGCTAAAGTAGCAATTATTTTAGCAATTTTAATTTTCTCTCTGAGTTTTGCGTATAGATCTGTTCAGAAAAATGATCGAATGAGAGAACCAGTAGAAATTTTTCTTAAATGGGTATTATTTGTTGCATCATTAGGCGCAGTTTTAGTTACAATCGGAATAGTTTTTTCACTTTTATTCGAAGCGATTAGATTTTTTCAAGCAGTAAAAATCTTTGACTTTATATTCGGAACTCATTGGTATCCTGCTAAAACTTTTGTAAGAGATGGCCAGCCAGATCCTGAATTAATGAAGGATGCTTTCGGAGCTGTGCCTTTATTTGCTGGAACTTTTTTTATTGCTTTTATTGCAATGTGTGTTGCCATCCCCATAGGTTTGCTGAGTGGGATATATCTATCTGAGTATGCTGGAAGAGGCATAAGAAAATATGCGAAACCTATTATTGAGATTTTAGCTGGTATTCCAACAGTGGTATATGGTTTTTTTGCAGCTTTAACCGTCGGTCCTTTTGTTAAAGAAATTGGTAACGCTATGGGTTTAGAAGTTTCAGCGGAGAGCGCTTTAGCTGCAGGAGCAGTTATGGGAGTAATGATAATTCCTTTTATCTCAAGTCTAAGCGATGACGTTATAACAGCAGTACCGCAAAATTTAAGAGATGGAAGTTACGCAATGGGCGCAACAAAATCTGAAACTGTAAAAAAAGTAATTTTTCCAGCAGCTTTACCTGGTATCGTTGGTTCGATACTTTTAGCGGTATCGAGAGCGGTGGGAGAAACAATGATTGTTGTAATGGCTTCAGGACTAGCGGCTAATCTTACAATGAATCCTCTTGAGTCAACTTCAACTATTACGGCACAAATTGTAGTAATTTTAATTGGAGATCAACAATTTGGAGATCCAAAAACTCAATCAGCTTTTGCCTTGGGAATATCTTTATTTATAGTAACTTTATTTTTAAATGTAATCGCTCTTTCAGTTGTTAAAAAATATAGGGAAAAATATGAATAATTTTAAGAAAAATTTTTTAAAAAAAAGATATAACGCTGAAAGAAGATTTCAATGGTATGGCAAAATAGCTATAGGATTAGCTTTAACCTTTTTAGCAGTTTTTATGTTTCAAATATTTTCAAAAGGTTACTCAGCTTTCCAAAAAACTTGGATAGTAACCGAAGTTCATTATGATAAAGAATTGCTTTTAATCGATGCAGAAAGTCCATCAAAAGATGATTTAGAAAATGCAGACTACTATGATGTTGCTTACAAAGCTATGACCTCATTAGATCTTGGACTCCCTGAAGAAGAGGATCGTCAATTGATTCAAATGGTTTCGTATAAATATGAGACAGAAGTTAAAGATCTACTTTTAAAAAATCCAGACTTTCTAGGTAAAATAGTACCCATAAAATTAACAGCTTCTGATGATATTGATCAAGTTCATAAGGGAAATTATCCAAGAGATATCCCTGAAAAGAATAGAAGAGTAAATGATTATCAGCTGCAGATTTACGATATGCTTAATGAGAGAGGAGATATTTTATCAGAGTTTAACATTAGTTTTTTTACAAATCCTGACTCAAGAGAGGCAGAACTAGCAGGTATAGCTAGCTCGTTTATGGGAACAGTTTTTAGTATATTAGTGTGTTTAGCATTTTCATTTCCTGTTGCAGTGCTAGCTGCAATTTATCTCGAGGAGTTTGCACCAAAAAATAAATTTACAGATTTTATAGAAGTAAACATTAACAATTTGGCAGCTGTTCCATCGATAGTATTTGGTTTGCTAGGTCTTGGTGTTTTATTAGCAGTTTTTAATTTACCAAGATCGACACCACTTGTTGGAGGAATTACTTTGTCTCTTATGACATTACCAACAATAATTATTGCTGCAAGAGCTTCTTTAAAAGCTGTTCCCCCAAGTATAAGAGAAGCTGCTTTAGCGATGGGTGCAAGTAATATGCAAACAACCATGCATCATACTGTGCCACTATCAATGCCTGGAACTTTATCTGGGACGATAATTGGCTTGGCTCAAGCTTTAGGGGAAACAGCCCCTTTAATTTTAATAGGAATGGTTGCTTTTGTGAATACAATACCTGGTACGCCAGTTGATCCTGCTGCAAGTTTACCAGTTCAGATATATATATGGTCAGAAAGTGCTGAGAGGGGTTTTGTTGAAAAAGTATCTGCATGTATTATGGTGCTTCTAGCTTTTTTAATTTTAATGAACTTGGCAGCTCAAATCGTTAGACACAAATTTGAAAAGAAATGGAGTTAAATGAGTAAAATAAAAGCGGAAAATGTAAATGTTTATTACGGATCCAAACAGGCATTATTTGACGTCTCTATAGATATAGCAGAAAAAGAAGTTACAGCTTTAATTGGGCCATCTGGGTGTGGAAAGTCTACTTTCTTAAGATGCTTGAACAGAATGAACGATGTTATAGATATTTGTAGAGTTGAAGGCAGTATTAAAATGGACAACCTAGAACTGAACTCAAGAAAATTAGATGTTGTGAGACTTAGGGAAAACGTTGGTATGGTTTTTCAAAAACCCAATCCGTTCCCTAAAACAATTTATGAAAATGTAGCTTATGGGCCTACTATTCACGGTATTGCACAGAGCAAAGAAGAAATGGATCAAATAGTTGAAACAAGTTTGAAAAAAGCTGCCCTGTGGAACGAAGTTAAAGATAGACTTGATGAAATCGGAACTGGTTTATCAGGCGGTCAACAGCAACGACTATGTATTGCAAGAGCTATATCTGTAAGCCCAGAAGTGATTCTTATGGACGAACCATGTTCAGCGCTTGACCCAATAGCAACAGCTCAAATTGAAGAACTTATAGATGATCTTAAAAAAGAGG
>CACJZK010000007.1 GCA_902597875.1 uncultured Pelagibacteraceae bacterium
AGCTAAATAAAGATTATATAAAAATGAAAAAAATAGAAAAAAAATTTTATAATTCAGTTAATTAAATGGTTTTAGAAAAATTATCTAAAAATAGAAGCTTTATGATTTTTGTACTACCATTTCTTTTAGGGCTTCTATCAGTTTTTAGTTTTCAACCTTTTAATATTACAGTTGTAAACTTTTTTATAATTTCTAGCTTATTTTTACTTCTCACATATGTACAAAAAAGATCAAGAAATATTTATAGAAAAAAACCTTATAGGGGGAATCTTTTTTTTATAGGATATTTATTTGGCATAGGTTTTTTTCTTTCCACAACTTACTGGATTTCTTATTCACTTACTTTTGATGAAAATTTAAGATTTTTAATTCCCTTCTCTATTATATTAATACCTTTAAGTTTAGGTCTTTTTTTTGGTCTAGGAACTTTATTTTTAGGTCCTTTTCTAAAAAATAACTATTCGTCATTTTTTTTATTTTGTTTATTATTTTCGTTTTTAGATTTTTTAAGAGGAAATATACTTTCCGGATTTCCTTGGAATTTATGGTCTTATAGTTGGTCTTGGTCTTTAGAAATAATTCAAATACTAAACCCTATTGGTCTATATGCTTTTAATTCACTTTCAATACTCTTTTTTTGTTCTCCAGTAATATTTTTTTTTAAAAATAGATATAAATATTTTACTTTATCCTTTTTTTTAGCAATTCTTTTTTCATTTTATATTTATGGATCATATAAAATAAATAAAGATCAAGAGCTGGTTTATGCATCTGAAAATAATCTAAATATTAAAGTTATATCACCTAGTTTTGAAATGAGATATTTAAAAAATGATAATGAAATTAAACAATCATTAGAAAAACTTGTCAAATATAGCGATCCTGATTTAAATAAGAAAACTCTTTTTGTTTGGCCAGAAGGTGTTTTTGCTGGAGTTTATTTGCAAGATTTAAAAAAATTTTCAAATATATTTAAATCGAATTTTTCAGAAAATCATCTAATTATTTTTGGAATTAATACAGAAGATAAATTAAAAGAAAATTTTTTTAATAGTCTAGTAGTTGCAAACAACAATTTAGATATACTTTATAAATATGATAAACGAAAACTTGTACCCTTTGGAGAATTTTTGCCGTTTGATTATATTTTTGAAAAATATGGATTAAAGAAAATTACCTACGGCTATGGTTCTTTCTCTAAAGGCAGAGATCAAAATAACTTTATTTTTGGAAATGCAAACATTCTTCCATTAATATGTTATGAGATAATTTTTCCAAAATTAACTCAACAATCTGATGAAGATACAAACATATTACTAAACATCTCTGAAGACGCTTGGTTTGGTTCCTCAATAGGACCTCATCAGCATTTTGCTAAAGCTATTTTTAGATCAATAGAAAATAATACCTATCTAGTTAGAGCGGCTAATAAAGGTGTCAGTGTATTTATTAACAATAATGGCGTCGTAATAAAAAGACTAGGTCCAAATGAAGTTGGGAATATAGAATTAAATGTACCGTTAATTAACAATAATTTGAAAAACAAAAATGATTTGATATTTTTTATTCTTTTATTTACATATACATTTATCTTTTTTGTATTGAGGGATAAATAATAATGATTAATAACACAGGTTCTTCAAATAAATTAAATGACAAATAATAAGTACTTTTTTACAAGTGAGTCTGTTTCAGAAGGTCACCCAGATAAGGTGTGTGATCGTATTTCAGATATGGTTGTTGACGCATATCTATCAAAAGAACCTTACGCAAGAGTCGCTTGTGAAACCTTAGCTACAACTAATAAAGTGGTTCTAGCAGGAGAAATACGGGGACCAAAAATTAATAATGAAGATTTAATACAAAAAGTTAGAGAATGTATTAAAGATATAGGCTACGACCAAGAAGGGTTTAGCTGGAAAACTGCAAAAATCGAGACGCATTTACACGAACAATCTTCTGATATTGCTATGGGAGTTGATTCCAAGGGAAATAAGGATGAAGGTGCCGGAGATCAAGGGATAATGTTTGGATATGCATGTAAAGAAACAAAAGATTTAATGCCAGCTCCAATACATTTTTCACATAAAATTTTAAGATTGATGGCTGAAGACAGAAAAAAAGGTGTCCTAAAAGGTATTGAACCAGACTCAAAAAGTCAGGTAACCATGTTGTATGAAAATGGCATACCAAAAATAGTCACATCTATAGTTATTTCCACTCAACATTCAAAAGATCTTGATCAGAAAAAAGTAAAAGATTTGGTTTATCCTTATATAACAAAATCTATTCCAAAGGATTTAATAAAAAATTTAGATGATAAAAATATTTATGTAAATCCCACAGGCCAATTTATTATTGGTGGACCAGATGGAGATACTGGTTTAACTGGAAGAAAGATAATAGTTGATACATATGGTGGAGCAGCTCCTCATGGAGGAGGAGCTTTTTCAGGCAAAGATCCTACAAAAGTGGATCGATCAGCTGCTTATGTTGCTAGGTATGTAGCAAAAAATATTGTTGCCTCAGGCGCCTCAGATAAATGTTTAATTCAGTTAGCTTATGCTATTGGTGTATCAAAACCACTTTCTGTATACGTAAAACTATCAGATAAAGATAAAGATAAAACAGAGGATATTAAAAAAAAAATTGATCAAAATTTTGACCTGTCTCCGCGTGGAATTAGAGAGCTTTTAGGCTTAAATAGAGCAATTTATCAACCAACAGCGGCTTATGGCCATTTTGGAAGAGAACCATTAGATAATGGTCAATTTTCTTGGGAAAAAACTGATAAAAAAGATATTTTTATAAAGTAAATCTTGAAAAAATAGTAATATTTAATATATATAACAGTACATTGTTGAAATTTCAAAATGGGCTATGGCCCATTTTTTTTTGGAAAGGACAAAAACATAGAATGTTAAATAGAGGACTAGATAAGTTAGAACTTTTAAGGATAGTAGAATCGGTTGCCAATGAAAAATCTATAGACAAAGAGCTAGTAATCGAGTCTATGGAGAGTGCGATACAAAGAGCAGCTTTAACAAAATTTGGAAACGATAATTCTATAGAAGTCAGTATTGATAGAAAAAATGGTGAAATTAAAATTAAAAAAGTTTTTCAAATAGTTGAGAAACCAGAAGATCCGAGTAGGGAAATTACTTTAGATCAAGCAAAAAAAATTGAAACAGAAAATAAGGATCTCAAAATAGGCGATAAAATATTTGAAGAATTGCCCCAAATTGATTTTGGGAGAATAGCAGCTCAAAGCGCTAAGCAAGTTATTAGTCAAAGAGTTAAAGAAGCTGAAAAAACAAGACAATATCAAGATTTTGCTGATAAGGAGACACAAATATTAAGCGGAATCATTAAAAGATTAGAATATGGAAATGTAATAATGGATTTGGGTAAAGCAGAGGGTGTGATTAAAAAAGATGAGCTTATTCCAAGAGAGATTTTAAAAACAGGGGATAGAGTCAAAGCTTACTGTTATGAAGTAAAAAAAGAAATAAAAGGTCACCAAATTTTCTTATCTAGAGCACATCCACAATTTTTAGCGAAGCTATTCTTTCAGGAGGTCCCAGAGATTTATGAGGGAATTATAGAAATCAAATCTGTTGCTAGAGATCCTGGTAGTAGAGCAAAAATTTGTGTAAATTCAAAAGATAATTCAATAGATCCTGTCGGAGCCTGTGTTGGTATGAGAGGTAGCAGGGTTCAAACTATAGTTAATGAACTTCACGGAGAAAAAATTGATATAATTAAATGGACCGAAGATTTGCCAACTCTAATTGCTGAATCTTTGTCGCCAGCCGAAATACAAAAAGTTTTAATCGATAAAGATAGTAAAAGAATTGACGTAATACTTTCTGAAGAAAACCTTAGTAAAGCTATTGGTAGGAGAGGTCAAAATGTAAGGTTAGCATCCAAATTAACAAATTTTGAGATTGATATACTTACTGATAAGGAAGACTCTGAAAGAAGACAAATTGAATTCAAAGAAAAAACTGAACTTTTAATTAAAAGTTTAGAAGTAGATGAAACACTAGGACAACTTTTAGTATCAGAGGGATTTCAGGGTATAGAAGAAATTTCTCAGGCAACCCCAGAAGATATTTCAAAAATAGAGGGTATAGACGAGGATACTGCGAAAGAACTTATCAATAGATCTAAAGAAAATTTAATAAAAGAAAAAGAGGAAATAGGAAAAAAATTAAAAGAACTTGGAGTAGAAGATTCCTTAATAAATCTTAAGGGAATGACACAAGGGATGTTAGTTATTTTAGGACAAAGAAATATAAAAAAACTAAATGATTTTGCAGATCTTTCCTCTGACGAGTTGATAGGTGGATTTGATGAAATAAAAGGAAAAAAAATAAGAATTGAAGGCTATTTAGAAGAATTTTCTCTTTCCAGAGAGGAAGCTGATCAATTAATTATGTCAGCAAGAGAGATAGTGTATAAGTGAGGCTAAACATGGATGATAAAAAAAACAAGAAAAAAACTCTCACAATATCAAAAAATTTTAGTAAAAAAGTAAACCCAGCAAAACTACCCCAACAAGGTAAAAAATCTTTTTCTATAGAGAAAAAAAAACCATTTAAATCTAAAGATGGAAAAAAGTTTAGTCCAAATACTAACTCTGCTAACAGATTTGTCCCAAATAAGAAAAAGAATTTTGCAAGAAAATTTATTGAACAACAAGCAAAAAAAGATTTCATTAAAAAAGACGATAAATTACCAAAAAAAAGCAAATTAAAATTAAAAAGTTCTTTAGACAGGAAAAATTTTAAAATGACAGTAAATAGAGCACTAAATGTCGAAGAAATAGAAATTAAGCAACGTAGCCTAGCATCTGTAAAAAGAGCACGTCTTAAAGAAAAGAAAACTGTCAATGAATCTGATGACAAAAAAGAATTTAAAAAAGTTGTTAGAGATGTAAAAATTCCAGATCAAATTTCAATACAGGAATTATCAAACAGAATGGCTGAACGTTCAAGTGATATAATAAAATTTTTATTTAATATGAAGGTAGTTGCAACCATCAACCATGTTATAGACAAGGACACTGCTGAATATATAGTTAAAGAATTTGGACATAAGCCAATAATAGAGGAAGCACCTTCTCTAGAAATTAATAAAAAACAAAATTTTGTTGAGGGAAATCTTAAAAAAAGACCACCAGTTGTAACTATAATGGGTCACGTAGATCACGGCAAAACTTCACTTTTAGACGCTCTTAGAGATACAAGTGTGGTTTCAGGGGAGCACGGAGGGATTACCCAACATATTGGAGCATACCAGGTAAAGACTGAAAATAATCAAATTATCACTTTTATAGATACACCGGGTCATGCTGCTTTCACCCAAATGAGAGCAAGAGGATCAAAAGTTACAGACATTGTGGTTTTAGTTATTGCTGCAGACGATGGAATCAAACCTCAAACTATAGAGGCGATCCAACACTCAAAAGCAGCCAAAGTACCAATAATTGTAGCTATAAATAAATGTGATTTGCCTAATAAGAATATTAGTAAGATTAAAAATGATCTGATGCAATACGAATTAATTGCAGAGGATTTAAGTGGTGACACTTTATTCGTTGAGGTTTCTGCATCAAAAAAAACTAATTTAGATAAGCTGAAAGAAGCAATTGTTTTACAATCAGAAATCTTAGATCTAAAAGCTTCGATGTCAGGAGCGGCTTCTGGTACAGTTTTAGAGTCGAAAATTGACAAAGGCAAGGGTCCAGTTTCAACAATATTAATTTCTTCTGGTTTACTTAAAAAAGGAGATTATTTTGTTTGTGGTAATACTTGGGGAAAAATTAGAGCTATTATAAATCATGAGGGAAAAAATATTGAAGAAGCCCATGCATCCATGCCAGTCGAAATATTGGGCATGAATGATTCTGCTTTTGCCGGGGCAGAATTTTTAGTGACCGATGAAAATAAAGCAGAAAAAATTGCAGAATTTAACAAAAAAGATAAATCTAGCATAAACAAAAATTTAATAGCAAAAGACAAAACAACTTTATTTGATGAAAAAAAAGATAAAGAAGAATTAAATATAATTATTAAATCTGATGTTCAGGGATCGAGTGAAGCCCTTAAAAATGCAATAAATAAAATTGAACACGATGAGGTAAAACCTAATATCATTCTTTCAGATATTGGAATGATCAATGAGACAGATGTTTCTCTAGCTAAGGCGTCCAAAGCAATATTGATTGGATTTAATGTAAAACCAAATAGGGAAGCTAAAAAATTGGCAGAGGAACAAAATATTGAGATAAAATATTATAATATTATTTATAAAGCTTTAGAATCTGTTCAAAAAAGTTTGTCTGGACTATTAGAACCAGATCTAAACGAAAAAGTTATAGGGTCTGCAGAAATTCTTCAAATATTTAAAGTGTCTAAAGCAGGAAAAATTGCTGGCTCAAAAGTTGTAAATGGAGAAATAAAAAATAAATCTAAAGCAAGACTAATAAGAGATGGGGCGGTAGTTTATGATGGAGAAATATCAAGCATATTCAGAGAGAAGAATGCTGTAAAAGAAGTTAAATCAGGATTGGAGTGCGGAATAGGCTTGAAAGACTTTATGGACTTTAAAGAAAAGGATATAATAGAATCTTACCAAATAGAGAGAATTGAGAGAGAGTTATAATGAAAAAAGAAAAAAATTCTTCGGCCTTCAGTCAGAGACAGCTTAGAGTTGGAGAATTAGTAAAACAAAATTTGGGTGAAATTTTTATAAGAAATGAGGCAAAAATACCCTCAATTAATACAAAAGTAATAACCGTTACTGAAGTAAGAATGACACCGGATTTAAAAACCGCTAGGGCATATGTAATACCATTAGGAGGTCTTGAAATGGATAGAACAGTTAGTATATTGACTGAATTCTCTCATCTTGTTAGAAAGGCATTGTCAAAAAAACTTGATGTAAAGTTTCTTCCTAGGCTTTCATTTGTACAAGATAATTCTTTTGCATATGCAGAAAAAATAGAAAGATTGATTAAAAAAAATAAAGAAAAAGAAAATGAAAAAGAAAAAAGACGAAGCAATTGAATCTTTAGCGATTCACACAAAAGACACTGGTTCAGCCGAAGTCCAGATAGGATTGTTAAGTAGAAAAATTGAAAAATTATCTGAACATTTTAAAAAATTTAAAAAAGACAAACATTCTACACTTGGTTTAAACAAATCTGTGAATAGAAGAAAAAAATTACTAGCTTATTTAAAAAGAAAAAAGCCAGAGTCTTATAATAAAGTATTAAAACAACTCAATTTAAGGAAATAATGTTTAAAGTAAGTAAAGAAGAAATAGAAATTAACGGAAAAAAAATTACGTTAGAAACAGGTAAAATTGCTAGACAGGCAGACGGTGCTATAATCGCATCTTGTGGTGAAACAGTTGTAATAGCAACAGCAGTAGGCGCTAAGAATTTAAAAGATGGTCAGGATTATTTTCCACTGTCTGTAAATTATCAAGAAAAATATTATGCAGCAGGAAAAATACCTGGAGGATATTTTAAAAGAGAAGCAAGACCAACAGAAGCTGAAACATTAATATCTAGATTAATAGACAGACCAATTAGACCACTATTTCCATCAAGTTTTATGAATGAAGTTCAAGTATTACCTACAGTTTTGTCTTATGATGGAGAAAATCAGCCAGATATTTTATCTATAATTGCCTCTTCAGCGGCTTTAGCTATATCAGGACTTCCCTTTCAAGGTCCGATAGCCGCAAGTAGAGTGGGTTATAAAGATGGAAAGTTTTTATTAAATCCTTCACTAACAGAACTAAAAGAATCTGAATTAGATTTAGTAGTAGCAGGAACAAAAGACGCAGTTTTAATGGTAGAGTCAGAAACTTCAGGATTATCAGAAAAAATAATGCTAGATGCTGTGAAATTTGGACACGAAAAATTCATTCCTATTATTAAATCAATTGAAAAATTATCAAAAAAAGCAGGTAAACCTAAATGGGAAATTGAAGAGATAGATCATTCTGATCTTAAAGATAAAATTGCCAAAACTTTTGAAGCAGACTTAAGAAAAGCTTTTAAAGAAATTGACAAAAAGAAAAGATCAACTGCTATTTCTGAAATAGATACCAAATGTAGAGAAATGTTTGCAGAAGATGAAAAGGTGACCGAAAATCAAGCAATGGCACAATTAAAATCACTAGAAAAAGATATTGTTAGAACAGCAATTTTAAAAGATAAAAAAAGAATTGATGGTAGAGGTCTTTCAGATGTGAGACAAATTAAATGTGAAGTAGGCGTGTTGCCACGAACTCATGGTTCTGCTCTATTTACGAGAGGTGAAACCCAAGCTTTAGTTGTTACCACTTTAGGTATGTCTGACGATGAACAAAGGTTAGAAAGTCTTGAGGGAATGCAAAGATCAAATTTTATGCTTCATTATAATTTTCCTCCATTCTCAGTTGGTGAGTGTGGCAGAATTGGAACAGGACGTAGAGAAATAGGCCATGGGAAGTTAGCTTGGAGAGCTATAAACTCCTCATTGCCTAAAAAGGAAAATTTTCCTTACACTTTAAGAGTTGTGTCTGAGATTACAGAGTCCAACGGATCATCATCTATGGCAACAGTTTGCGGAACTTCCTTATCTTTAATGGACGCAGGCGTTCCAATTAAAGAACCGGTAGCAGGAATAGCAATGGGTTTAATTAAGGAAGGTGATAAATTTTCTGTGCTATCAGATATTTTAGGAGACGAAGACCACTTAGGTGATATGGATTTTAAAGTGGCTGGAACTAAAGATGGCATAACATCTCTTCAAATGGACATTAAGATTACCGGAATTACATTTGAAATCATGGAAAAAGCCTTGGACCAAGCTAAAGTGGGAAGAGAGCATATTCTAGGAGAGATGAATAAAGCTATAAAAACATCTAGAAAAGAATTTTCAAAACATACACCTAAAATGGAAACAATAAAAGTTGATAAGAAAGATATTGCAACGGTTATAGGTAAAGGTGGAGCAACTATTAGAGAGATAGTAGAGACTTCTGGTGCAAAAGTAGATGTAAAAGACACAGGAGAAGTAACAGTCGCTGCCCCGGATGAAGAGTCAAGAAATAAAGCAATTGAATTTATAAAAAACCTTGTAGCAAAACCTGAAATGGGAAAAATTTATAAAGGTAAAGTAGTTAAAATTATGGAATTTGGAGCTTTTGTGAACTTTTTAGGAAAACAAGATGGCTTAGTTCATATCTCAGAACTTGCTTCTAAAAGAGTAGCAAAAGTGGGTGATGTTGTTAAAGAGGGTGATGAAGTTTCAGTGAAAGTAGTGGGTTTTGATAGAGGCAAAGTAAAATTATCAATTAAACAAGCTGTAGCCTAAATTTTATATTCAAAATTCTGAGTATCACTATTTACTTGAAGTTCTATCGCACCATTTCTTAAGTGAAATTTTCTAGCCATATCTGTTAAAGGCGACAATGTGATCAATCTATTTAAATGATTAGATTTTTTAATTTTCTTAAAAACCTCGTTAACTATTAGTTTTCCTCCTCCTTTTTTTTTAGACCAGACAGTATAGGCGATTGCAATTCTACCTACTTTTTGGTCTCTAAGCGCGCTTTGCAAGTAGGCATCTTTTGTCATCAAATCTAGTTCCTTAACTGTTTTTGGAACATCATTTGTAAATCCAAAACACATTATTGCACAAATCTCTTTTTTGTATTTAACTCCATAAATTTTACGTCCAAAGCTAGTTCTAAACTTATTGTTAAGTTCTGGTCTCACCGGATCTTCATTAACATTACATGATTTAAGCTCTATTAATTCCGCTCCTTTAATCCAATCAAAAAAAGTATCGATATTTTTATTTATAAGTTGTTTATTTTTTCGGATTCTTGCTTTAATTCTGGGTTTGAATTTTTTGGTATTTTTTGAATAACTCTTTAAAGAGTTATTTTTTAAATATTTAGCAACCAGTTTTTCTCTTACGTTTTTTAATATTTCTCTCATTTTTTTAAAATTACTTTAACTTGATAAAGTTTAAATCTTCCTTACATAATTGTTATGATTTTATTTCAGCTATGCATTTTTTGCAGGTTAAGAAATATTTTTGGGATCTGGCATCCCCGATTTATTATAACCAGCATCAACATAATGAATTTCACCCGTTACTCCCGCAGCAAGGTCGCTTAATAAATATAAAGCTGATTTGCCTACATCATCAATATCAACATTTCTCTTTAAAAATGAATGATCCGCACTCCATTTATATAAAAATTTTGCATCACCTATAGCTGAAGCTGCCAAAGTTTTTATTGGTCCAGCGCTGATAGCATTGACTCTTATTCCTTTTGAACCAAGATCTCTTGCAATATATTTAACACTAGACTCTAAAGCTGCCTTACATACTCCCATAACATTATAGTTGGGTATTACTTTTGAAGACTCATAAGTTAAAGTTAACATGCTTGATCCACTTGTCATTATTTTAGAAGCTTCTTTTGCGACTTCAGTAAACGAAAAACAAGAAACCAACATGCTTTTAGTAAAATTTTCTCTTGTTGTATTAATGTATTCACCCGTTAATTCTGCTCGATCAGAAAATGCAACAGCATGTACAACAAAATCAAGCTGTCCCCATTTTTCTTTAATTTCTTTAAAAGTATTTGTAATATCTTCTTTAGACTCTACGTTACAATTTATTAAAAATTTTGAACCAATTGACTCTGCTAAAGGAGTAACCCTTTTTTTTAAGGCATCACCCAAATATGTGAAAGCTAATTCTGCTCCATTTTGAGAAAGTTTTTTTGCTATTCCCCAAGCAATAGATCTTTCATTAGCCACTCCCATTATTAATCCCTTTTTACCTTTAATAAGACTCATTATTTATACCTTTTCAAAAACTAAAGTTGCATTTGTTCCACCAAAACCAAAGCTGTTAGACATCACAGCGTTTAGAGTAATATTTTTTTCAACTTTTGTAACTATCGGGAATTTTTTAGCCTCTTCATCCATATCGTTGACATTTGCAGAAGCAGCAATAAAATTATTTTTCATCATTATCAAACTATAAATAGCTTCATGAACTGAAGCGGCACCTAGAGGATGACCCGAAAGTGATTTTGTTGAACTTATTTTAGGTATTTTATCTTTAAAAGCTTTTGAAACTGCTTGTAGTTCCGTGATATCACCTACTGGTGTAGATGTGCCATGCGTATTGATGTAATCTATTTTATTTTTTGATGTTTTTAGAGCAATGTTCATACATCTAACTGCTCCTTCGCCGGATGGTGCAACCATATCTATGCCATCAGAAGTAGCACCATACCCTGTAATTTCAGCATAAATATTTGCTCCTCTAGCTTTAGCATGCTCATACTCTTCCAAAACTAAAACACCACCTCCTCCAGCTATTACAAAACCATCTCTAGTTTTATCATATGGCCTTGAAGCTTTTTCAGGAGTTTCATTATATTTTGAAGACAGAGCTGTCATAGCATCGAACATTGCTGTCATAGCCCAGTGTAATTCGTCACTTCCGCCAGCAAAAACTATTTTTTGTTTTCCATATTGAATTAGTTCTGTTCCATTTCCTATACAATGTCCGCTAGTTGCGCATGCAGAACTAATTGTATAATTAACACCTTTTATTTTAAATGGTACTGCCAGAGTAGCTGAAGCGGTACTAGCCATTGTTCTAGGCACAATAAAAGGGCCCATCTTTTTTGGATTTTTTTCCCGAGTTTTATCTGAAGCTAAAATTACATTTTCTATTGAAGGACCTCCTGAGCCCATTACCATTCCTGTAAATTCGTTGCTAATTTCATTATCTTTCAATCCTGAGTCTTTTACCGCTTCAGCCATGGCAATATAGTTGTAAGCCGACCCGTTACCCATAAATCTCATAATCTTTCTGTCTATATGATCTTCAATTTTTATATTAGGTTTCCCGTGTATATTGCTTTTTAAATTATGGTTTTTATACTCTTCGCAAAAAGTAATACCTGATTTTGTATTCAACAATGAATCTAAAACTTCTTTTTGATTATTTCCTAAACAAGAAACTATTCCAACTCCTGTAATAACTACTCTTTTCATGATTTAAATAAACCTACTTTTAAATTTTCTGCTGCATATATTTTTTTCCCATCAGCTTTTAAAATACCGTTAGCTAAACCAACTGTTGTCCCTTCTTTAATAAGAACTCTCT
The DNA here is from genome assembly GCA_902597875.1 of uncultured Pelagibacteraceae bacterium. GTDB lineage: Bacteria > Pseudomonadota > Alphaproteobacteria > Pelagibacterales > Pelagibacteraceae > Pelagilacustribacter. Next base: position 12,207 of record CACJZK010000007.1, read on the forward strand.
TCATATCTATCTCATAAGTTGCTAACTTAACATTTTTTAACACTTCACCAGTAAATTTTACAGAATTTACTCCTAAAGCCCTTCCTTTACCAGGGTTACCAAGCCAACCCAAATAAAAACCTACTAGTTGCCACATAGCATCCAAACCTAAACAGCCGGGCATAACCGAATCATTTTTAAAGTGACATTCGAAAAACCACAAACTATCTTTTATATCTAGTTCAGCTTTAATTAATCCTTTTTTAAAAGTTCCTTTATTCTCCCTAATTTCTGATATTCTGTCAAACATGAGCATAGGAGGTAGTGGTAACTTTGCATTTCCAGGCCCAAAAAGCTTACCGTTACCGCAATCTATTAGCTCTTGGTAGTTGTAAGACGATTTTTTATTCATAAAAATTAAATAATATTTACTTTATTAAAGATAATTATAATATACAATTAACTATAGTATTAATAAAATAGACTAAAATATGAACAATAATCAAATATTTGTCAAAAAGCTTAGATCTTCAGGTTTAAGACCAACTAAGCAAAGATTACATATCTGCAAAGTCTTATTTGATAGAAAAGATACTTTTCATTTCACAATAAATGATTTGGCTGATCTTGTACAAAGACAGTTAAATAAAAAAATCTCATTAGCTACAATCTATAATACGGTTCATGCATTCAAAAAAAAAGGTTATTTAAAAGAAATTTCTATTAATAGTGATAAAAATTATTTTGATACTAACATTTCTAATCATCACCATTTTTTTAATGAAGGGACTAATGAACTTATAGATCTTAAGGACAAAGATGTAGGGAGAATAAAAATCAAAAAAAATATCCCAGGAAAAAAAATAAAATTTATAGAAGTTATCGTTAAAATTGCAAATAATAATTAATATTAAGTAAATAAAAATCCAAAAAATTAAAAAAAATAGATTAGAACTATTCTAATGTGTTGACACTTTTTTAGATTAGTTATAAAGTAGTTGTTAGTATGAGTGAGCAATCAAAATGTCCATTTACAGGAGCTGGAACTCCACCAAAACATCCCACGGGTAGAGGTACCTCAAATAGGGACTGGTGGCCAAATAGTCTTAATCTCAAAATTCTTAGTCAACATTCCTCTTTAGTAGATCCAATGGATAAAAAATTTTCTTACTCTAAAGAATTTAAAAAACTTAATTATAAAGCTTTAAAAAAAGATCTAAAAAATTTAATGACAAACTCTCAAGATTGGTGGCCGGCTGACTATGGCCATTATGGACCATTGTTTATTAGATTAGCCTGGCATGCTGCTGGAACTTATAGAACAGGTGATGGCAGAGGTGGAGCAGGAACAGGGAACCAAAGATTTGCTCCATTAAATAGTTGGCCGGATAACGTTAATTTAGATAAAGCTAGATTATTACTATGGCCTATCAAAAAAAAATATGGAAAAAAGATTTCCTGGGCTGATCTATTTATTTTAGTAGGAAATGTTGCCTTAGAGACCATGGGCTTTAAAACTTTTGGTTTTGGTGGAGGTAGACAAGATATTTGGGAACCAGAGGGTGATATTTATTGGGGTTCTGAAAAAGAATGGCTAGGAGTTAACAGGTACGCTGGAAAAAGAGAATTAGAGAATCCTTTAGGAGCATCACATATGGGATTAATTTATGTAAATCCTCAAGGTCCAGACGCTAATCCAGATCCTTTATTAGCAGCTCACGATATTCGAGAAACTTTTGGAAGAATGGCAATGAATGATTATGAAACAGTTGCTCTTGTAGCGGGCGGACATACTTTTGGTAAATCACATGGTGCTGCACCTGAGTCGCACAAAGGTCCAGAACCTGAAGGTTCAAAAATTCAGGAACAAGCTACAGGTTGGAATAGCAATTATAAAACCGGTAAAGGAGCTGATACTATTAGTAGTGGTATTGAAGGTGCGTGGACTCAAAATCCTATAAAATGGGATATGGGATATTTAGATTGTTTATATGATCATGAGTGGGAGCTAACTAAAAGTCCGGCAGGAGCACATCAGTGGACACCCAAGAAAAATGGTCAAGCTATAAAAATGGTTCCTGATGCTCACAACTCATCAATAAAACATCCTCCTATGATGCAGACTACAGATCTTTCTTTAAAAATGGATCCTAAATATGGACCAATTTCAAGAAATTTTCACAAAAATCCTGATGAATTTGCAGATGCATTTGCTAGGGCTTGGTTTAAGTTAACTCATCGTGATATGGGTCCAAAAACTTGTTATTTAGGACCAGATGTACCCAAAGAGGAATTGATCTGGCAAGATCCCGTAAAAAAAAATGGATATAAATTAAAAAGTAAAGAAATTAAAAATCTTAAGGCTAAAATTTCAAACTCTAGCCTTTCTGTTTCAGAATTAGTATCTACTGCTTGGGCTTCAGCATCAACATTTCGTAATTCTGATAGAAGAGGTGGTGCCAATGGAGCAAGAATTAGACTTTCTCCACAAAAAGATTGGGACTCAAACAATTCACCTAAAATATCTAAAACAATAAAAACTTTAGAAAAAATACAGAAAAGTTTTAACAAGAAAAATAAGACAGTATCTATGGCTGACTTAATAGTTTTAGGTGGTAGTGTTGGAATTGAAAAAGCAGCAAAAAAAGCTGGAAAAAAATTAGAAGTTCCTTTTATTCCAGGACGTGGAGATGCCTCTCAAGATCAAACAGATATTCACTCCTTTGGTCTGTTAGAGCCAAAAGCTGATGGATTTAGAAACTATCTTAAGTTTAAATCTTCCATTTCTGCAGAGGAGATGCTTATAGATAAAGCTCAACTAATGACTTTAACTATTCCAGAAATGACAGTGCTAGTTGGAGGACTTAGAGTGTTAAATACAAATTTTAATGGATCAAAACATGGTGTATTTACAAAAAAACCTGAAGTTTTAAATAACGACTTTTTTGTAAATTTATTAGACATGGGCACGACTTGGAAAGAAACTTCAAAGGAGGAGGATTTTTTTGAAGGAAGAGACAGGAAAACAAACAAAATAAAATGGACTGGTAGTAGGGTAGATCTGATATTTGGTTCAAATTCTCAATTAAGAGCTGTAGCAGAGGTTTATGCTAGCGAAGATGCAAGGGAAAAATTTTTAACAGACTTCGTTACTGCCTGGACAAAGGTAATGAATTTAGATCGGTTCGACTTAAGAAAATGACAGAATTTACTTCCGGAATATTTCAAGCTTCAAAAGAAATTTACAAAAATAACAAAGGATCAATATTAAGAACTATTGTTTATACAATCGGTCATTTTGCTATAGCTATAATAGTTTTGATGTCAGTAGCAGATGTTTCGTTTGTTATAGCTTTAACCGACGCGATTGTAGAACCATTAGCTAACTCCGTATGGTATTTCTTGTTAGATAAGTTTTGGGCATCCAAAGTTATGAAAAAATAAATTTATTATAGTCTGCCCCAAAGATTCTCTTTTTTTATCCAACCTACAAATTTATCTACTTTAATTTTACACCATTCACTTTTACATTTTAAAACCCTACATAACTTTCCTTTGGCTAAAACCACTAGAGGCTTTGAATATAAAGTTGGATTACTAAAAACTAAAATATTTTCTTCCAAAGTAATAGCTGCTTTCTTTTTTGATAATTGAGAAACGTGTATCCATCCATTATTATTTTCATGGTCTCTTATCTTTCTAAAATTATCTGATTTATCTTGAACTAATACCGGTAAATATTTTTTCTTGTAAAATAATTTAATTGGATACTCAAAAGAAGGTCCTTGTCTTAAATTAACCTTATCATTTCGTAGAGTTAAAAAGTACTCATCAGCAGAGTAGGAATTTGAGTAGAGTGCAATCAAAAAACTAAAACCAAATAATATTTTTTTAATCATTTTGGTTTATACATCTATTAATACATCGCGGATTTTTTGATAGTTTAATTTTTCTAAATTCTGGTTTTAAAGAATTGAAAACTATCATTTTTCCCAATAGGTCGTCTTTGACATTTAGAATGGTTTTTATAACCTCGTTAGCCTGCATAGTTCCCATAACACCAGCTAAAGTTGAAACTATACCGTCAGTGTCACAATTATTTTCATTCTCAGGAATTTTGGGCATAAAACATCTGAAACAAGGAGTTTTTTTTTTAAAATTAAATTTAAATATTTGCCCATCAAATTTACTAATAGCAGCCGAAATTAATATTTTTTTGTTTTTAAGGCAATAATCATTGATTAAGTATCTGGTTTCAAAATTGTCTGTTCCATCGCAAATAATGTCATATTCTTTAAAAATTTTATCTACATTTTTTTTATCTATTTTTATTTTATAGGTTTTGATGTTTATTTTTTTATTTATTTCTTTAATTCTTTTTTTTGTTAGATCAACTTTGTACTTACCTATATCTTTATAATTGAAAAGTATTTGCCTATTTAAATTGCTCAATTCAATTTTATCATGATCTACAATACCTATTCTTCCTACACCTGTATTCGCTAAATAAAGCAATAATGGACAACCTAGACCTCCAGCACCCACAACCAAAACTTTAGCTGAGAAAATCTTTTTTTGCCCAATTATACCAATTTGTTTTAATATGATTTGTCTGGAAAATCTTGTTAAATCCTTAGAAGTAACTTTCATTAATTAATATTTTTGTCATTAATTAAAAAATTATCAACTATTTTTTTTACTATAATAGATGCTATATAACTTTTTTTATTTCTTGAAATAGTTTCAATCTTACCTTTTTTGTCTATAAAAGAAACTTTGTTATAATCTACGTTAAACCCTGTATTTTTTTTTGATACATCATTGGCAATAATAAAGTCACAATATTTTTCCCTAAGTTTAACCATTGAGTTTTTGATTAAATCATTTGTTTCAGCTGAGAAGCCAACTACTATTTTCGGCCTAAGCTTATTATTTTTTCCTAGGTAGTTTAATATATCAATATTTTTTTTAAGTTTTATTGGGCCAATCTCATCCTTTTTGAGCTTATTTTTATTAGTAAATTTTGGTTTAAAATCAGATACAGCGGCAGCACATATAGCTATATCTACGGGCAAAAGTTTTTTTACTTCTAATAACATTTGATCAGCAGTTTTTACTTTCTTTATCTTTAATCCTTTGTGAGTATTAGTTACAGAAGGACCAGCGATGAGTGTTGTTTTAATTCCAAATTTCGAAAGCGCTAAGGCAATTTCATATCCTTGTTTGCCACTTGACTCATTAGATATATATCTTACAGGATCAATATATTCTCTCGTGGGTCCTGAAGTTACGAGTGCGCTTAGATTTTTTTTCTTTAAAAAATTTTTATTTTTAAAATAAGTTGAAAGATAGGAGAATATTTGTCTGGGGCTAGACATTTTTCCTTCACCGTATTCTCCACATGCCATTTCACCACTTGTAGGGCCTATAAATTTGTACCCATACCCAACGAGTGTTTTAAAATTCTCTTGTGTAGCTTTATGCAACCACATTCTGACATTCATAGCAGGAACTAAAATAATATCTTTATTTGAAGCTAAGATTACCGTGGTAGCTAAATCTTCTGCTCTCCCTGATTTAAGTTTAGATAGAAAATTTGCAGTAGCTGGTAAAACTAGGATTATATCTGCCCATCTAGATAAGGAAATATGATCTATTTCAGACTCATTATTAGCATCAAAAATATCTTCATAAACTTTACTTTTTGTTAAAGCTGAAATAGATAATGGTGTAACAAAATTTTTTCCACTTTTAGTAAGTATGGTTTTTATATCAGCACTTTTTTTTTTCAATAATCTTACAAGATCCAGTGCTTTATAGGCAGATATTCCCCCACCAATCACAAGAAGTATTTTTTTGTTTTTTAATGTCATTTATAATTAAAATACTATTAACATTAATATTACAATACCTAATATAGTTATTAATATATTATTTCTAAGATTTTTTAATCTCATCTGTTCTATTTCTAAATTTTTATTGTTTGAGACATCCAGATTCAGCTTACCCTCTGCTATCAATTGAAGGGCATAATCCGCTCTATCCATAAAATTTGGAAAATCGGGTATCCTTTTTAAAATTTCGCTTGAAGTGTTAATTGCTCCCTCGATACTTGCTTTAGGTCCCTTTAAATCTTTTATCCAACTTTCTAAAATTGGTTTTGAAACCTCCCAAATATTTGTTTCCGGGTAAAGTTTTCTTGCTACACCTTCTACAACTACCATTGTTTTTTGTAATAAAAGCAAAGGTGTTTGAGTTGCCATATTAAATTTTTCTGTTATTTCAAATAATTGCGCCAATAAGTTACCACCTGATATATTTTTTATAGATTGACCGAATATTGGCTCCCCTACTGATCTTAGGGCTTGAGCAAACTTTTCTTTAGACTCATTTTTTGGAACCAAGCCTGCTTGAAAATGGACCTCTGCAACTTTTACATAATCTCTTTTAATAAAGCCGTAAAGAATTTCAGCTAAATATTTTCTGTTATTTTTGTCAAGTCTTCCCATTATACCAAAGTCTACAGGAATAATATTTCCCTTATGATCTACAAATAAATTTCCTTGATGCATGTCGGCATGAAAAAATCCATCTCTTATAGCTTGTTTTAAAAAATGCTGAATAAGATTTTCTGCTAATTGCTTCAAGTTTACACCATCTTTTCGCAAAATTTCATACTCTCTAATTGAAACAGCATTTACTTTATCTAAAGTAAGAATTTTTTTAGACGTGAAATTCCAATAAATTTTAGGAACATTAAAACCTATGTCATTTTTTGTATTTTCATAAAGTTCGTTTGCTGCAGCAGCTTCAAATCTTAAGTCCATTTCTATATTTGTAATTTCTTTTAATAGAAAAATTACTTCAACAAGCTTTAATCTTTTTGTTTTTGAAATTGTATTTTCTATTATGTATGCTAGAAGCATTAAAGCATCTAACTCCTCATTAAATAATTTTTCGATATCTGGTCGAAGTATTTTAATTGCAACTTCCTTGTTTTCACCATCAACATTTATCTTAGCAATATGAACTTGAGCAATCGAAGCAGCAGCAATTGGTTCTGAAATTTCAGTTATATTTTTAAAATTATCTTCACCAAGTTCGTTTTTGATAATTCCTTTTGCTTGGCTAACATCAACAGCCGGAAGCTTATCTTGTAATTTAACTAAATCATCAGCTAGTTTTTCTCCAATAATATCTGGTCTAGTTGCTAAAAATTGTCCTAACTTAATAAATGTTGTTCCCATTCCTTGGAGGGCTTCACAAAGTTTCTCCCCAGGTTTATGTAAACTATTATTAAGGCCATTTTTATTTGAGCCTATAGACATTAAATTAAAGAATATTTTTACGAGAAAAGGAATATTATAAATTTCATCTACCGTATCTATTGCTCCAGAAACAGCTAACTTTCTAGAAATTTTAAATAACTGATTAATTCTTTTAAACATGTTTAGATTTTCCAGCCCGAATGAATAGCTGAAATTCCGTTTGAAAGGTTTCTATATTCAACTTTTGAAAAACCATTTTTATAAATTAATTCTAATAGCTCTTTTTGGTTGTAAAAATTTTCAATACTTTCCACTAAATATTTGTACGGCTCTGAGTTACCTACAACGAACCTACCAATTATTGGAATAGTTTTTGAGTATTGCTTATAAAATTTTTGTAAAATTTCATTTTCAATGTGAGAAAATTCTAGACACATAAATCTTCCACCTACCTTTAATACTCTAAAAGCTTCCTTTAAACAAAGATTAATATCTGAAACATTTCTTATTCCAAAGCTTATTGAATAGAAATCAAAGGTGTTGTCTTTAAAAGGTAGTCTTTCTGCTTTTCCCATCTTCCATTTGATATTTTTATATTTTTTAAGCTTATTAATTCCGATTTGAATCATTTCTTTATTTGGTTCAACACAATTAATTTCACATTGATTATTTGTTTTTTCTGAAAAAATTTTTGGTATATCACCTGTCCCTGATGCTATATCTATTAACTTGCTATTTTTATGTGGCCTCATCCATTCAACCATATTTTTTTTCCATAGTCTGTGCACCCCTAAAGACATTATATCATTCATTAAATCATATTTCTTGTGAACCTTACTAAATACGGAGTTGACTAGTTTTGTTTTATCTTGATTATATAACTTCATAAAGGAATTATATGCCAGAATTGCCAGAAGTTGAAGTTGTTAAAAGGTCTCTAAGAAAAAATATTGTTAACTCAGTTATTACAAATGTCCTAACAAATACTAATAAATTAAGGTATGCAATTAAAAAAAAAGACTTTCAAAAATTAAAAAATCATAAAATAATATCAATTACTCGTAGATCAAAATATTTACTTATAAATACTAATAATGAACTTACAATTCTTGTTCATTTAGGCATGACAGGAAAATTTATTATAATAGATGGAAATAGCAAATTTAAAAAAACAAGTTTTTATTATAGTTTGAATAAAAATGATAAAAAACATAATCATGTGATATTTAATTTAAATAAAGATAAAAAATTAATTTATAACGATATTAGAAAATTTGGTTTTATAAAAATTTTATGCTCAAAAAATATTTATAAAAGTAGTCATTTAAGCTCATTAGGCCCAGAACCTATGTCAAATAACTTTAATTCAAATTATTTTAAAAATATCATTACAAACAAAAATAGAACTACAAAAGATATATTGATGGACCAAAAAATTGTCTCTGGGCTTGGAAATATTTATGTGAATGAAATTTTGTTCTTAAGCAAAATAAATCCTAGAAAAAAAATCAAAAAACTTAAAGACAAAGATATTGAAAAAATAGTCTATTTTACAAAAAAAATTTTAAAAAGGTCAATTTTAGAAGGTGGGTCATCTATTAAAAACTTTTCTAATAGTGATGGAAAAAATGGTATTTTTCAACAACAATTTAATGTTTATGGGCAAATAGGAGAAAAATGCATTAGAAAAAATTGTAAAAATTATATTAGGAAAACTTATATATCCAATAGATCTACTTTTTTTTGTAAAACATGCCAGAAATAAAGCGTTGACCCTTATAAACTAGAGATATATACAGTGTAAAAATTATGCCAAACACAAAGTCCGCAATTAGAAGAGTAAGAAGAATTAAAAAACAAACATTAGTAAACAGAGTTAGAAAAAGCAAATATAAGTCTGCAATAAAAAAAATGGAAGAGCTAATTAAATCTGGAAAAAAAGACAAAATAAAAGCATTCTTTCCAAAATTCCAGTCAATTCTCATGCAGGTTGCGAAATCAGGAGCTTTAAATAAAAAAACTGCATCAAGAAAAATTTCTAAAATTTCCAAAAAAATTCAAAAATAAAAATATCCTTAAATCAATTTGAAGTTGTTCTTATATTTTAACATATAAGTGGATCTTTTAGATTCAAAGCTAAATGTAGTAATTTAATTAATCTAGTTGTAGTCAATTTTTTTGAAAATTTTTTATTTTTTTAATTTCTCTCAAAACGATAAACATACAACCTAAGTCCGTTTTTTTTATAAAATTTAAAAAAATTCCTTGCGTGTATTTAATTTAAAAAATAAAAGTTAATTTCAATTTATTTAATTACATGGACAAAAAATCTACTCAATCAGAAAATTATTTTGTTTTAGAGGAAGAAAAAACTCTTAATTGGTCAGAGGTACAAAATGCTTTTGAAAAAAGTTTTGGCAAAGAAATATATTCTAGTTGGCTTAGCAACATTACATTATTAAAAGAATACAATGATTATCTAGTCCTAGGAGTTCCAACTAGATTTTTTAGAGATTGGATAGTTTCCAGATACTTAGACAAAATACTTCAACAAATAAAATCTTTTAAATTAAGCCTAATAAGAGTTGAGTTTAAGATTTTAGAAGATGCTAAGAGTGCTATTATTGAAAATGTTAAAAATAAAGACATAAACTTAGTTTCTGAAATAAAAGACTCTATTTTAAATTATAACAGGCTTAATCCAAATCTAAATTTTGATAACTTTGTTAAAGGAGCAAGTAATGAAATAGCTCTTACTTCTTCCAAAAAGGTATGCGAGCAAACCAATCGATATAATCCATTGTATATATATGGTGGAGTAGGATTAGGTAAAACTCACCTTTTAAATGCAATAGGTCTTGAGTTAAAGAAAAAAACTAATGTAATGTTCATTTCAACTGAGAGATTTATGTACCATTTCATCAAATCAATAAAAAAAAATGACATGGTAAACTTTAAAGATTTCTTTAGAAAATCTTCGGTATTCATTATAGACGATATACAATTTATTAGTGGCAAAGAAGGACTTCAAGAAGAATTTTTTCATACTTTTAATAGTCTGATAGAAAAAAGTTCTCAAATAATCGTTTCGGCGGATAGACCTCCCTCAAAACTTGATAGGGTTCAAGAGAGGATAAAATCTAGACTTTCTGGCGGTCTTATAGTTGATATAGACAATCCTGATCTTGAATTAAAAATAAAGATTATCAAGAAAAGAATTAATGATAACCAAGATCAATTCGGTGAAAAATATAATATTAGTGATGATGTAATCAATTTTATCGCTAATGAATGCAAAACTAATATAAGAGGGTTGATTGGAATTTTAAATAGAGTAATTACATTTGGAAGAATACATAAAAAAACTTTAAGTACAAACGATTGTAAAAACATATTAAAGGATGTTTTTAGTCAAGCTCGAATTATTACAGTAGATAAAATTCAAAACACTGTGTCAGGTTTTTTTAATATATCTTTAAACGAAATGCTGTCTCAGAGAAGATCCAGACCTCTCGCAAGACCTAGGCAGATAGCTATGTACCTTTCAAAGAAATTAACAACCCGTTCTCTTCCAGAAATAGGAAGAAGATTTGCTAACAGAGATCATACTACAGTTATACATGCAGTTAAAACTATCACAAAACTATTACAAGAAAATGAGGAAATGAGTAAAAATATTAATCAAATTACTAGTCTTTTACTTAAGGAATAAAAGCAATGGAGTTCTCAATAAAAAGGGACGCCCTACTAAAATCTTTAAATCTTGCTCAGGGAATAATTGAGAAAAAAAATACGTTACCTATTTTATCAAATGTTCTTTTAAAAGCTCAAGAAGACAAGCTTTTTATAATAGCTACAGATTTAGATATAGTATTTTATGATACTATCGATGATGTCAAAGTATCAAAAAAAGGAGAGACCACTACTTCCGCAACAGTATTATATGATATCTTAAGAAAAATCTCATCTGACTCGGAAGTATATCTTAACTTAAAAAATGATAATCAACTTAGTCTGAGAGCAGATAACTCAGATTTTAATTTAAAATGCTTACCTACAGATAATTTTCCAAATTTTGCTGACGAATTTGATAATAGTGAAATTGTTTTAAACAAATCGCAATTTTTATCCTTAATAAATAAAACTAAAATATCTATTTCAAGTGATGATACTAGGCATTATTTAAATGGTATATTTATTCATTTAACAGAGTCTCAAAATAAAACATATCTTACAGCCGTTGCCACAGATAGCCACAGACTCTCATCTTGCAGCATTGAAGTTGAAAGAGGAAATAAATTTTCATCTTTCATTTTACCAAAAAAAACTGTGTATCAACTATCTAATCTTTTACAAGACTCGGAAGATAAAGTTTTTATGCTTACAAGTGATACAAAAATACAATTTAAAATGGGGAAAACAATTCTTGTTTCGAAAGTTATTGATGGAAAATTTCCAGATTATAGAAAAGTTGTGCCCACGAATAATGATAAAACTTTAATAGTTTCCTCAAAAGATTTTATAGACTCTGTAGAAAGAGTGGCAACCGTTTCTGTAGATAGAAAAGAAGGAGTAAAATTAGAAATAAACAAAGACAAGATCAAATTGTCAGTTAACAGTACAACTTCTGGTGAAGGTAACGAAACTCTAAAAGCTAGTTATAACTCTGACGAACTAACTATAAGTTTTAACTCAAGATATTTGATAGATATTGTCTCAGAGATTGAAGACTCGAAACTTAAAATGAATTTAAAAGATCCTGTTTCTCCTGTTTTAATAGAGGATAATTCAGATAGAAACAGTTATTATGTTATTATGCCAATGAAAATCTAACAATTTCGTTTTTACATTTTTTTTAGACATTTCACTCTAAAAAGCCTGCTATTTATGATTAATTTAGGTGCCATGAATAAGTGAGTTTTCTATAAAGCGGAAAAAATGATATAATGATTTATCTTATTTCAATAATAAATGCCAAAAAATTTAGAAAAAACTAAAAATCAATCATACGGAGCAGACTCAATAAGAGTATTAAAAGGGTTAGATGCAGTTAGAAAAAGACCTGGAATGTATATTGGAGACACCGACGATGGATCTGGTCTTCATCACATGGTTTTCGAAGTCGTAGACAATGCTATGGACGAGGCATTAGCAGGTTATTGTAAAAATATATATATAACAATTAATAAAGACAATACAGTTACTGTTGAAGATGACGGAAGAGGCATACCTGTAGATACTCATAAAGGAGAAAAAAAATCAGCCGCTGAAGTTATTATGACACAACTGCATGCAGGTGGAAAATTTGATCATGATTCTTACAAAGTATCGGGTGGTCTTCATGGAGTAGGAGTCTCAGTAGTAAATGCACTATCTGAAAAGTTAGAACTAAATATTTTTAGAGATAAAAAAGAGTATTCTATTATTTTTAAAGATGGAAACGCAGTTAAGCCTCTTAAAGAAATTGGAAATTCAAAAAAAAATGGTACAAGAATAACTTTCTTACCATCAAAAAATATTTTTTCTTCAATTAAATTTAGCTCTTCAATTTTACAAAAAAGAATGAGAGAACTTGCTTTTTTAAATAAAGGTATAAACGTCACTCTGATAGATAACACTTCAGCTAAATCTAAAGAATTTGTGAACAAATATGATGGCGGGATACTTGAATTTGTTAAATATATTAATCAAAAAAAACCTATCTTGGTTAATAAAAATGAAAAAGTAGTTTTTAAAAAACCTATATTTATTACAGCTCAAAAAAATGATGTAATTGTTGACTGTTCTTTAGAATGGAATGCTAGTTATTCCGAGGATGTTTTAGCTTTCACTAATAATATACACCAAAAAGATGGTGGAACTCATTTGTTAGGCTTTAGAAGTGCTCTAACTAGGGTAATCAACAAATATTCTTCTGAAAAAAATACTAATAAAAAAAATAAAATTACTTTATCTGGAGATGACATCAAGGAAGGTTTAACAGCGGTACTGTCTATAAAAATGCAGGATCCAAAATTTTCTTCTCAAACTAAAGATAAACTTGTTTCGTCAGAAATAAGGCTTATAGTTGAAAGTATTATTGCTGATAAAATTTCTACATGGTTCGATCAAAATCCAAGTGTAGCAAGAGCTGTATTAGATAAAATTACTCAAGCAGCAATAGCTAGGGATGTAGCAAGAAAAGCTCGAGATAGTGTCAGAAGAAAAGGAGCTCTAGAACTTTCTGGTTTACCTGGAAAATTAGCTGATTGTCAAATTTCTAAAAAAGAGGGAACTGAATTATTTATTGTTGAGGGAGACTCAGCAGGCGGGTCAGCTAAACAAGGACGAATGCGAGAATATCAGGCCGTTTTGCCGTTAAGAGGTAAAATTTTAAATACTTTTGTAGGTAATGGGAGGAAAAATGGATTTAATGGATCTAATGGAGACCAAGCAACAAGAGCTTTAGCAAAAATGATGTCCTCTAGCGAGATTGTAACTTTGATAAATGCTCTTGGAACGGGATCTAAAGATTTTGATTTAGAGAATTTGAGATACGACAAAATTATTATCATGACGGATGCTGATGTTGATGGATCTCATATAAGAACTTTGCTGCTCACCTTTTTTAATAATACGCCCTTTAACCAATTAATTGAAAACGGTCATCTTTATTTAGCTCAACCACCATTATTTAAAGTTACCAAAAATGGCAAATCAGTTTACGTAAAAGACGAAAAGAGTTTAGAAGATTATATTTTAAAAATATCAGAAAAAAATAATAAAAAAATGAGTAAAGGTTCGAAGGAATTTATAAAATTTATAGAGGAACAGAAACAAAAAATTTCAATACAAAGATTTAAAGGTTTAGGAGAAATGAACCCAGATGAACTTTGGCAAACAACTTTAAACCCAGAAAATAGAACTTTATTAAGAGTGCAATACTCTAAGGGAACTAAAGAAAAATCTAAAGAAGATCAAAAAATTATAGAGATATTAATGGGTGATGATGTTGCTCCTAGAAAAGATTTTATTACTAGCAATGCTTTAGAAGTAGAAAATTTAGATATATAGCCCATGATTTTATCTGAGCTCTTCAAAAAAGAAGAGAATCTGCAATTAGAAAAAAGAACTTTAGTAATTTTAAGATGGATAGCTATTTTCGGTCAAATATCTGCTATTTTAATTGTAAATTTTATTTTTAATTTAAATCTTCCTCTTTTAAGTTGTTTAGTAATTATTTCTTTTGGAGCAATTACAAATTTTTATTTACAATACTGGTTTAAAAAAAGTGAACTTAACAATTTAGAGTCTACTCTTTTTCTTTTTCACGATCTTTTACAATTAAGTTTTTTATTATTTTTTACTGGCGGAATACAAAATCCTTTCATACTTTTTTTAATTGTCCCTTCCATTGTTTCATCCACTTTGTTGACTTTTAAAAGCACTTTATTATTAGTAATTTTTTCAATTTTAATAATATTAATTCTTACTTTTTTTCATTTTCCCTTACCTTTTTCTGGTAAATTACATTTTCATGTTCCAGATTACTATTTATACTCAATTCCTGTAGCAATAATCATAGCTATGCTTTTTTTAACATATTTTGGAGCTAGGTTTGGATTTGCTTCCAGACAAAAAGCAGATGCTTTAACTAAACTGGAATTAATTATTGCTCGAGAGCATGAATTAGAGTCAATAGGCCACCAAGCAGCTGCTGCAGCTCATTCACTTGGTACACCTCTATCAACAATAACAGTTGTGGCCTCTGAACTTAAGAAAGAGATTCCTAACAACGAAAAATATACCAAGGACGTAGATTTGTTAATAAGTCAGGCTAAAAGATGTAGTGAAATATTAAAAAAAATTTCCTTAAATCAAATAGAACAAGACAAATTCATGAGCAATGTAACTTTGCAAAATCTTTTAACAGAAATAGGCAAATCTTTTGAAGAAATTTCAGAAAAAGAAATTAAATTTGATTTTTCTAAATCTGTGAAAGATATTTTAATAAAGAGAACTCCAGAAATTACTTACGGAATACGAAATTTTATAGGTAATGCAGTTAAATTTTCTAAGAAAAAAGTGAATATAAATTTGTTAACATCAAATAGAAAAACTACTTTGATTATTTCAGATGATGGACCAGGATTCCCAAGTGATATCTTTAGTTCACTAGGACAACCTTATATATCTTCCAAAAATAAAAAAATTAACCATAATTCGGGATTGGGACTAGGCACTTTTATTGGCAAGACTCTTTTAGAGAGACGTGGTGGTATAGTTAATTTTTCAAATTTTGATGAAGGAGGAGCAAAAGTTTTAATAGAGTGGAACACCTCCGATCTTGAAGTGTAAATTTTTTAAACAGGCTCTTGTTGAGTCATACAATGAAGAGTTCCAAATCCCCAAACTAGCACAGAACAATTTATTGGAACTATTTTTCTAGTTTTAAAGTATTTTTTAAATATCTTTAATACGACCTTATCATTTGGATCGTTAAATGTAGGAACCAAAACAATTTTATTGGCAATATAAAAATTTAAATAACTTGCTGGAACTCTAATACCTTCAATATACTTAGCTTTAGGCATAGGCAGATAAATTATTTTTATTTTTTTTTCGTTTTCCCTTACAAATTTTTTTAATATTTTAATATTTTCGTTTAAATTTGAAAAATTTTTATCTTTTTTATTATTTTCTCTAGCGATAAATATTATGTCTTTGCTAACGAATCTTGCAATATCATCAACATGTCCATGAGTATCATCCCCAAGTATTCCTTTATTAAGCCAAATTGCCTTTCTTACTCCAAAATATTTTTTAAATATCTGATTATAGTCATTGATTTTAAAACCTTTATTTCTTTGTTGCACTTTACTTAGAAGGCATTGTTTTGTTGTTAAAATAAGACCTTCACCGTTTACATCAATAGATCCTCCCTCAAGAATAATTATCTTTTTTTTATGTTTTGGATTTATAGATTTAATTTTCTTTGATTTTTTTATTTTTAGATAAGCTCGATTATCGTTTTTATAATTTTTATATTTAGACCATGCATTAAATTCCCAATTAGATAGAATATTTCTTTTTTTTTTATCTTTAAGAAATATTGGTAAAAAATCGCGCGTCCATGCTCTATCTGTTTTACAAATAACAAGTTTGATATTTTTTATTTTTGCGCCTAAAATATTTAAAAAAAAAATAGCCTTTTTTTTCTCTGATTTATTTTTAACCAAAACATTAACTTGTTGAGTTTTTGAAAGCACCGAGATGATTTGGCTAAAAACCCATGGTATTTCATTAAATTTACCTGGCCAATCCTCTTTGTTATGAGGCCAAGCAATCCAAGTAGACTTCTGAAACTCCCATTCTGCTGGCATCCTGTAAATGCCATATCTAGGTGTATTAGGCATCTTTAGGATTGTTTAATATGCCTTTATAGTAATCAATTCTTCTATCTCTAAAGAAAGGCCAATGTCTTCTTACATTTTCAACTTTTTTAAAATCGATATCACAAATTAAAGTTTTTTCTCCTAGTTTAGCTCTAGCGATTATATTTCCGCTAGGGTCGAATATAATTGAGTTACCCCAAAACTCTAATTTTTTAGAACCCCGTTTTTCTTTACCAACTCTATTAACTGCAGCAACATATACTCCATTTGCTATAGCATGAGATCTTTGGACTGATATCCAAGAGTCCAGTTGAGATTTTCCATATTTTCTTTTTTCAGAAGGATGCCATCCAATTGCAGTAGGATAAAAAAGTATTTCTGCTCCTAGCAAAGACGTGAGTCTTGCTGCTTCCGGAAACCATTGGTCCCAGCATATTAATGTACCAAGATTTCCATATTTTGTTTTAAAAGATTTGAATCCTAGATCACCAGGGGTAAAGTAAAATTTTTCATAATATTGAGGATCGTCAGGTATATGCATTTTTCTATATTTACCGATTATTTTTCCTTTTTCATTTATTACTATGCAGGAGTTGTGATATATACCAGAAGTCTTTTTCTCAAAAATAGGTACAAGTAAGATAATTTTTAGCTGTTTTGCTAACAAAGAAAAAATACTAGTAGTCTTTCCTGGAATTTTTTCTGCTAAATTAAAATTAGAATGTTTTTCTTCTTGGCAAAAATAATTTGATGAAAATAACTCTGGCAAACAAATTATCTTTGCTTTTTTTTTACTAGCTTCTTTTATTCTTTTTATAGCAGTATTAATATTTTTCTGTTGTTCAGACGACATTTTCATCTGTATTAATGCTATTTTTGTCTTTGCCATTTTACTAAAATATTTTTTGGAAATTTTTTCTTTCTCTCTTTTTCCAATATTGACGATGATATGCATCACTTGCTATCAAAGGTAGAACACTTGTTGCTTCAGCAAAAACCATTTGTTCTTTAGTAACATCTACTTTTCCCCATGAGCTAGCTTCTTTAAGAGTAGAACTGCTGCAAGCCCCATCTCTTGTGTCAGCCACAGTTATTTGAATAGCATATTTATGCATGTCTACTTTTTTACCTAAAAGCTCAGCACATACAACTGTATCTTGAACAAAATTTTTAGGGACACCACCACCAATCATTAAGAGACCTGACTGTTTTGATTTTAACTTTACTTCGGTAAGTTCTCTAAATTCTCTTACAGAGTCTATTGTAATATGATTATTTGGATTTTGTTCTTGATGCATAACAAGACCAAATCCAGCAGAACTATCAGTAAAAGCAGGACAAAAAATTGGTACATTATTATCGTAAGCGACTTCAATTAGAGAATTTTTCTTTTTTGCATTTTTTTTTAAAAATTTACCCATTTCTTTAATGAATTCTCTAGATGTATACGCTTTAGGTTTTAGGGTATTAGCTATATCACAAATAGTCTTGTCGCATGACTGTAGCTCTTCTTCATCAATATAAGTGTCATATATTCTATCTATATAATTCTTCCTTAGAATTGTATCATCTTCAAATTGTGACCCCTGGTAATGTTTAAAACCAAGGGCTTCAAAAAAATCCATGTCAATTATAGATGCACCAGTAGCAACAATTGCGTCTACCATATTGTATTTCACCAAATCAGAATATAAATTCATACATCCCGCAGCAGAAGTTGATCCAGCTAAAGTAAGAAAAATTGAGCATTCTTTATCATTTATCATTTCATTAAATATTTTTGCGGCATTTGATGTATCTCTAGATGTAAAAGACATCTTTTCCATAGAGTCAATTATCTCTCTAGCATCAAAAGAAGTAATATCTATATGCTCGACTGGTTTTTCTAAAAATGATTTTTTATTATGTCCCTTCTCAGGACTTTTTTTCGGTTTCATTAAGCTACTAAGAAACTAAACTTCTCGGAGTCGTCATACATAGACACTATAGGTTTGTCTTGTAATTCAAAAATTTCATCAGAATAAAATCCGTTAAATTTTGTTCTAAAAGTTAGACCATAAGCCCCAAGCTGCCCGAGCTCTACATAGTCGCCTTCCTTTATGTTATTAGGTAAGATGAAAGGACCTTTCATATAATCCAAACTGTCACAAGTCGGTCCATAAAAATTAAAAGTGGTAAGCTTTTTAGATTGCGCTCTCCCGTTTGAAATCATTCGAGTTGGTAATATGAAGTTAGGTACTCCAGCATCAAACAAACTCCCATAGGTTCCGTCGTTAATATAAAGCTTATTCTTTTTTCTAAGATTAACCTTAACTACTGTTGATCCGCTTTCAGCTACTAAAGCTCTTCCCGGTTCACAAATTATTTTTGGCATTTTATTCAATTTTAAATTATTCAGTGCCTGTTTGATTTCTTCAATATAATTAATAAGTGGCTCAGGATTTAAGTCAGGGTAAATCGCAGGAAAACCACCACCAACATTTATTACGTCTGGTATGATTTTCGTTTTTTTAATTATTGATCCTACTTCATTAATAGCTTTTGAAAATGAAATTTTATGCATACATTGTGATCCGACGTGAAAACTAATACCAATAGATTTACCATGTTCTCTGCAGAGTCTAACCAATCCAAGAGCCTCACTTGATGAAGCGCCAAATTTTCTTGATAAGTCTATTTCTGCGTGTTCGTTTGAAATAGCAATTCTCACATATAAATTTAAATCTTTAGCGTGATTAGTAGACTCTAAAATTTTTTGTAGTTCGTCTTTACAATCTAATGCAAAATCTTTAACCCCATATTCAAAATAAGCTTTAGCAATATCATCTCTACTTTTTACAGTATGCATAAAATATAATTTTGCATCTGCTTTCATTTTTCTTAACAATTTAATTTCACTTATTGATGCAACATCAAAATTTTGAATATTATTATTAATGATATGTTTTAGGACTTTTTCGTTTGGATTAGTTTTAACAGCATAAAGAATTTTTCCTGGAAAATTTTTTTTAAAAAATTCAGTTGATTTCTTTATCTGCTCCGGTCGTATACAATAAACCGGATAATCAGGCTTTAAAGTGTTAACTAATTCGTTAACGTTTTTAAATTTTCGCATCTCATGTGTCCCTCTTTTTGTTCACAGAAAGGTTTTTAAAAATTTAATAAAAAACCTTATTATTTTCGCATTTAAGGTTTTTTTTGCTTCATGTAAAGAAAAAAATGACAATTTAACAGGTTGCAATTTTCAAATTTATGTTCATATAAGTTGCTATGAGAAGTGTAAATATAGGAGCATCAAAACAACTTAATCTTGCCGATTTTGAAGATAAGAGCTTAATTATTGTTGATGACGACGATCCTTTTAGAAGCAGGCTCTCAAGAGCCATGGAAAAGAAAGGATTTAGCGTCAAAGAGGCAAAAACAGTGGAAAAAGCACTAGAAGTTATAAAATCGTCCCCTCCATCGTTTGCTGTAGTTGACCTTAGACTAGAAACAGGAAATGGTTTGGATGTTGTAAAAGAGCTCTCTAAGGTCAAAAAAGACAGTCGGATAGTGATGTTAACAGGATATGGGAATTTACCCACAGCAGTAGCTGCAGTAAAAGCTGGGGCGATAGATTATATGGCCAAACCTGTTGATGCAGATGATGTAGAGGCAGCTCTATTGGCTAATCCAGATACCAAAGCAAAACCTCCAGAAAACCCTATGTCAGCTGACAGAGTTAAATGGGAGCATATTCACAGAGTCTTTGAGTTATGTAATAGAAATGTCTCTGAAACTGCAAGAAGACTGAAAATGCATAGAAGAACTCTGCAAAGAATTCTATCTAAGAGATCTCCAAGATAAAGTATCTTTATTAAATATTGTTGTAAAAATTGCCAATATAGAAATTTTCAAAATTTCTGCAGGTAAAAATGGTAAAGCTCCTAGAGCCCATAGTTTTTCTATTGGAACAAAGTTAAGCAACCAAATTAGACCAAAAGTATATATGAAAGAAACTGAAAAAGCATACAGTGCAAAATTTAAAATAAAACGAACAATCAAACTATATTTAAAGTAAACTTTTAAAAATCCAGAAAAAAATACTGCTGGAATAAACCCAAGAAGATATCCCATTGTAGGACCAGTAAAATAAATCAAACCTACTCCTTTTTCTGGAGTTCCCGCAAATACTGGTAATCCAATTATGCCTTCAAATAAATATAATGATATCGTAGCGATCCCAAGTTTCCAACCAAATATAACTCCAATAGCTAATACAACTAATGTTTGCATTGTCATTGGCACTGGATAAAATGGAATTTTAATTTTTGATGAAATAGCAAGTGCAATGCTTCCGATTAACGCAATGAAAGCATACTTTATTATTTTTGAAGTTTTTAAATTTTTTACTAACTCCATATTTGAATCTACCCTTATTTAAAGAAATTATCTAGTTTTTTGTTAATTGAATAAAAACATCCTCTAAATCTCCCTCGTCTATTGAAATATCAAGTATTTTCAAGTTTTTTTCTTTAAGATAATTTATTAAATGTTCAAAGTTAATTAATTTTTTTTCGTAATTTATCGAAATAGTATTATTTGACTCAATTAAAAATTTCACATTTGGTAGGCTAAGAGTTAAATCTGAGTTAAATTCTTTAAGTTTAAATGTGATTTTTTTTGTTTTAATTCTATCTAGAAGTTTTTTAGTAGTATCTAAGGCTACCAGATTTCCCTTATTTATAATTGCAATTCGATCACACATTTCTTGAGCTTCAAATAAATAGTGAGTAGTTAGAATTATGGTAACCCCTATTTTATTAAGTTCTTTTACGTTTTCCCACAAGTTTTTCCTTAATTCCACGTCAACTCCTGCAGTAGGTTCGTCTAATACTAAAATAGGTGGTTGATGGACCATTGCTTTAGCAATTAATAATCTTCTTTTCATTCCTCCAGATAAACTTCTAGAATAAGAGTTGGCTTGATTTTCTAAAGAGACTAATTTTAAAATAATTTCAGTTATTCGTTTATCTTTAGATACCCCATATAAACCAGCTTGTAATTCTAATAATCTTTTTGGACTAAAAAATGCGTCCAAGTTTACTTCTTGTGGAACTATTCCAATTGAAGCTCTAACTTGTCTCGGATTTTTATCTAAGTCAAAACCCCAAACCTTAACAGTTCCCTCGCTTTTGGTAACTAAACCTCCAAGAATACTTAAAAAAGTAGTTTTGCCTGCACCATTTGGACCTAGTAGACCAAATATTTCACCTTGTTTGACATCAAAACTTAAATTATTTAATGCTTTTTCAGGGATAGTATTTATTTTATTTTTTGAATAAATCTTAGTAAGATTTTCAACAGTTAAAGCAATTTTGTTCATAATTAATTTAATTATATCATAAAAAATTTTGAGGTATTATGAATATATGAGTTCACTAAAAAAGTCTGATCATTTTTACCTAATAGATGGGTCTGGATATATTTTTAGAGCGTATTACGCTTTACCACCGCTCTCAAGAAAAAGTGATGGACTCCCCACAGGAGCTGTAAGTGGATTTTGTTCTATGCTTTTTAAACTTTTGGAAGAAGCTAGATCTGATGATTCAGAAAATAAACCAACTCATTTTGCTGTAATATTTGACTCTGCAAGGAAAAATTTTAGAAATGAAATTTTTAAAGATTACAAAGCAAATCGTAGTGATCCCCCTGAAGATCTTGCTCCACAGTTTGAATATATCAGAAAATCTGTTGAAGCTTTTAATTTACCATCAATCGAACTACTTAATTATGAGGCAGATGATTTAATTGCTACATATGCAAAAAAAATTGTAAAAGCTGGAGCTAAAGTAACTATAATTTCATCAGACAAAGATTTAATGCAACTAGTTTCTGATAAAGTTAGATTGTACGATCCTGTAAAGTTTAAAGTTCTAGATGACAAGGATGTTAAAGAAAAATTTGGTGTTAAACCAAGTCAGGTTATAGATGTCCAATCTTTAGCTGGAGATTCATCAGATAATATTCCAGGAGTGCCTGGGATAGGCATTAAAACTGCTGCTGAATTAATAAATAAATATAAAAATTTAGATAATTTACTTAAAAAAATTGATGAGATTACTCAAAAAAAAAGAAAAGAGACCTTATTAAAAAACAAAGACAAAGCAATTATGAGCAGGCAATTAGTTACACTAAAGGATGACGTTCCAGTAAAAAATGACCCAAGCAGCTTTATATTAAAAGATATAAAAAAAGAAAAACTTTATGATTTTTTAAGAGAAATGGAATTTAATAGATTGTTAAGTAGAGCTATAGATTTCTATGGCGATAGCGTAAAAAAGCAACAAAACAAAAAAAAATTAGAAAAAATTAATACAAAAGATTATGAAAGCATAACTAAAGAGAGAGATCTTGAAAAATGGATAAAAATTTTAAGCAAAGAATCTGTAATAGCTGTTGATACTGAAACTTCTTCATTAAATCCTCTAGAGACTAATTTAGTAGGTATTTCTTTCAGCTACAAAGATAATAAAGCCTGTTATATTCCTCTCTCTCATAATAACTTTAAAGGTATAGAAAAAAAAACAGTTTTAGAGAAAGTCAGACCTTTATTAGAAGATCCTAGTATTAAAAAAGTTGGTCAAAACATAAAATTCGACTCTATAGTTTTTAAAAAAAATGGAATTAATTTAAGACCAATAGAGGACACAATGTTGATTTCTTACGTTTTAGATGCAGGATTAAATAGACATAACCTTGATACATTATCAGAAATTCATCTAAACCATAAAACCATTACTTATAAAGAGGTTGTAGGCTCAGGCAAAAATAAACTTAATTTTAGCGATGTATCTCTTGAGAAAGCAACTGAGTATGCAGCAGAGGATGCCGATATTACTCTCAGGCTTTACGAAATACTGAAAGAAAGAATGGATAAAGAAAAACTTAGTTTAATTTATGAAATTTTTGAAAAACCCATGATAAACCTTTTGTCAAAACTAGAAATTAAAGGAATCAAAGTAGACAAGGGTTATTTAAAAGAACTATCAAAAAAATATGAAAAAAGAATTAACAAAATAGAAAAAGAGATCTACTCTTTAGCCCAAAAAAAATTCAATATTGGTTCTCCAAAACAACTCGGTGAAATTATATATAATGATCTTAAAATAGCTAAACAAAAAAAAACCAAAAAAGGAAGTCTGGCCACAAACGCAAGCATTTTAGAAGACCTAGCTTATTCTGGTCACAAATTTCCTGATTTAGTTTTGAAATGGAGGCAATTATCAAAATTAAAGAATACTTATTCAGATGCTTTACAAGATCACATAAGTGAAAAATCTGGAAGAGTTCACACTTCATTTCTACTTGCGGCAACTAATACTGCTAGACTAGCATCCAGCGACCCCAATTTACAAAATATTCCCATTAAAACTGAAGACGGCAGAGAAATAAGGAAAGCTTTTATAGCAGAAAAAAATAATATCTTAATATCTGCAGACTATAATCAAATTGAAATGAGAATCCTGGCAGATATGGCTGGAGTTAAAGAATTAAAAAAAGCTTTCAAGAACAATGAAGATATTCATAATCTCACTGCAAGCCAGGTTTTTAATGTCCCTACAAGTTCTATTGACTCAGAGATGAGAAGAAAAGCAAAAGCAATTAACTTTGGAATTATATATGGAATTACCCAATACGGTTTGGCTAAACAAATATCAGTTTCAAATCAAGAAGCTTTAGATTTCATTAATGCTTATTTCAAAAAATTTCCAGAAATAAAAGAATATATGAATGATACGATTAAATTTTGCAGAAAAAATGGATATGTTAATAATATTTTTGGAAGAAAAATTCATTTAAGAGGAATTAATGACAAAAATTTTAGTGTAAGAAGTTTTCAAGAAAGAGCAGCAATTAATGCTCCTATCCAAGGATCCGCAGCCGATATCATAAGACTTGCTATGATAAAAATTGATAACTTAATTAAAACAGATAAAAAATTTAAAACTGATATTTTATTACAAATCCATGATGAGCTGATATTTGAAACACCGAGAGAAAGTAAAGATTATGTTGAAAAAATCATAAAAAAAGCAATGACATCAGTTTCAAGTTCAGATCATCATGTCTTTTCAATACCTCTAGAAGTAACTGTAAATTCAGGGCATAATTGGGGAGAGACACATTAAATTTAATTTTTAACGCCTAAATTTTGACAATTTAATTTTGATTATTAAAATCTATATATGGCAAATACAATAGCTTTAGTTGATGATGATCGCAATCTACTTACAGGCATAAGCATTGCTCTTGAGAGAGAGGGTTTTAAAGTTCAAACTTACATAGACGGTGAGTCCGCTTTGGTTGGTTTAATGAGAAATCCTCCTGACTTAGCAGTGGTAGATATTAAAATGCCTAGGATGGATGGAGAAGAGCTCTTAAAAAAGCTTAAAAAAAAGATGTCTATACCAATTATTTTTTTAACTTCAAAAGATGATGAGGTAGATGAACTTCTTGGTTTAAAACTTGGCGCAGATGATTTCGTAAGAAAATCAGGCGGATTTTCAATGAAGGTTTTAATAGAAAGAATAAGAGTTCAATTAAGAAAAAAAACTGATGTTGCAGATGATTCAAAAAATATTATTACGCATGGAAAACTAAAATTAGACTCTTCCCAATTAGAATGTGAATGGGGAGGAAAGGCTTTACCAGATAAATTGACCACAACAGAGTTTTTAATAGTTAAAGAATTAGCAAAAAGACCTGGAGTGATAAAAGAAAGAGCCCATCTTATGGATATTGCTTATAAAGAAAATACCGAAATAGAGGATAGAACAATAGATAGCCATGTAAAACGTATAAGAAAGAAATTTAAGAAAGTAGATGATAAATTTTCTGCGATTGAAACAAGGTATGGAAGCGGGTATAGATGGAATGTTAGTTAATGAAGCAAAAAAAATCAGCCTCTATTTTAAGAAAATTTTTATTATTTAATTTATTAGTTTTTTCAATACTTGGTCTTTTCACAATTTTATATTTAAAAGCTGTCCAACCTAACCTAGTTAAAAAAAGAACACTTAATCATATCACCATTATTAATAACACTTCGGACCATTTAGAAAGATTAAATATAGAGTTCGAAAAAAACAGTATAAAAACATTTCTTCTATCAACTAGATTTCTCTTTCAAAGTTTAGATAGAGTTCAATTTTATAATATATACGGTGATAAAATCGGAGATACAAATATCTTAGATTTAGACCAAAGCGTTTTTTCAAAATCTGATTCAATTATAGAGTTAAGTATTGATGGAAAAAATAATGAAGAAAGTTCAAAAATTGTTGAAAAAAAAAACGACGACAAAAACCTGAACCTCGAAGTAATAGAAAAAGAAACGATTTTAAATATTTTTCAAAATGAGCCAGTTGTAATAGAAAAAGAAATAAATAAAAATTTCTTTGTAAGCACTCTTGATGAAGTAAAAATTAAGAATGAAAGGAAGGGATTCATTGTAGTAACCGAACAAGCTAATGATATTTTGTTTGCCGTTGAAGAAAGAAAAAATTTTGTAATAAGAACGGTTTTAGCAGTTGCATTAGTAATTTTAATTTTTTCACTTTTCTTAAATAAATATATTTTAAAACCTATTAAATTTTTAGTTTTATTTACTGAGTCCATAAAAGCAAAAGCCGATAAGCCAGTTAATGTAGACAAATTTTTTATTAGGGGAGATGAAATAGGAAAATTGACCCAATCTATAGATGAAATGACAACAGAACTTCAGAAAAGAACTAATCGTGCTGAGACATTTTCAACAGACTTAGCTCACGAAATCAGAAATCCGCTTGCATCTTTGAAAGGAGCATCCGAATTGTTAGATAAAACTAGTGAACAGAAAGAGAGAGAAAAATTATTTGAAATAATTAATCATGATGTTGAAAGAATAGAAAGATTAATAACAGATTATTCTCAAATGTTAAAAGATGAAGCTTCTTTGATAAGAGAAAAAATGAAAAAAATAGACCTAGATTCTGTAGTTAGAGGAGTTATAGATGACTTTAAACAAAATCTATCTAGTCAAAATAAAAAAATAGACATAAATATTATTCATAGAAGCAAAAATGGTAAAAGATTCTTTGTGCTTGGTATTGAAAATAGACTTGAGCAAGTCATTGCGAATTTATTAGATAATGCAATTTCTTTTAGTAAGAATAACAGCAAAATTGATATTGAAATTAGCGAAAACAAAAGCAATTATATGCTTTTAGTAAAAGATGAGGGTCCAGGATTTTCTGAAACATCAACACAAAAGATCTTCAAAAGATTTTATAGCAATAGACCAAAAAATTTTGGAGAACACTCAGGTCTTGGCTTAAACATTGTAAAAAATATAGTTGAACTTCATAAAGGTTCAATAACAGCATCAAATAGGCCAAATAAAAAAGGAGCTCAAATAGAAGTTTTGTTGCCAAAATTAAACTAGCAAAGTTGCTTGATAAGAATTAATTATATTGTTAAAAGAAATTTTTATGTCAGATGATTTTAAAGTAAAAAATATCAAATTAGCAGATTTCGGTCGAAAGGAAATATCTCTAGCAGAAACAGAAATGCCAGGACTCATGGCATTAAGAAAAGAGTATAAAGGAAAAAAACCTCTAAAAGGTGCGAGAATTTTAGGCTGTCTTCATATGACAATTCAAACTGCTGTGCTTATAGAAACACTAGTTGATTTAGGTGCTGAAGTTAGATGGTCATCATGTAATATTTTTTCAACACAAGATCATGCTGCAGCTGCTATTGCAAAAGCAGGAATATCAGTATTTGCGTGGAAAGGAGAGACTGAGAAAGAGTATTGGTGGTGTGTTAAACAAACTATTGAAGGTAAAAAAAATTGGAAACCTAACATGATCTTAGACGACGGAGGTGATCTCACTGCTTTAATGCATAAAGATTATAAGGAATTACTCAAAAATGTTAAGGGATTATCAGAAGAGACTACTACAGGTGTTTTAGCTTTAAAAAAAATGGAGGCAAATAATCAATTATTGGTTCCAGCTATTAATGTAAACGACTCAGTTACAAAATCTAAGTTTGACAATTTATATGGATGCAGAGAAAGTTTAGTAGACGGCATTAAAAGAGCAACAGATGTAATGATGTCGGGCAAAGTAGCTATTGTTGCTGGCTTTGGTGATGTAGGCAAAGGAAGTGCTGCATCATTACGTCAAGCTGGCGCAAGAGTAATGGTTACAGAAACAGATCCAATCTGCGCTCTTCAGGCAGCTATGGAAGGCTATGAGGTAGTTTTAATGGATAACGCAATTAAAGATGCAGATATAGTTGTTACAGCAACTGGTAACAAAGATATAGTTACTGCAGATCATATGAGAGATATGAAAGATAGAGCCATACTTTGTAATATTGGGCATTTTGATAATGAGATACAAGTTGAAGCTTTAAAAAATTATAAGTGGGATGAAATTAAACCACAAGTTCATGAAATAGAATTACCAAGCAAAAAAAGAATTATTTTACTAGCTGAAGGAAGGTTAGTAAATTTAGGTTGTGCAACTGGTCATCCTAGTTTTGTGATGAGTGCTTCGTTTACTAATCAAGTAATTGCACAAATTGAATTATTCCATAACTCTGACAAATATGAAAAAAAAGTTTATGTTTTACCAAAACATTTAGATGAAAAAGTTGCAAAACTACATCTAGATAAAGTTGGAGCTAAATTAACAAAAATGACAAAAGAACAAGCAGATTATATAAGTGTTAAAACATCAGGACCATTTAAACCAGATAGCTATCGCTACTAATATAGTAGCCAATGATTATTAAATCTTTAGAACAGTTAAACTCAATATCTAAAAAAATCGCCGATAAAGTTTCAAATGAAGACTGCATATATCTTTTAGGAGAAATAGGTTCTGGAAAGACCACATTTTCAAGATATTTTATCAATTATTTACAAAAAAAAGAAGAAACAGAAAAAACTGATGTTTTAAGTCCTACATTCAATCTTTTATATGAATACGAAATAAAAAAAATAAAAATTATGCATTACGATCTATACAGGCTTAAAAATATTGATGAAATTAAGCAACTTGGAATATTTGAAGAGGACATAAAGTCAATTAAAATAATTGAATGGCCAGAGCTCTTAAAAGAAAAGATTAAAGATAAAATTGAAATAAAATTTAGATATACAAAAAATGAAAATGAGAGAGATATAACTTTTTCAGGAAATGGCAAATGGAAAGGATTTAAGTTAGATGCAATATAAATTAAAAAAAATTGCAGGAGATGCATCATTTAGAGAATTTTATAGAATGCAAAAAGGAACTAAATCCTCAATAATTGTGCTTGCAAAAAAAAACAAATTT
>CACJZK010000008.1 GCA_902597875.1 uncultured Pelagibacteraceae bacterium
TTCAAAAATCTCTCCTCGAATTCACGAGTCTGGTGTATCGCTCTCACTAAAATTGAGACATTGTTTAGAGAATATTTTTTTTTAAGTTCACGTTCAATAATATCACAAACTCCCTCTGCTTCCTCTTTTCCGGTCTGGTAACAATTTAATTTAACTAACTCACCTTTTTCAGCAGATGACCATAATTTTTTTTTAACTCTATCATTGTTATGTCCAATTAGCGAAGAAGCAGTGTCCAATATATTTTTTGTTGATCTATAATTTTGTTCCAATTTAAAAATTTTACAATTTTTATATACTTTATCAAAATCCAAGAAATTTTTGATTTCCGCTCCTCTCCAACTATAAATTGATTGATCGTCATCTCCTACGCAGCAAATATTTTTATAATCATTCACTAAAAGGTTTAGCCATTTATTCTGAATAAAATTTGTATCCTGATACTCGTCAACCAATATATATTTGAAATTTTTTCTATATAATTCTCTTATATCGTTATGATTCTCAAAAAGTTTAACACAATATAGAATAAGATCTCCAAAGTCGCACGAATTTAAGTCTCTAATCTTATTTTGATAAATTTTATAAACACTTAAAACTAATTTTTCTAAATTATCTGATTTTTTTAAATTTACATCTTCAGGAAGTTGTCCTTTATTTTTCCATTTATCAATAATAGCTATTATAAACGAAGGGGATATTTTTTTTGCATCAATATTTTCTGCTTTACATATTTTTCTTAAAAGTTTCTTTTGATCATCTGTATCTAGTATTGTAAAATTACTTTTTAAATCTAAAGCTTCTGCATGCCTTCTTAAAAATTTAACACTAGTTGAATGGAAAGTTCCAAGCCAAGGAACTGAATGTGGTTTACCATTAATAAGTTTTAAAACTCTATTTTGCATTTCTTTCGCGGCTTTATTTGTAAAAGTCACGCATAGTACTTGATTAGGCCAGGCTTTTTTTTGATTTATAATATGGGCTAATCTAGTCGTAAGAACTTTCGTTTTTCCAGATCCAGCTCCAGCTGCAACTAAGCAAGGGCCTTCAGTTTCTGTTACTGCTTTTCTCTGAGTCTCATTAAGATCTTTAAAAAAATTATTAGAAGAATTCATATTGAAATTAATTACATAATACTTATAGAAAAATATTAATCGATATTATTTTGGCTTAGTCATTAAAACCGGATTCATAATTTTATCGTACTCCCTCTCATTTAAAGCACCTGATTTAACAACCTCATGTTTTAGTGTAGTTCCATTTTTATGAGCTGCTTTCGCTATTTTTGCAGCTTTATCATATCCAATCTTAGGTGATAACGCCGTAACCAACATTAGCGAATTATCCAACAAAGATTTAATTCTTTTTTTATCTGCCTTAATACCTTTTATACAATATTTGGCGAAAGCTTTGGACGAGTCTGACATAATATTAATTGATTGAAGTATATTATGGATAATTAAAGGTTTAAAAACGTTTAACTCAAAGTGCCCGTGAGAACCTGCCATTGTTATTCCATTATGATTACCGATTACTTTTACGCAAACCATTGTAACAGCTTCGCATTGAGTAGGATTTACTTTTCCTGGCATTATAGATGAACCTGGTTCATTTTCTGGAAGTATTAATTCTCCATAACCTGCTCTAGGACCTGATCCAAGAAATCTAATATCGTTAGCAATTTTCATCAGGCACACAGCAGTAGTATTCATAGTTCCAGAAAAATTAACAATTGAATCATGAGCTGCTAAAGCAGCAAATTTATTGGGCGCTGTTTTAAAAGGTAATTTTGTTATTTTTCTAATTTCAGAAACAATTTTTTTATCAAAATTCTTTTTTGTATTTAAACCTGTTCCTACAGCAGTACCACCTTGGGCCAAACAATATATTTCATCTAAAGCTCCTTCAATTCTCTCAATACATTTTTTAAGTTGAGAGTGATATCCAGAGAATTCTTGCCCTAAAGTTAAAGGAGTTGCGTCTTGTAAATGAGTCCTTCCAACTTTAACAATTTTATTGAATTGTTTTACTTTTTTTTTAAGTTCTTTTTCTAAGAGTTTTAGTGAAGGTAATAATTTTTTATTTGCCTTTAAGGCTATTGCTATGTGCATTCCAGTAGGAAATACATCATTAGTTGATTGCGATTTATTTACGTGATCATTTGGATGTACTGGTTTTTTGGTTCCCATTTTACCACCCATCATTTGTATCGCTCTATTTGCAATTACTTCGTTAACATTCATATTTGTTTGAGTTCCAGATCCAGTTTGCCAAACCTTTAAAGGAAAATTTTCTTTAAGTTTTCCACTTATTATTTCATTGGCTGCCATAACAATATATTTACCTATACGTTTATCTAAGTCTTTATTTTTTACGTTAACTATGGCTGCAGCTTTTTTTACGATCGCAATTGATTCAATTAATATAGGCCTAACAAGAAAATCCCCTATATCGAAATATTTATTAGATCTTTGAGTAGATGCACCCCAATACTTATCACCAGGTACTTTGATTTTTCCAAGACTATCAAATTCAGTTCTGTATTTCATTAGTGATTCTAATATATAATACACCCTGATTTAATTTAAAACAAATTACTATTGGAGAAATAATGAGCAATTTTGAAAGTGTAAAAATATTTATGCAAAAATTTGGTCAAGAAGTTAAAAACAAAGCTGAATTTCCTGATGAAAAAATCGTTCAGCTTCGTTTAAATTTAATTAAAGAAGAGTTAGATGAGTTTAAAGAGGCAGTTGAAAAAAAAGACATCAAAGAGGTCGCAGATGCATTGACCGACATACTATATGTTACTTATGGAGCAGGGCATGCTTTTGGAATAGATCTAGACAGCTGTTTTAAAGAAGTTCAAAGTTCTAATATGAGTAAATTGGGTGATGATGGAAAGCCGATTTATAACGATCAAGGAAAAGTAATGAAAGGCCCAAAATACTTTAAACCTGATCTCAGTAAATTTATTGAATAAATGAAAGAAGCTTACTATTGGATTCTTATTGGTATAGCGCTAGGCCTGGTATTACATTTAGGAAACAAATATATTTTTTGAAATACTAAGTTTCTAATATTTTTCTAAACTACCTTTTACGTTTAAATTTTTGTTCCTTCCAAGAAAAGAAGTAACATCACCATATAATTTAATTTTTTCTTTTCCTATCGACGTTAAAATAAAAGAGTTTTCTAAATTTCTATCTAAATTTACGAATAAATAAATTGTATACTGAACATTTTTACAATTTGAGTTTAGTTTTCCCTCAAAATCTTTTATAGAAATCTTAATTTTACAAGAAATGTCTAAAGAATTACTATCTTTAAATACTAATCCACCTGTCCAATTGCCATTGAATCTTTTTCTTAATTCATTTTTGTGATTAATCACCGCTGAATCTCCATTAGAAATATTTTTTTCTAACTCATCTTGAGTTTTTTTATATTCTTCTTGATTTTCTTTATCCTCTTTATTTTTTTCGAATGCTCGTTTTCCATGTTTCAATATATCTTGAATTGCAATATTAGGCGGTATTGGTAAGGGCACCGCTTTTAAATTATTAGTTGAAAAATAAATAATAACTACAATTACTAATATTTTTAAGCTATTGAATTTCATAAATTAATTATATATCAAATATATAATGAAAAAATTAACAAGCGCTTTCTTTATAATTCTTATTTTATCGTCTTGCGCTACTCCTACGGTCGTGAATGTAGTAGGTCCAACTGACGGTTCGATGACTTGCAATCAACTAGACACCCAAATAGCAATAGCAAACAAATATGCTGATGATGCAAGAAAAGAAAAAGATATGGGTACTGGAACAAATGTAAGTGCCTTGTTGTTTTGGTTGCCAGGTTTGTGGGCGACGCATAAAAATGTAGAGGAAGCTGTTGATGCCGCTAATCGAAGAGCTGAACATTTACAAAATCTTAAAAATAAAAAGAACTGTCCTTAATTTTCCTTTTCGAAAAAAATTAAATTTATTATCTTGAAGGATGCTCAGAGTAAGCTTATTGCTAGGCACCCCCAAGTCTCTATTATTTTTTTATTACTTGTTAACTATATAATATATTATAGCTACAACTGCTAAAATTTCCCAACCGCTCATATCGGCTCCTTTCACACATATTATACATCAAGAGGAGCTTAGCTGCCAGTTACTTCGCTTATAAAAGTGCTGGCCTGTCTAAATCGCTGTCACCTTTAAACACATAAAAATTCTTATTATCTGATTTGTAAGCAATCATGACATCTTTATTTTTTTTTTTAAAAGGTTCAAAGTTATGAGGAATAAAAACATTTTTTTTTCTTAAGCTCAATCCTATTTTTTTAAAAAATTCTTTTTTAATACCATAATTTAAGAAATCTATATGATTTGCTCTAAAATAGTTTACTAAGTATTCGAAATTTTCTTTTTTGAATTTATTTAAAAATTTTATGTTGCCTAAATCGACTATTCTTAAAGCAACTTTTTTTCCATATTTAATTTTTCTAAGTATAAAGAAATTTTTAATTAATTTTTTTTCATACAAAATGCAAAGAAAATAATCATATATTGGATGTTTAAAATACCTATTAGAGAAATATTGGTAATGTTTAAATTTTTGATCAAAATATTTATATGATTTGATTTTTTTTATATTTTTTGTAATTTTCAAATTTGAAGATTTATTTTTGTAAAATGAATTCTTTTTATTTTTTAAATAATATTGAATAACATAACCAATTTTAAGACCTAATTTTTTATACAAATTAGCTACATTTTTGTTTATTCCAATTGCAGATATAGAGCTAGGTTTAAACTTTCTATGAAAATATTTTATCATTTCAGTGCCTAAACCTTTTGATGGTTTCAAAGGGTATGCAACCATAATTATTGCAATCCATATGTCGTCTTTTTTACATATTTTCCCATTTGCAAAAAAATTTTTTGATACCAATCCCAATACACCCTCTAATTTTCCAGATGATACATTTTTTGCTAATACCCAATTTAATTTTTTTCCACTCTGATGTTGGAACTTAAATAGTTTTTTTGATTTAACAAAAATATGATTTTTTTTCCAAAATTTATCAATAAAATTTAATATAGATTTTGAATCCCTTTTTGATGCCAGATAAATACGGTATTTTTTTTTGTCTAAAAATTTCTTATAAAATTTTAATTTCATAAGTTAAAAAATTAGTTTTTAAAATCATTTGTATCAAATCTAGGCAATGTTAAATTTTCCTTTATATTGCCATAATTAACGGCACCTACATTAGTTGTTAAGGCGTATTCTATTTTATACTTTTTTAAGATTTTTAAAGTATTGGCGTTATAACTACCGTAAGGAAAACAAATAGAAAAATTATTGTTAAGAACTTTAATCTTTTTAAAATAGTTAAGAGATTTTTTTATCTCTTCTTCTTGCTTAGTTTTACTAATTTTTCCCCACCATAAATGATTATATCCGTGAGATCCTATTGAAAAATTATTTTTATAAAGCTCAACTATATTTGATTTTTTCATATAAAGTTTTTTTGAAAATTGTTCTTCATTAGTATCTAAAATTAAGGAAAATATTTTGTTAGTAATTTTTTCTCTATAAAAAATTGGAAGGTGATTTTGTAACAATCTTTTTATTAAGACTGTTTTTTTATCGTCATATCTACTTTTAGTATTAATTTTATTTAATGAAAGTTGATCTTGGTTTTTACCCATAAATTTTTTTGCATAAATAAATATCATCTTTAAAATTTTGTCTCTATTTAGTTCCTTTTCTAAAATAAAATGAATTTTGTGAACGTCTAATACTTTAGAATTCTTAATTGTTAATACAGGTGCGTAAAAATTAGCGAACAACTTTTTTTTTTGGAGATGAGGGTATACATATTTATAATGATCTTTAAACCCATCATCAAATGTAAGAAGAATTGATTTTTTTTTAGGTATTTTTTTTGATTTTATGATTTCAATGAAGTTATCATTTGAAAGAATATTAAAATTTTTCTGAAAATAATTTATTTGTTTTTTAAACTCTTCAAACTCTAAACCTTTAAGATTTGGATACTTACTTTTTTTAATTTCCCGCACATAATGATACATCACAATGTAAATTTCTTTATTTTTTGTTTTAATCATATGAGAGGCGTTCTGTTGCCATGTGCCCTTAACCTGTTAACGTTATACAACAATTCTAGAACATAAAAAACGGCTATTTCTTTGCTGGGAGAGTCCGTATTGAGTCTGCCATTGAGTCTGGATATGATGAGTCCAATGAAAAAACTTTTAGCTACAATCATTCTAAGCTTTTGCTTCATAACCCCATCACAGGCGAATAATAATCATAAAAACATAGTTAAAGTTAGGTGGTGTCAACCGTACGAAGGTGTGCAATATGCTTTCCCAATAAATGCCGAAAGAGTTGATTATTGCAAGCACAAACAGTTTTCGTATAAAGAAGTTATGAATTTACCAATAATGCAAAAAAGGGTGCAAAAAGTGTATAAAGGAAAATGGAAAAATAATTATTTCCCTTTATGTTATAAAATTAATGTTCGCACATTATATTCAGAAAATGGTTATCAAACATGTGCAGGTGGAGGAGCTATTTTGTTAGAGTATGATGGAGAGAATTATTATTATATTGGGGAAAAAGTAGAACCTCTTCCAAGAGCAAAAGATGATACGAGAAATATTGATTACGCTCTCGATGAAATAACACTCAATAAATTGTTGAAATCTGCAAAAGATTTTAGAGAAGGAAGAATAACAGAATCTGAGTTTGATCGAGTTAAAGACGATATACTAAAAACTTTATAACATGAAAAAACTTTTAGCTATCATCATTCTAAGCTTATGCTTCCTGCTTCCATCCCAGGCGGATGATATCCGAGACTTTCAGATTGAAGGGATTAGTATTGGGGATAGTTTGTTGGATGAATTTAGTATAGAGCAAATAAAATCAATTAAGCAAGATCTACAATATCCAAAAGATAAATTTATTGTGTACCAGTTAGGAGTACTTAAATCTTTAGATAATTACGATCTATTGAATGTTTCAGTTAAAAAAGATAGTAAAAAATATATAGTTTCC
The DNA here is from genome assembly GCA_902597875.1 of uncultured Pelagibacteraceae bacterium. GTDB lineage: Bacteria > Pseudomonadota > Alphaproteobacteria > Pelagibacterales > Pelagibacteraceae > Pelagilacustribacter. Next base: position 7,090 of record CACJZK010000008.1, read on the forward strand.
CATATACAAGGGGGTATTAGATATAGTAACGCAAAAGAATTCACAAAGTGCAATTCACAAAAAAAAAAAATTGTAGAAGAACTTGATGTTCTTTTTAAAAACCTAAAAAGACGAGATGAAAAATATAAATCTTCTTATGATAATAAATCTCTAATTGACGGGACTGAATTTTATTTTGATAGCGGTGATGTAATTGCCATCAACTGTAATGACTGGATTAAAGAGGCAGGATTATCTAAAATTCTTGATGTAGCAGTAGCTACAGAAGAATTTTTATTTTTTATAACTAAGGAAGCATACAAATAAATCATGAAAAAAATACTGACAATATTAATTCTAATCTTTGTTCTCCAAGCCCCATCCAAGGCCGATAATATCCGAAACTTTCAGATAGAAGGGATGAGCATTGGGGATAGTGTACTGGATTATTTACCAAAAAATAAAATTAAAAAAAAAGTGTCACCAAATAAAAAAATTAAAATCGTACGTGCAAGCAAAAAAGAAAACCTTGAAATCTATGATAATTCGCAGCTCTGGTGGTATGATGAGGATAAAGACTATAAAATAGTAGGGTTAGCAGGAGAATTAAGATTTAATAATGATATTAAGGGTTGTAGAAAAAAACAAAAGGAAATAGTTGAAAATATAAAAAGTCTATTTTCAACATTAACAGCACGAGAAAGTGAAAATAAAAATATGCATGATAAAACTGGAAAGAGTAAAGTTTTCCATTATACTTTTAAATTCCCTAATGGAGATAAAATAAATATACAATGTTACAAGTTTTCAAAAGACTTTAAAAAAAAAAGAAACGCAATTGACAATCTTAAAGTAATGATAATATCAAAAAAAATGGATGATCATTATAGAGATGCTAGATGATGATTCACTCGCTATGGCCGGAGAATACAAAGAGTGGAATTTAAAGGCTTTTAACTAATATTATAAAGAGTTTATTAAAGTCTCTGCAATTTTTTTAGATTTCCCGTAAAATTTTATTTTTTTTATTGAGTCCAAATTTGATTTGTCGTTACCAACTATAACGAAACCTATCATACCTATACTTTTGTGTGGGGTGCACCAGTAAGCGTAAATCCCTGGAACTTTGAAGGTGTAACTTGTATCTTTACTGTATTTAGATTTTAATTTTTCAGAACCTTCGGGAAAGCCACCATTTATAAATTCCACATTGTGCCCTGGATTCACCGATTTCCAAAAAACGGTATCTCCAACATCTACCTTGACAATTTTTTTAGAATAAACGTTAATTTCTTTTCCTAACTTATTCAGCATATCAATGTTTTGATCAGCACTGTAAGCCGGAGTAAATAAAAGTATTACAAAAATTATTTTCAAAATATTTCTAAACATAATTTAAATATAGTTTAAAAATTTAAAAAATTTACTTATAAGATTGACACTGCGACCAAACAACGTCTGATTTAATCATATAAAGGGGCGTTCTGTTGTCCGTCCCAAATCATAATATATTGTAAAACAATACTTTTTGAAAAGCAGTTCATAGTAGTTCATAGTAATTAGTACCTATTTTTTCAAATTCTTAATTTTCAACTTCGCGTAATACTTTCTTAATTAACAATGAAATGCTAATCTTAATTCAATTATGAAACTTACAGATAATGAAAAAAGAGATTTAGTAAAACTTATTGAGGAGAATAAAAATTTACCTGAAAAATATAGATTTTTATTATTTGATGAATCAAGGCAAATTGAGTTAAATTGGAATGGAAAATCTGACGATCTTACAAATATAGATTTACCTTTTCAAATTATAGAACAAGTTGATGAACCAAGAACTGAAAAAATAAAACTTGCACAAAGTTCTTTTGACTTTTACTCAGGTCGTCAAACCGAAGGATGGACAAATAAATTAATTTGGGGTGATAATAAATATATTCTTTCCTCTTTAAAGAATGGTCCAATGCGTGAAGAAATTGAAAAAGAAGGTGGTATAAAATTAATTTATATTGATCCTCCTTTTGATGTTGGTGCTGATTTTTCGATGAACATTAATGTAGGTGATGTCTCTTATGAAAAAAAACCAAACATTCTAGAACAGATTGCCTATAGAGATACTTGGGGTTTTGGTGCCGACTCATTTCTTGCTATGATTTATGAGAGAATCAAATTAATGAGTGAAATATTATCTGAAGATGGAACCATAGTTGTTCACTGTGATTGGAGATTGAATTCTTATTTAAGAATAATTATGTCAGAAATTTTTGGAGTTAAAAATTTTAAAAATGAAATTATTTGGTTAAGAACAAATGATACTGGTGCATTTAAGATAAAATCAAAACAATACTCAATTAACAATGATTATCTTTTAGTTTTTAGTAAAAGCGAAAAAAATAATTTTAATGTACAAACCAAACCTTTTGAGAAAGATTATTTCAAAAAATTTAAAGAGGATGATAACGATGGTAAAGGAAGATATTATTGGGCAGATCTTGCTAAACCATCTATGAGATCGGTCGAAGAAGGTATTAAGTCTGGAAATATTAAACAGAGATCAAGTGGCAAGTACAGTTATAAAAGATATATTACGTCGGTAAATAAAGATGGTATTGCGCTCCATAATCTATGGACAGATATTTTTAGAGAAGGAAGAAATATAATATATCCCACACAAAAACCTCAAAAATTATTAGAAAGAATAATTTTGTCATATTCAAATGAGGGAGATATTATTGCAGATTTTTTTGTTGGGTCAGGAACTTCTGCTAAAGCAGCAGAGGAATTGAATAGAAAATGGATAGTTAGCGATATTGGAAAATTCTCAATACATACTACAAGAAAAAGGATGATTGCAACTCAACGAAATTTAAAAAAAAATTTAAAAAATTGGAGGGCATTTCAAATTTTAAATTTAGGAAAATATCAAAGACAGCATTTTATATATGATGGCAAAGTAGAAAGAGATGAAGTCAAAATTAATATTAAAAAGAATAAAGAGTATGAGTTTAAAAAACTTATATTAGGGGCATATAGGTCAATCGAGGTTGATGGATTTAAAACTATACATGGAAAAAAAAATAACAATTTTGTATCAATTGGACCAGTAAACCAATCTCTTTCCAGAAATCATGTAGAGGAAGTAATTGAAGAGTGCATTAAAAATAAAATTACTAGTGTAGATATTTTAGGTTTTGAATATGAGATGGGTCTATTTCCAACAATTCAGGAAGAAGCAAAAATAAAAGGACTAAGACTTGCATATAAACAAATACCTATGGAGGTCTTTGATAAAAGAGCGACATCAAAAAATGAAGTAGTTTTTCACGATGTCGCTTATATAGAATTTAAACCAATAATTAAGGGTAAAAAATTATCAATTGAATTAACTGATTTCTCAGTTTTTTATAATGAAGATAATTTAAATGTTGATGAAAAAATTCCTAATGGAAAATCCAAGTTGGTTGTTGAAAATGGACAAATAGTTGAGAAGAAAAAAGATAAAAAGGGAATTATATCAGAAAAAATTTTAACAAAAAAATGGTACGACTGGATAGACTATTGGTCAGTAGACTTTGATTATGAGTCAAAACCAGAAATAATAAAATTTAAAACACTTGATGGTAAAATTGAAGAAGAATGGACAGGAAATTATATTTTTGAAAATGAGTGGCAATCTTTTAGAGAGATAAAAGGTGAGGAGAAATTACAACTTAAATCTTCAGAAAAAGAAATTTTATCTGGTAAAACAAAAGTAGCAGTAAAAGTAGTTGATATATTTGGTAATGATACAATGAAAGTTTTAAAGGTAAAAATTTAATGGGACTAGATAAAAATTTTCCACGTGAACCTATTCAAATAATTGACCCATCACTTAGATGGTATCCAGGCAGCAATATAGGAGAAAAAGGTAGAGATAAACTTTTACCACCTTTGGTAAATAAAATAAGAAAAAATGTGTATGATTGGAGAGAAGCGGGATATCCCAATATTTCGGAAGTTACTAAATCGTTACTAAATTATTGGTTTAAAACTGAGCATAAAAATAGATTTCAATACTATTTTGCGCAGAGAGAGTCTGTAGAGTCGATAATTTATCTTTATGAACATGAAAATATAAGAAGTCCATCTGAACTTCTTAAATATGACTCATCTGGTGTTTTGGTAGAATCTTTATTTGAAGAGACATGGTTAAGACTTGTTATAAAACAGGCGACTGGCACAGGAAAAACAAAGGTTTTGTCTTTATTGATGGTGTGGTGTTATTTTCATAAAGAGTTTCAAAAAGACTCTAATCTTTCAAAAAATTTTCTTCTACTTGCTCCAAATACTATTGTTCTGGATAGACTTAAGATCGATATAGAAGGTTTACGTGTTTTTAACAATGATCCTGTACTTCCCCCAAATGGTTATGGCGGAAAGTCTTGGAATTTTTTTCCTAAAGTTCATATTCAAGATAATATTGGTTCTCTATCTAAAAGTGGAAATATTTTCTTAACTAATATTCAGAGATTTGTAACTAGAAATGAAGTAGATAATAAAAATTCTTCAATGGATTTTTTCCTGGGGAGCAAACCTGTTGTTAAAACTACTGATAACAAAATTCTTGTAAGAGATATTGTAAATAATATAGATGACATTATTGTTTTTAATGATGAAGCACATCATATACATGAAAAAAAACTTGCTTGGTTTAAAACAATTGAAACTATCAATAATAGTCTTGTTCAAAAAGGATCAAACCTTCCGCTACAATTAGATGTAACTGCAACCCCCAAAGATCAAAAAGGAAATATTTTTCCCCATACTATTTCTGATTACCCTCTTGTAGAAGCAATCGCTCAACAAGTTGTCAAAACTCCTATTCTTCCTGATGAAGCAAGCAGAGGAAAATTAGAGGAAAATCCTTCTGCAAAGTTTTCAGAAAGATGGAGAGATTTTATTGATTTAGGCGTTACTGTATGGAAGCAAGATTATGAAAATCATAAGAAACTAGGAAAAAAAGCACTTTTATTTGTAATGGTAGATGACACAAAAAACTGTGACGATGTGAAAGATTATCTTGAGAGCAATTACCCACTTTTGAAAAATGGTACGTTTATAATTCATACAAACAAAGATGGACATATAGATGAAAGTGCATCTTCCAAAAGTCAAAAAGACTTACAAGAATTAAGAAAAATTGCAAATCAAGTAGATAGTGACAATAACAATATAAAAGCAATCGTATCAGTTCTTATGCTTAAAGAGGGTTGGGATGTTAAAAATGTTACAACTGTAGTTGGACTAAGACCATTTGTTGCTTCATCAAATATACTTCCAGAGCAAGCGCTGGGCAGAGGATTGAGAAGAATGTATTTTGGTCAGGATATTACAGAAGAACTTAATGTTGTTGGAACTCCTGCATTTATGGAATTTGTAGAAAGTATAAAATCAGAAGGAGTCATACTTGAAAAAAGATCAATGGGAAAAGACTCAGTTTCATCAGGACCAACCATCATTGAAATTGATAAAGAAAAAAATATTGATAATTTAGATATAGAAATTCCAGTTTTGTCACCTAGCATAATTAGAGAATATAAAAATCTTGAAGAACTTGATGTAAAAAATTTTAAATTTGACTCAGTAAAAATTAAAGAATTTTCCCCTGAAGAACAAAAAAATATATTATTTAGAGAAATTATTGATGACAAGGTTGTGAAAGAAGTAAAGATGCGTGACGACCTACATATTAATGCTTCATCAATCATTGCCTTTTTTACTAAGTCTATTATGACTGAATTACGATTATATGGAGGTCAAGATATATTATATGGAAAACTTAAAGAATTTTTAATTAATAAACTTTTTGGGCAGACTGTAAATCTTGAAGATACAAATATAGCAAGGAACTTAAGTGAAACAAATGTTAGATATGTTATAAGAGAAACGTTTAAAAAATATATTAATGAACTTACAGTTGTAGATACAGGAACAACAGAAATTCAAAATTACATTAAAGTTTCAAATCAAAAAACATTCAGTATTCCAAGAGCAAAGGAATTTTTACCAGCAAAAAAATCTATATTTAATAAAATTGTTGGTGACTCGCATTTTGAACTTCAATTTGCAGGTTTTCTTGATGCTGCAATTGATGTGAAAAAATTTATTAAAAATTACATTCAACTGGGTTTTAAGATGGAATATATCAATCACGAAGGCGGAATAAGTTATTACTACCCAGATTTTGTTTTACATCTTAATAATGGAGAGAGGTTTATTGTTGAAACAAAAGGTGCTGAAAATTTAGATGACCCTAGAAAAATCGAAAGACTAAAACAATGGTGCAAAGATGTAAGTCAATCTACTGGAAAAATTTACAAATATTTATATGTAAAACAAGAAGATTGGGACTCTTTAGGATTAACACCTAATTCTTTTGAAGAAATTATTCCTATTTTTAAAGAAAAAAATAGTTAAATATTGTTACACTTGCAAATGCGACTATAACAGAATTACACTTCTGTTTTAAGGTTCACAGTAGTTCATAGTAGGGTTCATAGTAATTAAAAATTCAAAATCCTTTGAGGATACTCAAGGAACCAATTAAAGAGGGGCGTTCTGTTGCCAGGTGCCCTTAACCTTTTAACGTTATACAACAATTCTAGATCATAAAAAACGGCTATTTCTTTGCTGGGTGAGTCCGTATTGTGCCCGCCAGTGAGTCCAGATATGATGAGTCCGATGAAAAAACTTTTAGCTATCATCATCTTAAGCTTATGCTTCATAACCCCATCACAGGCGAATGATATTAGAGACTTTCAGATAGAGGGAATGAGTGTGGGGGACAGTTTACTAAAAATGTATACTGAAGCACAAATTAAAGTTTGGTCTAAAAAAGATTATAAATCTAAAAAATATTCTAGATTTAATATGAAAGATAATAGACTAGAAACTTACGATGAAATTCAATTTCATTATCTAACAAACGATAAAAATTATACTGTTCAATCAATAACTGCGGGAATATTTTTTGAAGATTTATCTGAATGTTTCAAAAAACAATTTAATGTTTTTGATGATATAAAAAAATTTTTAAGTGATACAAAAACTGACTTTATTGAAAAAATAGATGGCGGAAGAACAGATAAACAAAGTAATGTTTATAGAATGACTTTTAATTTAGAATCAGCAGCAATAATTGAGGTAGCTTGTGTTGATTGGGATGATGGAATGGAATGGGAGGATCATTTAAGAGTTGCAGTTAATGATGAAAAATTTCTTCAATGGATTCAAGAAGAAGCCTACAAATAATCAGGGGCGTTCTGTTGCCAGGTGCCCCAAACCTTTTAACGTTATACAACAATTCTAGATCATAAAAAACGGCTATTTCTTTGCTGGGTGAGTCCGTATTGTGCCCGCCAGTGAGTCCAGATATGATGAGTCCTATGAATTTGCGCGAGACACTTTTTAAACTTGCAACAGAATTTCAAGCTGAACGAGCTAGAACAATAACTAATCCAAAAAAACCCTCGATCCCCCCGGGAAATAAACTTGCAAAATGGATTGGTAGAGAAATACCTCAAAACTTTGAAAATATTTTTAAAGATCAAATAAAAGATTTTGAAGTACATGCAAGCGCTGGTGATGGACAATGGGTTGCTGCTCCTTGGATTGCGATTCTTCATCCAAAAGTTTCACTACAACCAAACGGTAGAGTCTCGCCTCAGTGTGGTTATTATCCTGTATACGCAGTCGATAAAGATGAAAAATTGATAATGTTTGCTTTAGGACAGGGAGAATATAATATTCGAATAAACTTCCCCAAGGATGTAGATCACAAACTAGTTGATGGAGCAATTAATTTAAGAAAAAAACTTCCAGAGTTTAAGGATAAGTTTTCAAACGTTTCTAAAGTTAATTTAGACAGAAAAGCCACAAATAAAAAAAGTGAGCGTTGGGTTAAAAGCTGTGCATTTGGCAAAATATATAAAGTTAAAAAACTCCCTGATGAAGAAGAACTTAAAAACGATTTTCTTGAGATGATTAAATTATTCAATTTAGCTATAGAAAGGGGAGGAGTTTCAGAGAGTGCATTTAGTGGCGTTTCATTTGATCAAGATCAAATTAATTCTGGTTTTGAAACAAAAATAGTGAGACATATTAATAAAGAAAATGAAATTATTAAAACTGATCCAAAATTAATTAGACAATTAAAGAAGAACAGCAACTACACTTGCCAGGCCTGTGGCTTAAAGTATGAAAAAATATATGGTGATTATAGCAAGAAGAAAGATTTTATTGAGGCTCATCATATTGAACCAAAGTTTAAGGTTAAAGAAGGTGCTGAAACTAACAAGAAAATGTCTAGATCAGCCAAAGACTTTGCGATGTTGTGTGCTAACTGCCATAGAATGATACACAGAATGATGAAGAAAGAAAAAGACAGAGTTATATCCTTGAATGAATTTAAAGAAAGAATAAGTTCAAAATTTAAAGAGAAATTAAAAGAAATATGAAAAAACTTTTAACAATCGGGGTTCTGGGTTTGTTGTTAGGATGTGCTATGGATAACTCTAAATCCTTTAATTCATTATCAAAAGAGGAAAAAAATAAGATAAGACAAACTAGAGATGCTCGCATAAATCTTTTCCCTGGAGATAAAAATCTAGTTTATATAGGAAGTTTTGGCAAAAGATTTGACAAAGGATATGGAGTTAGGAACACTGATAAAAGAAATTGTGATATATTTTTGAATTGCACGCCAAGCGCATATGAAATTGCCTTAAAAAAATGCAAAGAGGAATTTAATCTCGCAGAAACAAAAGAAATTGATTACAGAGTTATTCCGAAAGAAATATCAAAAAAACATTTTTTATTCTCTGAGGTTTATTGGGTTTATGAGTGCAAAAAATCTTACAGACAAGTACAGACAGAAAAAGCGGAAAAAGATTTTGGAAAAATTAATATACTTAACAGATCATTTATATGTTCTTACGAAAAAAACCCAAATGAAAAATCAAAAATTAAAATCAGAGGTGGAGAGGCAACAGAAATCACATCAATTGGTGTCAGACTAAGTTACTCAGATGTTAGATACACAAATAAAGGAGCTTTTATTTTAAGAGGATCTTCAGATATTGGAAGAACTTGGTTTATTGGTGCCTCATCAGTACTACTATTAGATAGCAAGTCTTTTTTATTTAACTGTAGATAAAAATATTCCCCCGCACACTAAAATTTCTTTTCTCACTGTGACACCAGTGTGACCACTTTTTTAAAAATTATTGTTTAACGGGAGTTTTGAGTCTTTGGAAGGGGCGTTCTGTTGCCAGGTGCCCCATACCCCGTTCACTTAATTAACAAGTTAATTAAGCAGCAAGTGCAAATTTATTATTTGCATTTATAATTAGTCCGTTACGTCGGAACCATCTCGAACGAAAGAATAGCCTTTAGACACCCGTCGATCCTGGTTCACCCCCATAAGTTGTAAATGGTGGAGGTGGTGGGTACTGCCCCCACGTCCGTAATGTTTATTACGAAATTCGTTTATCGTCATAGTTGGAAAACCAACACTATTAATATAAAACTCTTTAAAATAGATTCAATAATTTTATTCAAAATGAAGTTAACACCTGAACAAAAGCGAGAAATAAATGAGCAGCAGTCTCAAAAAAATGAGACTAAAAGAGTTACCTCCTCTGAATTAGAAAAAATTCTTTATGAAGCACTTCCTGTATTAGATCATGGCTTTGTTCGAGTGGTGGACTATATGGGTGACGACTCCTCCATCGTTCAATCTGCTAGAGTATCTTATGGAAAAGGTACAAAGAAAGTTTCAACAGACGAAGGATTGATAAAATATTTGATGAGACATTGGCACTCTACTCCGTTTGAAATGTGTGAGATTAAATATCATGTAAAACTTCCAATCTTTATTGCGCGTCAGTGGATTAGACACAGAACAGCAAATGTAAATGAATATTCAGCAAGATATTCTATTTTAGATAAAGAATTTTATATTCCATCTAAAGAACAGTTATCTGCTCAGTCAACTTCAAATCGCCAGGGTAGAGGAGATTTAATTTCTGGAGAACAAGCAGATGAAGTTTTGAAAATTTTAAAAGATGACGCTACAAGAACTTATGATAATTATGAGAAAATGCTAAATGAAAGATTTGATGGTTCAACGATTGACGAGAACAAAGCTGGTTTAGCCAGAGAACTCGCTAGAATGAATTTAACTTTAAATTCTTACACCCAGTGGTATTGGAAAACAGATTTATTAAATCTACTAAACTTTCTATTTTTAAGAGCAGATAGTCATGCTCAGTTTGAAATAAGAGTTTACGCAGAAACAATGCTTGAGACTGTTAAAAAATGGGTGCCAATAACTCACGCTGCGTTCTTAGATTATAGAGTAGGAGCAGTTCAAGTTTCAGCAAAAGGTAAAAAAGTTATTCAAAAAATGGCAAGAGGTGAAAAAGTAAATTATGAAAGTTCCGGTCTTTCAAAAAGAGAGTGGAACGAGTTAATGACATCTTTTGATTTTAAAGATTTCTTAGTCTAATAAAAGTTAAAGAACTCTCATTAGTCTTGATAATGAAGCTAATATTCCATGTCCACTTAATTCTATAAAAATTATAATTAGAATTATAAACAAAATTCTTTTATGTTTTTTTAAATACTCTATCATTTGTTAGTCTAAATAATTTTTAATTTTCTTTGCGATACTTTCAAACAATTTTGAAACTTCATGATCTGGCTTAGAATGAGTTAACGGATTACCCTCATCAGTTGAATTTCTTAAATCTTGATGTAAAGGAAGGTGTCCTAAAAATTCTTTATTAAATTCTTTAGCAGTTTTTTCCACTCCACCTTCGCCAAAAATTTTGTACTCTTTTCCATCGTCTCCTTTAAAGAAGCTCATGTTATCTATCAAACCTAAAATCTTTACACCTGTTTTATCAAACATTTGTATTCCTCTTTTTACATCTAGTAAGGCGAGGTCCTGAGGTGTTGAAACAATAATAGCCCCATCAACTTTTACTTCTTGGGCAAAAGTCAGCTGTGTATCTCCAGTGCCAGGAGGCATGTCAATTATGATAATGTCTCTATCTTTCCATAAAACTTTTTGAGTCATTGTTTTAATTGCACTAATAACCATTGGTCCTCTCCAAATCATCGGCGTTTGTTCATCTACTAAAAAACCCATTGACATACATTGAGCGTTATATTTTTCAACTGGTATTAAAGCTTTACCATCTTCACTTTTTGGTTTTTCATTTAAATTAATTAATTTTGGTAATGACGGACCATAAACATCAGCATCTAGTATCCCAATTTTTAATCCCAAGTTTTGTAAAGCAAAAGCAAGATTAACTGCGACAGTTGACTTACCAACTCCTCCTTTAGCGCTAGAAACCAATAATGTAAATTTAGCTCCTTTTATGGGAGTCTTTACAAATTGCTTTGGAGGTGGTTTTTGGCTCATAGTTATATTGTTATAGTGGTCATAATATCGCTAATACTTAACTTGTTTTTATAATAAAAGTAACTATATAAAGTGTCATGACGTCAAAAGGCAGTATATTCAAAAATCAATCTCCCTGGGGTTCAACCCCTGGAGGTAGCGGTAGGGGTGGAAATGGTTCTGGATCAAGAAGAGAACCTCCCAATTTAGACGATGTTATAAAAAATTTTCAAAATTTAATTAATAAATTTTTACCAGGGGGTAAATCTGGTGGTGGAAAATCAATTGTACTAATTTTAATTATTTTATTAGGTGTTTGGGCAGCAAGCGGTCTTTATAGAGTTTTGCCTGATGAGCAAGGAGTTGTTCTTAGATTTGGAAAATACGTTAAAACCACTCAACCAGGTTTGAATTATCACATACCACTTCCTGTAGAAAGAGTTCTGACCCCAAAAGTTACTAAAGTTAATCGAATTGATGTAGGTTTTAGACCTGCTAGTGATACCGGTAGAACTTCCGGGGTTGCAGATGTCGATGAAGAAAGCTTAATGTTGACTGGAGACGAAAACATTGTAGATATAAATTATTCTGTTTTTTGGGTAATTAAAGATGCTCAAAATTTTTTATTTAACATACAAAGTCCAGTAGAAACTATTAAAGCAACTTCAGAAACTGCAATGAGAGAAGTAATAGCTAAAAGCCCCATCCAGTCCATTTTAACTGAGGGAAGATCAAAAATAGAGGTTGAGGTACAAACAATCATGCAAGGAATTTTAGATGAGTATCAGTCTGGTATAGAAATTACTCAAGTTCAAACTCAACAAGCCGATCCACCAAGCCAAGTAATTGATGCATTTAGAGATGTTCAAGCAGCTAGAGCAGACAGAGAAAGATCAAAAAATGAAGCAGAAGCATATGCTAATGATGTTATTCCAAGAGCACGTGGTGAAGCAGAACAAGTTTTACAACAAGCAGAGGCTTATAAAAAAGAGGTAGTAGCAAAGGCGGAGGGTGAAGCAAGTAGATTTTTGGCAATTTACAATGAATACAAAAACGCAAAACAAGTTACGCAGGAAAGAATGTATTTGGAGACAATGGAAAAAGTTTTAGCAGATATTGATAAAGTTATCATAGATAAAAAATCTGGCTCCGGTGTTGTTCCTTATCTACCATTACCTGAGTTAAAAAAGAAAACTAATTAAATATGAAAGCACCAAAATTTATAATTCCAGCGATATTAGTAATAGGGGTTTTTTTATTTCAATCCTTAATAATTGTTCAAGAAATAAACCAAGCAATAGTTCTTCAATTTGGTGACCCTAAGAAAATTATTACCAAAGCAGGTTTAAATTTCAAAATACCTTTTATTCAAAACGTTGTATACTTAGATAAAAGAATATTAAATTTAGATAATGCACCAGAAGAAGTAATTGCTGCTGACCAAAAAAGATTAATTGTAGATGCGATTGCTAGATTTAAAATAGTTGACCCATTAAAGTTTTATATTTCAGTTGGAAACGAAAGAGTAGCCAGATCTAGACTTTCAACTATTATTAATTCTAGGTTAAGGGGTGTTCTTGGTAAACAAGAATTAGCTACGCTACTTTCAACTGATCGAGTTAGACAAATGGAAATTATTCAAAACGATGTAAACAACGAAGCGCAAAAATTTGGTATAACTATTGTAGATGTAAGAATTAAAAGAGCTGATCTTCCACCGGCTAACAGCGAGGCAATTTATAAAAGAATGCAAACAGAGCGTGAAAGAGAAGCAAAAGAATTTAGAGCACAGGGAGCAGAAATAGCCGCTAAAATTACTTCAACTGCTGATAAAGATGTAACTGTGATATTAGCAAATGCAAATAAACAGTCAGAAATTATGAAAGGAGAAGGAGATGGTGAAAGAAATAAAATTTTTGCTGATGCCTTTGGAAGAGATCCTCAATTTTTTGCTTTTTACAGAGCTATGATAGCTTATGAAAAAGCTTTAATTGGCGGGGAAACTTCTTTAATACTTTCTCCCGATAGTGATTTCTTTAAATTCTTTGGTAACATTAAAGCAGGAACTGCTAAAAAACCTTAAATATTAATAAAATGAAAGATCTTATAACCGCTATAGGATTACTTTTGTTTATCGAAGGCTTAATAGTTGCCTTGTTTCCGTCAAAAATAAAAAATATGTTAAAATTGATTGAGAACACTCCTGAAAAAAAATTAAGACTCTCAGGAGTTTTTTTTTTAATTTTAGGTTTTGTAATTGTTTGGTACGTAAAAAATTAAATGAAAAGTTATAAAAAAATACTTACCTATTTATTATTTTTTTATTTTATTTTTAATATTGAGGGTAAGACTAGAAATGCACCAGAGTCATTCGCAGATTTAGCAGAGAGACTAATGCCTTCAGTTGTAAATATCTCTACAACGCAAACTATCAAAACCTCAGGTAACCAATTTCCATTTCAATTCCCACCTGGATCTCCTTTTGAGGAGATGTTTAAAGATTTTCAAAGACCAACTGAGAGAAAAGCTTCATCATTAGGTTCGGGATTTATTATTAAAAAAGAGGGTTTGGTGGTTACAAATAATCACGTAATTTCTAATGCAGAAGATATTTTAGTTAAAGTAGGTTCAAAAGAATATAAAGCAAAAGTAATAGGTGCTGATCCTTATATGGACGTAGCTGTTTTAAAAATTGAAAGTAAAAATGATTTTATACCTGTAAAATTTGGAGACTCTGACAAAGCAAGAGTAGGTGATTGGGTAGTAGCTATTGGGAATCCTTTTGGTTTTAGTGGCACAGTTACTTCAGGCATTATTTCTGCCAGAAATAGAGACATAAATTTAACTCGTTACGATGACTTTATTCAGACAGACGCATCTATCAACCAGGGAAATTCTGGTGGTCCTTTGTTTAATTTAGATGGAGAGGTTATCGGAATCAATACAGCAATCATTGCACCTGGCCAAGCAGGTTCAATTGGTATTGGCTTTGCAATTCCTGCTAACGCAGCTTCCAATGTGATTGAACAACTAATTAAATATGGAGAAACTAGAAGAGGATGGTTAGGAGTTCGTATTCAAGAAGTTACAAAAGAGATTGCTGAAGTAGAAGGAATGAAAGAACCTAAAGGAGCTTTAGTGGCAAGCGTGTCTCCTCAAAGTCCAGCTGACAAAGCCGGATTAAAAGCAGGAGATATTATTTTAGAATTTGATGGAAAAAAAATTAATACAATGCGAACTCTTCCGAAAGAAGTTGGCAACACTGCAGTTGGAAAACAGGTTATTGTAAAAATTTGGAGAAACAAGAAACTAATTTCTAAAAGATTAACACTTGGAAGACTTGAAGCTTCTAAAGAATTTAAAGAAGGAAGCAAAGAAGAAAAAGAGACAGAGATAGATGTTTTAAAAATTAAAGTTAGAGATGTTAACTCAAAAGATATAAGACAAAGAAACTTGCCTAAAAATTCAAAAGGGGTTGTAGTACTTGAAATATTAGACAAAAGCCCTCTGTCAAGAGCACTAAGAGTGAATGACATTATTCTTGAAGTTCAAAAAAAATCAATTACTTCAGAAACACTAAGTAGATCAGTAGATCAAATTATTAAAAAAGGTGAGAAAACACTACTTTTAACAATTATTGATAATAATAATAATAGAAGAAGATATCTTGGTGTAAAAATTAATTAGTTTTGACTAATAGATTAAATTTTCAAAAAAAATTAGTTCTTATTGCTGGACCTACTGCATCTGGAAAGTCTCGCCTAGCAATACATTTAGCAAAAAAAATTAAAGGAGAAATTATTAACGCTGATAGTATGCAGGTGTACAAGCAATTTTCCGTTTTAACTTCTAGACCTTCAAGCTCAGATCTCTTAAAAGTTAAACATCACCTTTACGGTTTTTTGTCTGTAAAAAAATACTTTTCAACTGGTGAATGGTTATCTTTAGCAAAAGATAAAATTAACCAATGCATTAAAAAAAAGAGAATACCTATATTAGTCGGTGGTACTGGCTTATATTTTAACGCCATAACTAAAGGCATGAGTAAAATTCCACAGATTGACTCTAATTTAAGGTACAGCATAAGGTTATTACATAAAAAGATAGGTCAAAAAAAATTTTATAAAAAACTTATAGCAATTGACCCTTCATCTAAAAGAATTATTTCTGAAACAGATACACAAAGAACCTTAAGAGCATATGAAGTTAAAAAATCGACAAAAAAATCTATATTTGAATGGTCCTCTAACACAAAATCTGAATTTTTAGACTTTGAAATCAAAAAGATATTTATAAATATTCCAAAAGAGGAACTTCTAAAAAATATTACTAAAAGGACAGAATTGATGTTCAGAAATAAATGTACCGAAGAAGTAAAAAATTTCTTGAAGTTAAAAATAGACAATACTCTATCAGCAAATAAAATAATTGGGGTAAGGGAAATTTCCAACTATTTAGATGGTATTAAAGGTAAAACAGAAACTATTGACCTCATAAAAATTAGAACTAGGCAGTATGCTAAAAGACAAAACACTTGGTCTAGGGGCCATATGGCCACTTGGAAAAAGCTTTATTCTAAAGATTTTTCAATTCTTTTTAAAAAAGTTTTAAAAGAAACAACCTAAAACTTGACGCAAGTCGATTCTCCGATAGATTGTATAAATGTCAAAATTATTCAGTGGCGCAGAAATAGTATTTAAATGCCTAGAGGATCAAAAAGTAGAACATATTTTTGGTTACCCTGGTGGAGCAGTTCTTCCAATTTATGATGAATTAAAAAATCATAATACAATAAAACATATTTTAGTAAGGCATGAACAAGGCGCTGGTCATGCAGCGGAAGGATATGCAAGATCTTCAGGTAAACCAGGAGTGTTGTTAGTTACATCAGGACCAGGAGCAACAAACGCCGTAACTGCATTAACAGATGCTTACATGGACTCAGTTCCTTTAGTTTGTATATCAGGACAAGTTCCCACTCATTTAATAGGAACTGATGCTTTTCAAGAAGCAGACACAACTGGAATCACTCGACCTTGTACAAAACATAATTGGCTTGTGAAAGATGTTAACGAACTCGCTGAAGTAATTCACAAAGCTTTTGAGGTAGCTACGACAGGAAGACCAGGGCCAGTTTTAGTTGATATTCCAAAAGATGTTCAGTTTAAAAAAGCTAAATATAAATTTAAAAAAAACAAATCGTTAAAACTAAATGGAAAAATAATTAAAAAAACTAATCTTAAAGATGTAGAGAAATTAATTAAAATGATCAAACAATCTTCTAAGCCAATATTTTATACTGGTGGTGGTGTAATTAATTCTGGACCAGAGGCTAGCAAACTTCTTCGAGAATTAGTTTCACTTACTGGTTTCCCTATAACCTCAACCTTACAAGGTCTGGGTGCTTATCCAGGTGATGACCCGCAATTTTTAGGTATGCTTGGTATGCACGGAACTTACGAAGCAAATAATGCAATGCATGATTGTGACTTAATGATAAATATTGGAGCTAGATTTGATGATAGAATTACAGGAAAAGTAGATGAATTTTCACCTAACTCAAAAAAAGTTCACATTGATATCGATCCATCATCGGTAGGAAAAAATGTGAAAGTTGATTTAGCAATTATCAGTGATGTTTCTGAGTTACTAAAAAACTTAATTAAAATTTTTAAAGAAAAAAATAAAGATTTTTTAAATTCTAATAAACAAAAAACTGCAAAATGGTGGAGCCAAATAGATAAATGGAGGAAAAAAAAATCTTTAAATTTTAAAAACAGTAATGAAATAATAAAACCTCAACATGCTGTAAAAAGGCTTTATGAGTTAACCAAAAATCACGACACTTATGTCACTACAGAAGTTGGTCAACATCAGATGTGGGCTGCTCAACATTATAAATTTAACAAGCCTAATAGATGGATGACTTCAGGAGGTCTTGGTACAATGGGCTACGGTTTACCAGCAGCTGTTGGAGTTCAAGTAGCTAATCCTGGTAAATTAGTTATAGACATTGCAGGAGAGGCATCTGTTCTTATGACGATGCAAGAAATGTCCACAGCTGTTCAATATAATTTACCAATTAAGATTTTTATTTTAAATAACCAATACATGGGAATGGTAAGGCAGTGGCAGGAGTTATTACATGAAAAAAATTACTCCGAAAGTTATACGGCTGCTTTGCCAGATTTTGTAAAATTAGCAGAAGCTTATGGCTGTATAGGAATAAGAGCAACAAACCCTAAAGAACTTGATGATAAAATAAAGGAAATGCTTGATGTAAATAAACCTGTAATCTTTGATTGTGTAGTCGACAAAAATGAAAATTGTTTTCCTATGATTCCTTCAGGAAAACCACATAATCAAATGTTACTAGGTGAGCAAGATGAAAAAGAAGAAATCTCGGAAGAGGGGAAAGTATTGGTATAATGGCTAGATCTAAATCAGCTTATAGCGAACCTGGAAAAATAGGAAAATTTGAACATCATATTATTGTTGTTTGGGTAGATAATGAAGCGGGAGTTTTGGCTAGAGTAGTAGGTTTATTTTCTGGGAGAGGGTATAATATTGAATCACTCGCAGTAGCAGAAGTAGATAAAAAGAAACATATTTCTAGAATTACTATTGTAACATCAGGAACACCACAAGTAATTGAACAAATTAAACTTCAACTAAAAAAATTAATTCCAGTTCATAAAGTTGCAGATTTTTCAAGGAATGATCCAAAAATATTATTTAAAGAATTAGCATTATTTAAAGTAATATCTTCAAAAAGCAAGCTTCAAAAAGCTGTTAAAATTTGTAAAAAATATAATTCTGTTACTCTAGATAAATCAAAAAAGTCTTTAGTTATTCAAGTAACTGCTTTAAGAAGAGAGATAGATAAATTAATTGAAAATCTAAAACCCTGTGGTTTAGCAAGCGTATCTAGAACTGGTGCAGTTGCGATGACTAGAGGTTCAGAAGTATTTAAATAGTTTAAAGGAGAAAAAAATGAAAATGTATTATGAAAAAGATGCTGATATTAGTCTGATTAAAAATAAAAAAATTGCTATATTTGGATACGGCAGTCAAGGCCATGCTCATGCTTTAAACTTAAAAGATAGTGGAGTTAAAGAGGTAGTGGTCGCTTTAAGAGAAAATTCTCCTAGTGCAAAAAAAGCTCAGAGTGAAGGACTAAAAGTGATGTCCTTATCAGATGCAGCCGCTTGGGCAGATGTAGTAATGATGTTAACCCCAGATGAACTCCAGTCACAAATATATTTGAATCATATTGAACAGCGCATGAGAGAGGGAACAAGTTTAGCCTTTGCACATGGGCTTAATATTCATTTTAATTTAATAAATGCCAGAAAAGATTTGGATGTATTTATGGTTGCACCAAAAGGACCAGGTCACTTAGTTAGAAGTGAGTATCAGAAAGGCGGAGGCGTTCCATGCCTTATGGCAGTGCACAAAGATAGCTCTGGTAAAGCAAGAAATCTTGCAATGTCTTATGCGTCAGCCATTGGTGGAGGCAAGTCAGGAATTATTGAAACAACTTTTAAAGACGAATGCGAAACAGATCTATTTGGAGAGCAAACTGTGCTATGTGGAGGCTTAGTAGAACTAATTAAAAATGGTTATGAAACTTTAACTGAGGCGGGGTATCCACCAGAGATGGCATACTTCGAGTGTTTACATGAGGTAAAACTAATCGTAGATTTAATTTATGAGGGTGGAATTGCTAATATGAATTATTCAATTTCTAACACCGCTGAGTATGGAGAATATGTTTCTGGTAAAAAAATAGTGGATAGCAAAACCAAAGAAAGAATGAAAGAGGTTTTAAAAGACATACAATCAGGCAAGTTTGCGAAACAATGGATGGACGAGTGTAAGTCGGGTCAAAAAAACTTCTTAAAAATGAGAAAAGATCTATCTGAACATGAGATAGAAAAAGTAGGTAAAAAGTTAAGAGCCCTAATGCCATGGATAGGCAAGAACAAATTGGTAGACAAGGACAAAAATTAGCCCAATATGATCTTAAAGCCAAAGTAATTGCAAAAATATTTTGCAAATTCTACTATTAATTGTACTATAGTATTATTAAGTATAAGTTTTAACATTTAACTGTAATTTTTTAGAACTATAATTTTTGAGTATGAGCGACAAAAACAGAGTTATTATTTTTGATACAACTATGCGTGATGGAGAGCAATCTCCTGGCGCATCAATGAGTCTTGAGGAAAAAATTCAAATTTCTAGAATTTTTGATGAACTTGGAATTGATATAATAGAAGCTGGTTTTCCAATAGCCTCACCTGGGGATTTTGAAGCTGTATCAGCTATTAGCAAAACTCTAAAAAATTCAATACCCGCTGGGCTTTCAAGACACACAAAAAAAGATATTGATGCGTGTTATGAATCATTAAAAAGTGCGAAAAGATTTAGAATCCATACATTTATTTCTACTAGTGCACTTCATATGAAGCACAAACTAAACAAAACTCCAGAAGAAGTTGCTGAGTCTATTAAAGAACATGTGACTTATGCAAGAAAATTTACTGATGATGTCGAGTGGTCTTGTGAGGATGGAACAAGAACAGATATGGATTTTATGTGCAAGACAGTTGAGATAGCAATTAAATGTGGAGCAAAAACAATTAATATTCCTGATACGGTTGGTTACACGGTTCCGTCCGAATATACAAAAATTATTTCTACTTTATTAAACAAAGTTCCAAATATAGATAAAGCAATTTTATCTACTCATACTCATAATGATTTAGGATTAGCAGTTGCAAATTCTTTAGCAGGTGTATCAGCAGGAGCTAGGCAAGTTGAATGCACAATAAATGGGATTGGAGAAAGAGCAGGTAACGCAGCTCTTGAGGAAATAGTAATGGCTATGAAAACTAGACCAGACCTAATGCCATTTTCAACAGGTATTAATACTAAATTATTGAGTAAAGCATCAAAAGTTGTTTCTAACGCAACTGGTTTTCCTGTCCAATTCAATAAGGCTATAGTTGGAAAAAATGCTTTTGCACATGAATCAGGTATTCACCAAGACGGTATGTTAAAAAATAGAAATACATATGAAATTATGACTCCGGAGAGTGTAGGTGTTAAGAAGACTTCTCTTGTTATGGGAAAACATTCAGGAAGACATGCTTTTAAAGATAAATTAAATGATCTTGGTTACAGCGGTATAACTGACGATGTTATTCAAACAGCTTTTGGTAAATTTAAAGTTTTAGCAGACAAAAAGAAACACATCTACGATGAAGATATAGCGGCTTTAGTAGATGATAGTTTAATAAAAGAAGAGAACGTAATTAAATTAAAATCTCTAAAAGTATTTGCTGGTACAGGAGAACCACAAAAAGCTGATATGACTTTAGAGGTTTATGGCGAAATAAAAAAAGCATCAGAAAGTGGAGACGGACCAGTGGATGCAATTTTCAAATGTATTAAAAAATTATATCCTCATGATGTAAATCTCCAATTATACCAAGTTCATGCAGTGACAGAGGGTACCGATGCCCAAGCTACTGTAAGCGTTAGAATAGAGGAAAACGGAAAAAC
>CACJZK010000009.1 GCA_902597875.1 uncultured Pelagibacteraceae bacterium
ACCCGTAGTTATATGTCCGCCTGATAGAAAATTAAAATCTTTTTTCAAACATTTAGGAACCGTTATAGAAATTAAAAATGAAAAAATTTCTAGAAGCTTTTGGGCAACATCATCTTTTATGGCTCCTTTTTACAATTTGATATCAGTCACTAGTGATTGGCTTGTAACTAAGGGAGTTAAAAGAGCCGAGGCAGAAAATTACGTAAAGCAACTTTTTTTAGCACTTTCTCAAGATGCAGTTTATAAAAATAAAATATCTTTACAACAACTTGTGGTGGAATCTCAAACCCCTGGTGGAACCAATGCTTATGTTCTTAAGGAACTAAAAAAAAAGAAGTTTTACAAAATCCAACAAAAAGCATTAAATAGCATCTTTAAAAAATTTTAAAAAATATAAGTTAAACGGGGGGAGATGGAGTATTTCTTACAACAATTAATAAACGGTCTAACTCTTGGATCAGTATACGGACTGATAGCTATTGGTTACACAATGGTTTACGGAATTATAGGCATGATTAATTTTGCCCATGGAGATATTTTCATGGTGGGAGCTTTTGTAGCTTTAATTTCTTTTATATTATTTGCACTTACAAGCATTGCATTACCTATCGTACTTCTTTTAACTTTGCTCATAGCAATGGTTTTTACGGCTTGTTATGGTTGGACTGTTGAAAAACTTGCATATAAGCCATTAAGAAAATCTTTTAGGTTAGCTCCATTAATTTCAGCATTAGGTATGTCGATTGTTCTTCAAAACTATGTTCAAGCAGCTCAAGGAGCTCGAATAAAAACTCTTCAACCGGTCATTCAAGGTGGGTTTAATTTTTTTGAGGATAGTAATTTTACAGTCACACTAAGCTATCTTCAAATTTTTATTGTTATAGTAACAATAGTTTTAATGGCAATTTTTACATTATTTATTACGAGGACAGCTCTAGGACGAGCACAACGTGCATGTGAACAGGATAGAACAATGACGGCTTTAATGGGAATTAATGTAGACAGAACTATTTCCATGACATTTATCATTGGTTCATCATTAGCTTCTGTCGCTGGAATGATGTTTGTAATGTATTATGGCGTAATAGATTTTTACATAGGATTTTTAGCTGGAATAAAAGCTTTCACAGCAGCTGTCTTGGGAGGAATAGGCTCTATTCCTGGAGCTATGTTAGGAGGACTATTAATCGGATTAATAGAAACATTTTGGTCTGGATATATTTCAATTGAATACAAAGACATAGCTGCGTTTTCAACTTTAGTGATAGTTTTAATATTTTTCCCCACTGGTTTTTTAGGCAAACCGGATATTGAAAAAGTATAAAATGAATAAAAATTTTTTTCAAAGTTCAATTAAAGATAGCTTATTTACTGGACTAATAGCTTTAGCCCTTTTTGGCCCTATAGTAGGACTTAGAACAGTTGCTGTAAACGAAGCTTTGGTTGTTCAACCTAAATGGTTAGTTGTTGGTTTAATTGTTTTAGCTTGTACGATTGGTAGGTTTTTAATTAATATTTATACATTTAAAAAAGAGCAAAGAAGAGGAGAACCTTCTTCTATAAGTAAAATAATTACAAATTTTTTAGATACTAAGGGTGCGCAGATAGCTTTAGGAGCAGTTATTTTTTCAGTGATCTTTCCTTTCATGCCATTCGCTGATCGTTACTGGATGGATATTGCCATAATGATGATGACATACATTATGTTAGGTTGGGGTCTTAATATTGTAATAGGTTTAGCTGGTCTTTTAGATTTAGGTTATGTCGCTTTTTATGCGGTTGGAGCTTATTCCTACGCACTATTTGCTATTCATTTTGGTTGGTCCTTTTGGATTTGTCTTCCACTGGCTGGTCTATTTGCAGGTTTATTTGGAATATTGCTAGGATTTCCTGTTTTAAGACTGAGAGGAGATTACTTAGCAATCGTAACTCTTGCTTTTGGTGAAATGATAAGAATTTTATTGTTGAACTGGTATGATCTTACCAAAGGTCCTGACGGATTAACTGGAATTCCTCGACCATCATTTTTTGGCTTGCCCTTTAAACGATATCCCGATGAGGGTGTAGAAACCTTTCATACTTTTTTCGGATTAGAGTATAGCCCAATGCAAAGGATAATTTTTCTTTATTATTTAATTCTTATTTTAGCTTTAATCACAAATTTTTTTACCATTAAGATTAGAAAATTACCTGTTGGAAGAGCCTGGGAAGCACTTAGAGAGGACGAGATAGCATGTAAATCTTTAGGCGTTAATCCGAGAAATACTAAACTTACTGCTTTTGCAGTAGGAGCAATGTTTGGAGGATTTGCTGGATCCTTTTTTGCAACTCGACAAGCTTTTATAAGTCCTGAGAGCTTTACTTTTATTGAGTCAGCAATAATAGTTGCCATAGTAGTTTTGGGTGGGATGGGTTCTCAAACAGGTGTTGTATTATCAACTATCTTTTTAATTGGTTTGATAGAGGTTTTTAGGGATTTTGAGTCTTATAGAATGATAGCTTTTGGAGGAGCTATGGTTTTAATAATGGTCTTTAGACCCAAAGGTATTCTTGCAACTCGAAAGCCAACTATAACTATGAGGAAAGAAAAATAATTTTATGAGAGATAATTTGCTTGATGTTGAAAATTTATCAATGAGATTTGGTGGGCTTTTAGCTATAGACGATTTATCTTTTTCTGCAAAAAAAGACAATATTACCTCTATTATTGGTCCAAATGGTGCTGGAAAAACTACAGTTTTTAATTGTTTGACAGGTTTTTATAAAGCCACTTCAGGCTCAATGTTTCTAAACAAAGATAATAAGAAATTAGATTTGAAAAAATTTTCAGATTTTAAAGTGGCTCAGAAAGCCGGTGTTGCTAGAACTTTCCAAAATATTAGGCTATTTCCTCAGATGTCCGTATTAGAAAATATGATGGTTGCTCAACACAATAAATTAATGATTGCTTCAGGATTTTCTATACTTGGTTTGTTAAACGCGCCATCTTTTTTAAAGAAGGAAAAAGAAGCTGTTGAAATTTCAAAATATTGGTTGGATATAATTAATTTAACGAATAGAGCTGATGATAATGCTGGCGATCTTCCTTATGGAGACCAAAGGAAATTGGAAATAGTTCGGGCTATGTGTATTAATCCTCATCTTCTATGTTTAGACGAACCAGCAGCTGGATTAAATGCAAAAGAGTCAGCAGAACTAAACAAATTACTGCTATTTATAAAGAATGAAAAAAAAACGGGAATTTTGTTAATCGAGCATGATATGAGTGTCGTTATGGGTATTTCTGATCATGTTGTCGTTTTAAATTATGGAAAGAAAATTTTTGAGGGCACCGCAAAAGAAACGAAAAACAGCCCTGAAGTAATAGAAGCTTATTTAGGAACAGAAGATTAAAATGCTAAACATTTCAAAAGTAGAAACATTTTATGGAAATATTCAAGCCTTAAGAGGAGTTGATATTAAAGTTAATAATGGAGAAATTGTTGCTTTAATCGGATCAAATGGTGCTGGTAAATCTACCTTATTGATGACTATAAGTGGAGTTAATAAAGCTGCAAAAGGCACAATCAATTTTGATAATAAAAATATTGAAAATTTAACTCCGCACGAAATAGTAAATTTAGGAATATCACAAGTACCTGAAGGGAGAAGAATATTTTCACGTTTAACTGTAGAAGACAATTTAAGATTAGGAGCATCTTCAAACAATAAAGGAAAAAATTTTGATGAGGATTCAAAAGAAGTTTACGATCTTTTCCCGGTTTTGAGAGACAGACTTACCCAAAGAGGTGGAACTTTATCGGGTGGAGAACAACAAATGTTGGCAATTGGTAGAGCGATGATGGCTAGACCTAAAATGTTGCTATTAGATGAACCTTCTTTGGGTATTGCGCCCAAATTGGTGAATCAAATTTTTATTTCGATAAAAAATATTAATAAAGAGAAGGGAGTTACAGTATTTCTAGTTGAACAAAATGCTAAAAAGGCTTTAGAACTTGCTGATAGAGGCTATGTTTTAGTAAACGGTAATATAAATCTAGAAGGTTCAGGAAAAGATCTATTAAACAACCCTGACGTGCAATCTGCTTACTTAGAAGGCGGAAAAAAATAAGTTTTTGGACAGTTTATATATTTACAGTAACTTATAGTTGTAGTTCAATAAGTCATATTAATTAATTAATAAACAACGGGAGAGAAAATGATTAGATCAATGAAATATCTAATTTCTTTATTAGCTACCTTTTTGATGTTCGCTTCATTTTCAGCAAAGGCTGATATAATTGTAGCAAGTGCTGGACCGATGAGTGGACAGTACGCATCTTTTGGTGCTCAGTTAAAAGCTGGTGCTGAAATGTGGGTTAAAGACGTTAACGCAAAAGGTGGAATTAACGGAGAAAAAGTTAAGTTAGTAATCGGTGATGATGCTTGTGATCCAAAACAAGCTGTTGCGGTTGCTAATAAATTTGTATCACAGAATGTAGCCTATGTTGCAGGCCACTTCTGCTCTGGATCTTCAATACCGGCTTCTAAAGTTTATACAGAAGAAGGCATTATCCAAGTTTCTCCAGCTTCAACAAATCCGGCTTTTACGGATGAAGGTGGACCAAACGTATTTAGAGTTTGCGGTAGAGATGACCAACAAGGTGAAGTTGCTGGTAATTTTTTAGCAAAAGAATACAAAGGAAAAAAAGTTGCAATTATTCATGATAAAACTGCTTACGGAAAAGGTTTAGCAGATGCTACTAAAATGAACATGAATAAAAAAGGCTTAAAAGAAACTATGTACGAAGCAATTACTGCTGGTGAAAAAGATTACTCAGCTCTAGTTTCTAAACTTAAGTCAAAAGGCATTGAAGCAGTTTACCTTGGTGGTTACCACACAGAAGGTGGTTTGATTGTAAGACAGATGAGAGATCAAGGTATGAAAACAAAACTAATTAGCGGTGATGCTTTAGTTACAGCAGAATACTGGCAAATTACTGGTAGCGCTGGCGAAGGTACATTAATGACTTTTAGCCCAGATCCTAGAAATAATCCAGAAGCTGCTCCATTAGTTAAAAAGTTCAAAGCTGCAGGTATAGAACCTGAAGGTTATGTACTTTACTCGTATGCTGCTCTTGAAGTGTTTGAACAAGCTGCAAAAGCTGCTGGTTCAACAGATAGCAAAAAAGTTATGAAAGCTATGAAAAAAGGCAAATTCAATACAGTGCTAGGAACTCTAAGCTTTGATAAAAAAGGCGATGTGAGTTTACCAGGCTACGTATGGTATGAGTGGAGCAAAGGAAATTACAAACAACTGTAATTCTTTAAGTCTTTAAAATTATAAAGGGGGCTTTAAAGCCCCCTTTTTTTTAGGAGGGAAAATGGAAATAACATTTGATGATTTTAAAAAAGTTCAAATAAAACTTGGAACAGTAATATCAGTAAGTAAAAATGAAAAAGCTAGAAAACCTTCTCTAGTTCTAAAAGTTGATTTTGGAAAAGAAATTGGCATTAAACAATCTTCTGCTCAAATTACTCATTATTACACAAAAGAAAATCTAATCGGTAAACAAGTTATTGGGGTTTGTAACTTTTCAAAAAAAAATATAGCTGGAGTGATTTCAGAAGTTTTAATACTAGGAGCAATAGAAAAAGATGGGAAGGTAGTTTTAGTTCACCCATCTCAAAATGCCGAAAATGGTTTGGATATTGCTTAGATGTATCCTGATTTAGTAAGTTTAATAATTTTTGGTTTTGTAACAGCTATGACACCAGGACCTAATAATATTACATCATCTTACTCAGGATTTAATTTTGGATATAAGAAAACATTACCTTTGATACTCGCAGTAATTTCTGGTTGGACCTTATTGCTACTAATAATGAACACTGGTTTAATTTTAATTTTTAGGCAGTATCCTATAATTCAGGAAATAATACGTATATTGGGTTCAATTTTTTTGATTTATCTGGCTTATCTAATATCTTTTTCAAAACCCTCAAAAGCTGCACCTATTAAAAATCCAATTACATTTAGCAAAGCTTTTATCTTACAATTTATTAACCCAAAAAGTTTGGTTGTGTCTATGACCACGGTCTCAATATTTATTAACCCAGCCAATTATCTTAGAGATTCTGTAATAGTTATATCATTTTTTTTCTTAATGGCTGTGCTGAGCATAAATAGTTGGTGTTTGATTGGAATGTATTTAAGAAATTTTGCCACAAGTGAAAAATTTATAAGGAATTTTAACTTCACCATGTCTTTTTTGCTTATCGTTTGTGTTATTATGTTCTATGTATAGGGCATGGATTTTAAAAGTAAAAATTCTTTTCAATCATTAGATAAATTAGATGTTTTGGGAAATACTTACCATTTTTATAGTTTATCTAAAGCAGAGAAAAAAGGACTTAAAGGTATTGAAAAATTACCTAAATCTTTAAAAGTTCTTTTGGAAAATTTATTACGCTATGAAGATGGAGTCACAGTTACCAAAAAACAAATTAATAGTTTAGTAGATTGGCTTAAAACTAAAAGTTCCAAAATGGAAATTGCTTACAGACCAGCAAGAATTTTACTGCAGGACTATACTGGAATACCTGCTGTAGCAGATCTAGCAGCAATGAGAGATGCTGTTAAATCAAAAAACAAAGATCCAAATAAAATAAACCCTCTATCAACGGTTGATCTAGTAATAGATCATTCAGTTATGGTTGATAATTATGCAAAAAAAGATTCTTTTAAAAAAAATGTAGAAAGAGAATTTAATCGAAATGGCGAAAGATATTCTTTTTTGAAATGGGGACAAAGTGCCTTTAATAATTTTAGAGTTGTTCCTCCTGGAACTGGGATTTGTCATCAGGTAAATTTAGAATATTTATCAAAAGTAGTTTGGTCGTCAAAAATGGGAAAAGAGACTTATGCTTACCCTGACACTTTAGTTGGAACAGATAGTCATACTACAATGGTTAACGGTTTGTCAGTGCTAGGATGGGGTGTTGGAGGAATTGAGGCAGAAGCAGCAATGCTAGGACAACCTATTTCAATGTTAATACCAGAAGTAATTGGATTTGAAATAAAAGGTAAACTTAGCGAAGGTACTACTGCTAGCGATTTAGTTTTGACAATTGTAGAGATGCTAAGAAAAAAAGGTGTTGTTGGAAAATTTGTTGAGTTTTATGGAGATGGTTTAAAGAATTTATCTCTAGCTGACAGAGCTACAATAGCAAATATGGCTCCAGAGTATGGCGCAACCTGCGGATTCTTTCCAATTGACGAGGAAACGATTAAATATTTAAAATTTTCTGGACGGGATGAAATTACGATTTCCTTGGTTGAAAAATATTCTAAGCAACAAGGTTTGTGGGCAAGTGAACAAATGGAATTTACTGATACTATTTCTTTAAATTTGGACTCTGTTGTACCAAGTATTTCAGGACCAAAAAGACCCCAAGACAAAGTATTACTTACTGATGCCGCAAAAAGCTTTGATAAAGTTTTTAAAGAAAACACCAACAGACAAGTTCCTCTAGAAGTTAAAGTGGACAAAAAAGATTTCAAAATTAAAGATGGAGATATTGTAATCGGAGCGATAACTTCTTGCACAAATACATCTAATCCAAGCGTTATGATAGGAGCAGGCTTATTGGCAAAAAAAGCAGTTGAACGAGGTTTGAAAGTTAAACCTTGGGTCAAAACTTCCTTAGCACCAGGATCTCAAGTCGTAACAGATTATTTAAAAAAAGCCGGTCTTAATAAATATTTAGATGAATTAGGTTTTAATCTTGTTGGATACGGTTGTACTACATGTATTGGAAATTCCGGACCTTTAGATAAAGAAATTTCTGATGCAATTCACAAAGATAACTTATATGCAGTTTCTGTCTTATCAGGAAATAGAAATTTTGAGGGCAGAATTAATCCTGATGTTAAAGCAAATTACTTAGCATCTCCGCCTTTAGTTGTGGCCTACGCTTTAGCTGGTAATATGCATCAAGATTTATACAAGAACTCTTTAGGTAAAGATAAAAATGGAGAAGACGTATTTTTAAAAGATATTTGGCCGTCAAATAGGGAAATAGAAGATTTGATATTAAAATCTATAAGTGCGGACATGTTTATTCAAAGATATTCAAATGTTTCACAAGGACCTAAAGAATGGAGCTCAATTAAAACAGAGGAAAGCAGTATTTATAATTGGGAGGAAAAATCCACTTATGTAAAAAAACCACCATTTTTTGATAATCTACCAGATAAACCAGAGGGATTTAAAAAAATTAAAGATGCTAGGCCGCTTCTAATTCTAGGTGATACCGTAACAACAGACCATATTTCGCCAGCAGGATCTATTAAAAAAGATAGTCCGACTGGAGATTATTTTATGAAAAATCAGGTTCAGCAAAAAGATTTTAATTCTTATGGCGCTAGAAGAGGGAACCATGAAGTCATGTTAAGAGGAACTTTCGGAAACATAAGAATTAGAAATGAAATGGCGCCAGGAACAGAAGGTGGTTTTACAGTATTACAACCTGACGGAAAGCAAATGAGTGTTTATGACGCTGCAATGGAATATAAAAAAAGAGGAAATAGTTTGGTCGTAATTGCTGGCAAAGAGTATGGAACAGGTTCATCAAGAGATTGGGCTGCTAAAGGAACAAAATTATTAGGAATCAAAGCTGTTATCGCAGAGAGTTTTGAAAGGATCCACAGATCTAACCTAGTAGGAATGGGGGTATTGCCTCTTCAATTCAAAGAAGGTTTTAATAAGAAAAAATTAAACATCAAAGGTACTGAATTATTTACAATTATTGATATAGAGAAAGGAATTAACCCAAGAGCTGATGTGAGTTGCGAAATTAAATACCCAGATGGTTCAAGCAAAACTATTAAACTTCTATCTAGAATAGATACTGAAAATGAAATTGAATACTATAAAAACGGGGGAATCCTTCAGTATGTTTTAAGAAATATGCTGTCTTAAAAAATATGAGAGAAATAAAAGTTAGAGTACATAAGTCATCAGAAAATTTAAAAAAAGAAGAACAGCTTGCTTGGAAAATTGCCGAAATTGCTTCAGATAAATCTCGACCTGGAGGAGACTCTATAGAAATGGTTATAAATAGAATAATTGATAACGCCGCTGTAGCCATAGCCTCATTTAATAGAAGTCCAGTAATTTCAGCTAGGGAGATGTCTATTTCACATCCTAGAAAAAATGGTTCAACCATTTTTGGTATAAATTCTAAAAAGAAATTTAATTGTGAATGGGCAGCGTGGGCCAATGGAACCGCTGTAAGAGAATTAGATTATCATGATACCTTTCTTGCTGCAGATTATAGTCATCCAGGAGATAATATTCCTCCAATATTAGCTGTAGCTCAACAAAAAGGATGTAGTGGAATGGATTTAATTAGGGGGATATTAACGGGTTATGAGGTCCAAGTAAATTTAGTAAAAGGAATATGTTTACATGAGCACAAAATAGATCATATAGCTCATTTAGGCCCAAGTGTTGCTGCAGGTTTAGGAACATTATTGAAATTAAAAACAGAAATTATATATCAGTCAATCCAGCAAGCTTTACACACTACTATTTCTACAAGACAATCTAGAAAAGGAGAAATATCTAGCTGGAAAGCTTTTGCACCAGCGCATGCTGGAAAATTAGCTATTGAAGCAGTTGATCGCTGCATGAGAGGTGAGGGATCCCCAAGCCCAATTTACGAGGGAGAAGATAGTATAATTGCATATGTTTTATCTGGACCAAGTAAAGAATATATTGTGCCTTTACCCAATCTTAATGACGAAAAAAAAGCTATTTTGGAAACTTATACTAAAGAACACTCTGCAGAGTACCAGGCACAAGCACTTATTGACCTTGCAAGAAGTTTAAACAAGAGAATTAAAAATATTTCCGAAGTACAAAAAATTGATATCTATACAAGTCATCACACACATAATGTTATTGGTTCTGGCGCAAATGACCCTCAAAAAATGGATCCAAAAGCTAGCAGAGAAACATTAGATCACTCAATAATGTATATTTTTGCAGTCGCATTAGAGGATGGAAAATGGCATCATATAAAATCTTATACCTCAGAGAGAGCCAATAGAAAAACTACAGTAGATTTATGGAGTAAAATTGAAACTCATGAAGATGATAAATGGACTAAAAAATACCATGATCCAGATCCTAAAAATAAATGTTTTGGTGGCAAGGTAATCATTACTATGAAAGATGGTAAGAAAATTGAAGATGAAATAGAAATTGCAGATGCTCATCCTTATGGTAGAAAACCTTTTAAAAGATCTGATTATGTTGAAAAATTTCTTTCACTTACAGATGGACTAGTATCTAAGAAAGAGAGTAAGAAATTTCTAAATCTCGTTCAAAATTTAAAATCTCTTAAGGCAAAAGAAGTAAAGAACCTTAACATTGAGGTAATGCCTAAATTTCATAAGAAAAAAACTTTGAAAAATAGCATTTTTTAATTTAGTGAATTATTTGTCAGTTGTTGCATAATTACAACTATAAAAATGGCTAATTTACTGCTTTTTTTGATTTTAACAGATATTTAATGCTACTATTTTTTAGGAGACTCCAAATCTATAATTATATAGATTCTTCAACATATTAATTGCAATTAATAAGGAAATCAAAATGAGAAAATTTTTAACGAGTCTAAGTTCAACTTTACTCTTAATTCTATGGTCAGCTAGCGCAAATGCTGGTTCTATAGGTATTTCTGGAATGGTAATGGAAATTGACGGATCTGGTTCTGAAACAGTAGAAAACGCTAACAAGAATACAGGCGGTTCATCTTCTGAGACAGTTACAGTTGGTTCCATATTCCTAGAGAGTGAACAGAATAACGGTTGGGTATTAGGTTTTGATTGGATTCCAGGCAGTGCAGAGTTTGTTAATCAGAGTAAAACACAAACTAACGTAACTAGTGCCGCTGGGGCAACAGAGTCTAAAACACAAAAAGTTTCTGGTGATATTGAAAATCACGTTACGATTTATGTCGAAAAAGATGTTTACAACGGACTTTACTTAAAAGTCGGTGGTCAGTCAGTTGACATAGTTTCAACAGAAAATATTGGAACTGGATCAACTTATCCTGATGACACAATATATGGATACACTGTTGGCGCAGGTTATAGATATGATTTGGATAATATGTTCATAAAATTTGAATATGTTTACCAAGACTACGAAACTATAAGCCTAGAAGCTACAAATACTAATAACTCCGTAGAAGGTGACATCGATGCTCACACTGGTAAAATATCTATCGGTTATAAGTTTTAAATAAGTATTAAATTTTAGAAAAATTAAAACCCGCTTAGAAATAGGCGGGTTTTTTTTTATATGTTGAACAGGAATTCAAATTTTTCGTTAATAGACAATACTTCTAGGTTTATCAAACCACCAATTATTAATTGAAGAGCAACTATTAAAATGACAAATAAACCAACATAACCTAACCACTTATGATTTTTAATATAATTAGCAAAATAAGAAGCTAAGGTAGCTACTAATAATACAGATAATAATAAACCACCTACCATTAACAAATAATGGTCTTTAGCGGCACCAACAACTCCTAAAACATTGTCCAAGCTTAATGTAAAATCAGCTACTAAAACTCTCCAAAATCCCGTAGCAAAAGATACTCTTTCTTGAGATTTTAAAGCTGGCGATCTAACTTTCTTACTATCAAAGAAATCTTGTCTCAAGTTGTTAACTATCCATAATAATAGGGCTCCTCCCATAATTTTTAGCCAAGCAAATTCTAAAATAATTGTTGCTCCAAAAGCGAAAATAACTCTAAAAATAAAGGCAGCTGCAACTCCCCAGGCTATAATCCTTTTACGATTTTGTTGAGCAAAACCAGAGGCTATTAAACCTATAATGATTGCATTGTCAGCTGCCATTACTATGTCTATAATGATTATTTGAATTGTAATTATAAGTTGCTCTAACATTATATTTAAAAAATAATTATAATAATATTCTTTATTAAGTTAAAAAATAAGTTATTGCAATATTTGAAAATATGAAACATCCGGTAAATATTTCAAAATTATACATAGTTAAACTATCTATCCCCATTTTTTTTGCAAATTTAGCGATCCCGTTAGTCGGTTTAGTAGATACAGGGTTAATGGGTCATCTAGGAAGTGAAAAGTATTTAGCTGCAACAAGTATTGCGACAGCTGTAATAAGTATGATTTTTTGGAGTTTTGGCTTTCTCAGAATGGGAACCGTAGGAATAGTCTCTCAAGCACTAGGTCGAGGTGATTACAGAGGGATAGTAATTACGACTATAAGAAATATAGTAATAGGTTTATTTTTTGCTTTAATTATAATTTCATTAAGAGACGTCATCTTACATTTTATAAGAGATTTTTTTGCTACATCGGAGGAAACTCAAAATTTAATTAGAAAGTATATTTATATAAGAATACTTTCAGCACCAGCAGAATTAATCATGTATGTATTGACTGGGTTTTATCTTGGTTTGCAGAGAACTTTTACATCAAGTTTATTAGTTACTTTTTTTAGTATTACCAATATTGTATTTAGTGTTTTCTTTGTAATTAGCTTAAATTTAGGTATATATGGCGTTGCATTAGGTACTGTTCTTTCTGCCTATTTAACTGTTATTATTTTTTTAATAAGTACTTATTTTTATATAAAGAAACATTTTAATATTATACCTAGATTAGACAATATTTTTGTGACTAAGAAAATATTAAAATTATTTACAATTAATTTTGATATTTTTGTAAGAACTCTTTTTTTAACTTTTGCTTTTTTGTGGATACCTTATCAAGGAGCTAAATTAGGAGAGGATTATTTAGCCATCAACAGTATTTTGCTTCAGTTTATTATGATTGCTTCATTTTTTTTAGATGCTTATGCTTTTAGCACAGAAGGTATAATTGGTTTCTCTATAGGGAGGAAACAAAAAAAATCTTTTTTAAACGCTGTATCTAACTCTTTTAAATTAAGCTTTATGACGGGTTTAATAATTTCTGTAATTTATATATTTTTCTTCAAATATATAATTGGTACATTAACCAACATAGACTACTTAATATTTTTGTCTTACGGTTATGTTATTTGGGTGATTTTAATTCCTCCTATTGCATCCTTTTGCTATCAGTTTGATGGAATTTTTATTGGGGCATCTCAAACCAAAGAAATTAGAAACTGCATGATAATTTCAGTCATTTTATACATATTATTTTCAATATATTTGATCGATAATTTAGATAATCATGGTTTATGGCTTTCTTTGTTATTCTTTATGATAATAAGGTCCTTAACTCTTAATTTTTATTTTCCAAAAATCTTAAATAAATTCTAATATTTTCCTTGATTTTCATTAAGTCAACTAGTCAAATAAGAATATTAAAACATTTCAAAGGAGGAAAAATGAAAATAATTAAAAAAATTAGTGCATTGCTAATTTCTTTGCTTATTAGTATAGGCGCTGCTCAGGCAGAGACATGGAACATGGCTTTAGCTTACGGAGCAGGTAACTTCCATTCGCAAAATGCTACAGCATTTGCAGAAGCAGTTACTAAAAAATCTGGTGGTAAACTTACAATTAAGACTCACCCTGGTGGATCTTTATTTAAAGGAGGAGCAATTTTAAGAGCCGTTCAAACTGGACAAACACAAATCGGTGAAAGATTTATGTCTGCGCATGGAAAATTTGATCCATTGCTAGAAGTGGACTCAATTCCTTTTGTTGCTCAGACTTACTCTGATGCACAAAAACTTTATAAGGCTTCAAAACCAGAATTGGTAAAAGGACTTGACGAAAAGGGGTTAGTTTTTCTTTACGCAGTTCCTTGGCCAGCACAAGGGCTATATAGTAAAAAAGCTATTAACTCTGTGGACGACCTTAAAGGACTTAAGTTTAGAGCTTATAACTCTGCGACAATTAGAATTGCAGAATTAACAGGTATGAAACCAACTAAACTGGAAGCAGTTGCGATCAGTCAAGCATTTTCAACTGGAATGGTTGAAAGTATGATTACATCACCAACAACTGGTAAGAACAGTAAAATTTGGGAAAATGGTGTTAAATATTTTTATGATATCGCAGCATGGTTTCCAAAAAACATGGTTGTTGTGAACAAGAAAGCTTGGAACAAACTTGATAGTAAAACTCAAAAAATGGTTATGCAGCAAGCCGCTGTAGCTGAAAGAAAAGGTTGGGCTTTATCTAAAAAAGGTAATGTTGCCGACAAAAAAGCATTAGCTTCTGCAGGTATGGAAGTTGGAAAAGTAAACAAAGCTTTACAAAGTCATTTTGAAAAAGTTGGTGCTACTATGGCCAAAGAATGGGCAGGTAGAGCTGGTTCAAGAGGACAAGCTGTTTTATCAGCATATAAATAAATTTTATTTAGGCAAAAAGGCCGTATAATGTATACGGCCTTTATGCTTTGTAAATTAGACAAATTTTTAAATTCTCTTTACAGGTACTCGGGATACCTGGCTGCTTTTTTTTTAATACTTATTTTGGTTTCTATAGTTTTAGGAATAACTTCCAGAATATTTGGGTTTTATATACGTGGGTTAACTGAATACTCAGGGTATAGCCTGGCCTCAGCTTCATTCTTAGCACTGGCTTATACATTTAATGAAAACGGACATATTAGGATCACCTTGTTTCTTGAAAAGGCAAAAGGAAAATTATTAAGGTTGCTAACTGTTTGGTGCCTTGTAGTCTCAACTTTTTTTTCAGGTTTTTTAGCTTTTTATTTAATTAAAATGTGGTTTGTTTCAATTCAGCTTGAGGAGCGAAGTCAAGGTGCAGACGAAATTTTACTTTGGATACCTCAAACAGGTGTTGCTATCGGTGCTTCAATTTTTTTCATCTGTATTCTTCATAATTTTTTAAAACTTTTTATTAAGGTTAAATATGATTGAGATTTATTTAACAATATTTTTTATTAGCGTTCTTTTAATATTCTTAGGTACTGGCGTTTGGGTTGGTATTAGTATGATTGGTGTTTCAACAATAGGAATGTTGATGTTTACCTCAAGACCTGTGGGAGATGCAATGGCTACCACAATGTGGAGCATGGGCTCATCTTGGTCTTTAACAGCTTTGCCTCTTTTTGTCTGGATGGGTGAAATTTTATTTAGAACTAAATTATCAGAAAACTTATTTAAAGGTCTATCTCCATGGTTAGCTAAACTACCTGGAGGATTAATTCATGTTAATATTTTAGGTTGTGCTATCTTTGCGGCCATTTCTGGTTCATCAGCAGCTACTGTTGCAACAGTTGGGAAAATGTCAATTCCCGAGCTAAGAAAAAGAAATTATCCTGAAACATTTCTTTTAGGCACCCTAGCAGGATCTGGAACACTAGGACTTTTAATACCTCCATCAATTATTTTGATAATTTATGGAGTCACTGTAGAGGAGTCCATCGCTAAACTTTTTATAGCAGGAATAATTCCAGGTATTGGTTTGGCTTTGTTATTTATGATTTATGTTGTTGGATGGTCCTTAAAAAATAAAAATAAAATGCCTGTAATTAGTGAAAATTTTTCTTTTTTAGAAAAAATAAAAAAATCTGGACAACTAATTCCAGTTGTACTTTTAATTATTTCAGTAATTGGTTCTATTTATGCAGGTATAGCAACAGCTACTGAAGCTGCTTCTTTAGGAGTTTTAGGTGCTTTAGCACTATCGTATTTTCAAAAAAGTTTAACAAAGGACTCTTTTAGCAAATCTTTACTAGGCGCAACCAAAACTTCTTGTATGATAGCTTTCATATTAGCAGGTTCCTCTTTTTTAACTTTAGCGATGGCCTTTACAGGCCTTCCAAAAAATTTAGCAGTTTTTATTGATACACTTCAATTATCGCCATACATGTTGCTTCTTGTTTTAACTTTTTTTTACATAATACTTGGTATGTTTTTAGACGGAATATCTGCAGTTGTTTTAACGATGGCAATTATAGAACCTATGATACGTCAAGCTGGATTTGATATGATTTGGTTTGGAATATACCTCGTTATAGTTGTCGAGATGGCACAAATTACCCCACCGGTAGGATTTAATTTATTCGTACTACAAGGTATGGCAAAAAAGGATATGGGATTTATCGCAAAAAGCGCATTTCCTCTTTTTTTATTAATGATTTTGGCTGTAATTATCATCATAGCTTTTCCTCAGCTAGCTCTTTGGTTGCCTGAGCAAATGATACAGTCTCTAAATTAATTATATAAATTTTTTCAATTGAACCAATGTTTTAAGTTCTACACCATTTTCCAAAAGACCTTCTTTAATTTTTCTTGCAGTGCTTACTGCACTCTTTCCGTCACCGTGAACACAAATTGAGTCTATTTCGCAGGGAATTTGTTTGCCCGAAAAACAATTTATGGTTTGGTTCTTGACCATCTTAACAACATGATTTTTTGCAATTTCAGGATCTGTAATAAGTGCGTTAGATTTAGATCTAGATATTAAATTTCCATCATCCTCATAGTTCCGATCAGCAAATATTTCAGCAGCCACTTTCATATCAAGTTTTTTTCCGGCCTTTTCCATTTCAGATCCTGTTGGTACTAAAAAAATTAAATCTTTGTCTGCTGAGATAATTGATTTAGCTATTATCCTTGCAAGTTCAAAGTCTTCACAGGCCATATTATTCAATGCTCCATGAGGTTTTACATGAGTCACTTTCATGGAATTTTTCCGCGCGATCTCTGAAAGGATATTAATTTGATCTACAATTAATTTATTTATTTCCTCTGGTTGTAAATTCAATCTTTTTCTTCCAAAATTTTCAGGATCATTAAAAGATGGATGTGCTCCAATGCTTACGCCATTTTTTTTTGAAGTTTCTACTGTTTTTTTCATCGTAACTTTGTCCCCGGCATGATACCCACATGCTACATTAGCTGAGTTTACTATGCTTAAAAGCATAGGGTCGTTTTCTGTAGAACAGAACTTTGAATTTTCACCAAGATCACAATTTATATTAATTTCCATATTTATAACCTATATATACTATAACAACATATGTTAAAAAAAATAAGTAATATTGGTGATTGTGGCATCTCGTGCGATTTTGGTGATGAAGTAAGTAAAAAAACCAACAGAGAAGTAATTAAACTTTTTAATTTCATTATGGATTCTATTAAAAGTAAAAAACTAAAGGGAATTTTAAATTCAACACCTTCTTACAATAAACTGATAATTAATTTTGATTTGGCCAAAGTAAAATCTAAAGAATTGATAGAATTTATTAAAAGCAATGATTATTCTAAAACTATCTTGTCAGAAAAAAATAAAAATGTTGAAATACCAATTTGTTATGATGAAGAATTTGCTCTAGACATCAAAAGATTAGAAAACAAAACCAAATTAAGTTTTAAAGAAATAGTAGAAAAACACCTTAAAACGAATTTTTTTGTATATATGATCGGTTTTGTTCCTGGTCATCCTTTTATGGGAGATTTAGGTAAAGAATTAGAAATAGATAGACTTGAAACACCAAGAGTAAAACTTCCTAAAGGCTCAGTTGGTGTGGTAGAAAAATTTTGTAATATATATTCTTTCGAAAGTCCCGGTGGTTGGAATATTATTGGAAAAACTCCATTTGATTTATTTGATATTAATAAAAAAGATCCAAGTAAGTTATTACCAGGTGACACAGTAAAATTTAAATCTATATCAAAAAAGGAGTTTTTAACTTTTAAAAATGAGTAGTTATTTTAAAATTTTGAGACCTGGGATTAATTCGACCTTCCAAGATTTAGGAAGGTTTCAGTTGCAGCACCTTGGAGTTGCGCCAAGCGGATGTATGGATAAATTTTTATTTTCAATTTCTAATAAATTAGTTGGAAACAATTCTTCAGAGGGAGCCTTAGAATTTGCTTATCAAGGACCTTTACTTGAGCTCGTAGGAGAGTCAGCTTTAGTTGCAGTATCAGGAAGAATAAACTTTAACATAACAAAAAAAAATGGAGACTTAATAAAAGGCAAACCTAATGAAAGTTTTTTAATTCAAGATGGAGATAAAATTGACATTCTTTCAACTATAGACTCCGCGTATGGGTATCTTTCTGTTGCAGGTGGCTTTAAGTTAAAAGAAGTCAATGGAAGTATTTCTACCTTAGTAAGAGCAAGAATTGGCCCCAAAGATGGAGACAAATTAAAAATTGGAGAAAAAATTTTTTTAAATGATATTAGTTCTTCAGGCGTAAAAAATAAAATTAAATTACATTTTGAAAAAAATAACACCATAAGAGTTATCAAAGGATTACAATTTAATTATTTCTCAAACAAAAGCAGGGAAGATTTTTTCTCAAAAGAATATAAAGTTACTAGATTAACTGACAGGATGGGAATGAGATTAGAGGGAGAAAAACTAGAAAATATTGTAAGCACTAATATTAAATCTGAAGGAATTATTAAAGGTTCTGTGCAAATACCTGGGGACGGTCAGCCTATAATTCTTTTATCTGATCATCCGACTATTGGCGGTTATCCTAAAATTGCAAACATTATCACTGCTGATTATGATAAATTGGTTCAAAAAACACCTGGTTCAAAAATTAAGTTCAAAATGGTCGATCTAACTATTGCTGAAAGTGCTTTTCGTCAATATGTAAGAAAATTTTAAATGCATTTTATTTATAAAATTCCAGGACCAATTCTAGTACTATTAGGGGGCTTTGCTCTTAGCTGGGGAGGTCTGATCATAAGATCTTTTGAAAGTGCAAATATTTGGCAAATACTTTTCTACAGATCTCTCTTTTTCTTATTAGCTCTGATAACATTTCTATTTTTAACTTACGGAAAAGAAACCATCAAAAAAATTAGAGTAGCTGGTATCCAGGGTTTATTAGGAGGTGCTTTTCTTTCTGTAAGTTTTGTAGCTTATATGTATTCAATGACAGAGACAACTGTAGCTAATGTAGTCTTTATTATAAGTACTCAAACTATTTTTTTACCCGTATTAGCTTATTTTTTTTTAAAGGAAAAGATTTCTCCAAGAGGTCTTGTTGCAATTGTTTTAGCAATGATTGGAGTAGCCCTAATGATTGGAGACTCAATCGGCACTGGATCCTTGTATGGAAATATAGCCGCTCTTGCTATTCCTATAAATTTCTCAATTTTAATTTTAATAATTAGAAAGTATCCAAACCTTGATATGATACCAGCAATATTTTATGCAGGTATTTTAAGTTGCATATACGGATTATTATTAATAGATTCTTTAATGATAACAGCCAAAGATATTTGGTTTTCTTTTTTATTAGGAGTACCTCAATTAGCTATCGGTTTTATTTGTATTACCATTGGGTCCAGAACAACTCCAGCAGTGATGGTTGGGTTATTAATGTTGATGGAAACAATATTTGCTCCGATTTGGGTTTGGTTATTTTATAGTGAAATACCACCATTAAGTGTATTAATTGGCGGATTAATTATAATTTCTGCAGTTGTAATGAAAAGTTTAGATTACAATAAAAAAGTATAATAAATCAAAATATTGTGTTAAAATATTCTCATAACGGGAGAGACCAATTTTGGCGCCGAAGGAGCAACCTCCCCGGAAACTCTCAGGCAAAAGGACCGTTATTGTAATAACTCTGGAAAGCAGGCGTAAGCCTCACCGAAGGGGTAAATCTCTCAGGTACTTAGACAGATGGGGAAAAAGAGGGTTATTACAAAATGGAAAAAACTGCTTTATACAATTTTCATAAAAATTTAGGAGCAAAATTTGTTCCTTTTGCTGGCTATGAAATGCCAATTCAATACAAAGACGGAATAGTAAAAGAACATATAAGCACAAGACTGTATGCGGGATTTTTCGATGTCTCACATATGGGGCAACTTTTTATTTCGGGAAATAAATTTTCAGAAGACAGTTTAGAAAAAATTATACCTCTAGATTTTAAAGAAATTAAAATGAATCAATCTAAATATTCTTTTTTAATTAATGATGAGGGCGGGGTAATCGATGATCTTATTATCACAAGAGTTGAGGGAGGTTTTAGCATTATATTAAATGCAGCCTGTAAAGATAATGATATTAAAGAAATATCAAAATGTTTAAATACAAACAGCAAATATGAGCTAAAAAAAGATCTTTCTCTTATTGCACTCCAGGGCCCAAAATCTGAGTCTATTTTAGAGTCAATAGTTAATGGAATAAAGCAACTTAAGTTTATGAACGGCGGTTATTTTGATTTCGAGGGTAATAAAATTTATATAACTAGATCTGGTTATACTGGGGAGGATGGATTTGAAATTTCAATACCAAATATTAATGTTGAAAACTTTACAAAGCTACTTTCGGATAAGGGGGCTAAACCAATAGGACTAGGAGCAAGAGACACACTTAGATTGGAGGCTGGTTTATGTCTGTACGGTCATGAATTAAATCAAAATATTAATCCCATACAAGCAAATTTGAAGTGGGCTATCTCAAAAAGAAGAAGAGAAGAAGGTGGATTTAAAGGTTGGGAAAATATTAAAAAAGATTTACAAAATGGAGTTTCTAAAATTAGAATAGGCGTTAAACCATCTGGGAGAATTATAGCAAGAGAAGGAACAAAAATATTTTCATCATCTAATGAAGAAATAGGTGTTATTACAAGTGGAACATTTGGTCCAAGTGTAAATAGTCCTGTTGCTATGGGTTACATTAAAAGTAAATTTTCAGAGATTAACAGTAAAATTTTCTTAGAAGTAAGGGGAAAAAAACATGAAGCTGTAGTTTCTAAGCTACCATTTTATAAAAAAAGTTATGTCAAATAAGGAGGAAAAATGAGTGAAAAAAAATATTCAAAAAAACATGAATGGGTCTTGTTAAATGGAGAGTCAGCTACGGTTGGTATCAGTAAACATGCTACTGAAATGCTTGGTGATATTGTTTTTGTTGAACTTCCAGAGAAAGGAAAAAGTTTAAATAAAGATGAAAAAGCTGCAGTAGTAGAATCTACAAAGGCTGCTAGCGATGTTTACACGCCAGTTTCTGGAGAAATATTAGAAAATAATCAGCCCATTGTTGATGATCCTTCAAATGTAAACAAAGATCCTGAAAACAATGGTTGGTTTTTTAAAATTAAAATAAAAAACAAATCAGAACTGGATTCTTTAATGAGTCCAGCAGATTACGAGAAATTTAAAAAGGATAATCCTAATTAATATGATTGATGATACTTCACAAGAATTTATAAATAGGCACATTGGTCCCTCAAAAAAAGATCAAGAAAAAATGCTAGACTATATTGGCAGCGAGTCTCTTGATCAACTTATAAAAGATACAGTTCCTACAAATATTTTACTAAGAGACGAACTAAAAATCGGTGATTCACTTTCGGAGAGTGAAGCTCTGAAAAAGCTTAAAATTATCTCTCAAAAAAATCAGACTTTTAGAAATTTTATCGGTATGGGTTATTACAATTGTTTTACTCCCAATGTAGTTTTGAGAAATATTTTAGAAAATCCAGGCTGGTATACTTCTTATACTCCTTATCAGCCAGAAGTAGCCCAAGGAAGATTAGAAATGCTTTTGAATTTTCAACAATTAATAATTGATTTTACTGGAATGGATATTGCTAATGCTTCATTGTTAGATGAAGCTACAGCTGCTGCAGAAGCAGTTGGTCTAGCCCAAAGAGTTTCTAAAAATAATTCAAAAAAAGTTTATGTTTCAGATACTTGCAATCCTCAAGTTATTGATTTAATTAAGACAAGAATTGAACCTTTCGGTCTCGAGCTCTTAATTGGCAATCAAAAAGATTTTTTAAAAAATTTAAATGGAGATTTGTTGTGTGGAGTTATAGCTTACCCTGATACTTTAGGTGAAATAATAGATCCTAGTGAGTCTATAAGTTTAATACGTAAAAAAGGAGGTAAAGCTATAGTAGTTTGTGATCTTCTTTCTTTAGCAAAACTAAAAACACCATCTGAACTTGGGGCAGATATTGCAGTGGGAAACGCTCAAAGATTTGGAGTTCCAATGGGTTATGGTGGTCCTCACGCTGCTTTTTTTGCTACAAAAGAGGAATTTAAAAGGTCGATGCCAGGAAGAATTATTGGTGTATCAGTAGATAGATTTGGTAAAAAAGCTTACAGGTTGTCCCTTCAAACGCGTGAGCAACACATCAGAAGAGATAAAGCGACTAGCAATATTTGTACTGCACAAGCTCTTCTAGCAATAGTGTCAGCGGCTTATGCTATTTATCATGGACCAAATGGAATTTTAGATATTGCAAATAGAACATCTAAATTGGCAAAACTATTCTCAGAGAATGTTAAAG
This sequence comes from uncultured Pelagibacteraceae bacterium, assembly GCA_902597875.1. GTDB lineage: Bacteria > Pseudomonadota > Alphaproteobacteria > Pelagibacterales > Pelagibacteraceae > Pelagilacustribacter. The sequence continues at coordinate 22,299 of CACJZK010000009.1, forward strand.
CTGGCGGTTTTGAGCTTTACACTAATAACTTTTTTGACACAGTAACAATTAAAACAAACAACAAAACAAATGAAATTTATAAAAAAGCTATCTCTGAAAAAGTTAATTTAAGAAAAGTAAACGATACAACATTATCAGTAGCTTTTGATGAGGCTAAAAGACTTGATCATGTTAACTTGCTATTAAATATTTTCGGTATAGATAAAGATGTAACTAAAACTAAAGACGTTACTCTTGATAACCTTCCAAAAAACTTATTAAGAACGTCTAAATATTTAACTCATCCAGTTTTTAATAAATATCATTCAGAAACTGAAATGATGAGATATTTAAAAAGACTTGAGGATAGTGATATAGCCTTAAATAGATCAATGATTGCTTTAGGATCATGTACAATGAAATTAAATTCTACAGCAGAAATGATACCTATTTCTTGGAATGAGTTTGCTCTTCCACATCCATTTGTTCCTGTAAATCAAATGAATGGATATAAGTTGTTGTTCAATGATTTGATAAAAGATCTAAAAGAGATTACAGGATTTGACGCGGTTTCTTTACAACCTAATTCTGGGGCTCAAGGGGAATATGCTGGTTTAATGACAATAAGAGCGTTCCACAAAAATAATAATCAATCAAATAGAAATGTTTGTTTAATTCCTAGCTCTGCTCATGGCACTAATCCAGCTAGCGCGCAAATGTCAGGTATGAAAGTGGTAGTTATAAATTGTGATAATAACGGGAATATAGATTTAGAGGATTTAAAGAGTAAGTCTAAAAAATACTCAAAAGATCTAGCGGCATTGATGGTTACTTATCCTTCAACTCATGGAGTATTCGAGGAAAAAATAACTGAAATTTGCGAAATAGTACACTCTAATGGTGGTCAAGTTTACATGGATGGAGCAAATTTAAATGCTTTAGTAGGAATTGCAAAACCAGGAACTTTCGGTCCAGATGTATGTCATATTAACTTGCATAAAACTTTTTGCATTCCTCATGGAGGTGGAGGTCCAGGAATGGGACCAATAGCTTGTGCGAAACATCTAAAAGATTTTTTACCTACACATCAACATCTTGGAGATTTAAACTCAAGTAAGGGGATGGGTTCTGTATCGGCTGCACCATGGGGGAGTGCAAGTATCTTAGTTATATCTTGGATGTACATAAAAATGATGGGATCAAAAGGTTTAAAATCAGCATCAAGAATGTCAATTTTAAATGCTAACTATATTTCAAAAAAATTATCTGAAAAATATAAGGTTCTATACACAGGAAAAAACGGAAATGTAGCACATGAGTGTATTATTGATATAAGACCTATTAAAGAAAAGTCTAGTATAACAGAAGAAGATATTGCAAAAAGACTGATCGATTATGGTTATCATGCTCCTACAATGTCATGGCCAGTTTCAGGTACTATTATGATCGAACCAACAGAAAGTGAAAATTTAGAGGAGATAGACAGATTTTGTAATGCTTTATTAAGTATAAAAGATGAAATAGATAAAATTGAATCTGGTAAATTTGAAAAAAAAGATAATCCTTTAATTAATGCGCCCCACACGTATTTAGAATTAACAGCAGATGAATGGAAACATTCTTATTCAAGAAAAGATGCAGCTTTTCCTAAAACATATCTAAAAGAATATAAATATTGGGCTCCAGTAGCCAGAGTAGATAATGTTTATGGCGACAGAAATCTTGTATGCTCCTGCCCATCTATGGATGAATATAAAGAAGAAGCTGCATAAAAAATGAAAATTGCAGTTGTTGGTTCTGGAATTTCAGGTTTATCTGCAGCATTTTATCTATCAAAGAAATATAAAGTAGATCTTTTTGAGCAAGACGACCATTTCGGTGGCCACTCTTATACTTTTGATATAAAAAAAAATAACAAAACTATCCCTGTTGATTTAGGTTTTATTGTTTTTAACGAGTTAACTTATCCAAATTTGATTAAGTTTTTTAATGAACTGAGCGTTCCTTATGAAAAAAGTGATATGTCATTTTCTGTATCTATTCAAGATAGCAATATTGAATATGGAGGAAGAGGACTAAAAGCTATTTTCGCAAATAAGTTAAATATATTTAATCTAAATTTCTTAAGAATGATAAAAGAAATTATGTCATTCTATCAAACTGCACCCACTTTGATTAAAAAAGACTTAAACAATGAAAAACTTGGTAGTTATTTAGACAGATCTAATTTATCAAAATACTTTATTGAATATCACATCATTCCTATGGTTGCTGCAATATGGTCGATGCCTTTAAAAAAAGCTAGAGATATGCCTTTAAAACTTTTTTTAAATTTTTTTATCAATCATGGTTTGTTTAAACTAAAAAATAGACCTCAATGGTACACAGTTACTAATCGAAGTAGAACATATGTTAAAAAAGTTTTATCTACAATAAGTGGAGAAGTATTTAAAAACTATAAGGTGACAGAAATTAATAGAAATGAAGATAATGTTAGAATAAATATTGGAAATGAGCATATGAACTACGATCAAGTAGTTCTAGCTTCACATGCAGACCAAAGTTTAGAAATATTGAAAGATAGTTCTGAAGAAGAAAAAAGAATTTTGAGTAAGTTTAAATACGTTTCTAATGTTGCAATTTTACATACAGATGAAAGACTTATGCCAAAAAGAAAATTAGCCTGGTCTAGTTGGAATTCTATATCCAAAGGAAACCAGACTTGTGTTACTTATTGGCTAAATAAATTACAAAATTTGAAATGTGATAATAATTTTTTTTTAACTTTAAACCCTATTTATAAAATAAGTAATAGTGATATTATTCAAAAAGTAGACTTTACACACCCATATTTTAATTTGGAAACATTAAAGTATCAAAAAGATTTGAATTTGCTTCAAGGAAAAAAAAGAACTTGGTATTGTGGTAGTTATTTTGGTTATGGCTTTCATGAAGATGGATTAAAATCTACTATTAATTTGATTAAAAATTTTAAAATTTGATGAGTTCGTGTATTTATAATGGGATAGTGACTCACACAAGGTTTAAACCTGTAAAACACCATTTAAAATATAAGACCTTTTCTATTTTTTTAGATTTAGATGAAATTGACAATTTAGATAAGTCGAATCCCATTTTTTCCTTTAATAAATTTAACGTTTACAGTTTTTATAATAAAGATCACGGACCAAGAGATGGTAAGTCACTAAAAATCTGGGTAATAAACAACTTAAAAAAATTTAATATTTATCAAAATGTTAATAAAGTTAAATTACTTTGTTATCCAAGAATATTTGGTTTTGTTTTTAATCCCTTAAGTATTTTTTATTGTTACGAAAATAAAGAGCTTAAAGCTATTTTCTATGAGGTTAAAAATACTTTTAATGAACAGCATACTTATGTTTTTAAGAATAAGGGAAAAGATAAAATAGAACAAACATGTAAAAAGAAGTTCTATGTTTCTCCTTTTATGGACATGGAGACTTGGTATGATTTTAAACTAATTAGACCTGATTCAAAATTGTTTGTTTCAATCAAACAAACTGACAAAAAAGGTCTTGTTTTAACAGCTGTTCAAACAGGTGAAAGAAAAGAATTTAGTTTTAAACAATTAATTATTAACTTTTTTCAATATCCATTAATGACGCTTAAAATAATAAGCGCGATACATTATGAAGCATTTCTATTGTGGAAAAAAGGGGCAATATACAGGTCACGGGATAAAAAAATTAAAAATAATTTAAGTTACGAGGAATATTGATGAGCTTGTTAAAAATTTCAGAAAAGTTTGTTATTAGTAAATTAAAATCTATAAAAAAAGGTAATTTAAAATTAATCAATTACGACGGTAAAGTTTACCATTTTGGAGACCTTGAGAACTCATTAACTACAGATATTCAAATAAACAATCCTAAATTCTACTTAAATATTATACTGGGTGGAAGTTCTGCTTTAGGAGAAGCTCATATAAATAAAGATTTTTATTCTTCAAATTTAACAGATCTTATTGAACTTACCGCAAGAAATATCATGCTTATTTATTCATTTTCAGGAAGCGTAAAACTACAATTTATTAAAAATATTTTAAAAAGAATTTTTGTGTCTAACACTAAAGCTAAAAGCTTGAAGTATATTTCAAAACATTATGATCTTGGCAATGATTTTTTTGCTAAATGGCTCGACAAAACTCTTACCTATTCAAGTGCTATATATGAGAAGAATGACGATAATTTAGAAACAGCTCAAAAAAATAAGTATCAAAAGCTTATAGATTTATTAAATATTAAAAATGGAGATAAAGTTTTAGAAATTGGATGTGGATGGGGTGGATTTTCAGAATATCTAGCAAAAAAAAATGATGTTCTTATTGACTGCATAACTATTTCAAAAAAACAATATGAATTTTCAAAGAAGAGAATATTTGAGAATGGTTTAAATAATAAAGTAAATGTAATGTTTTTAGATTATAGAGATTTAAAAAATAAATATGATAAAATATTCTCAATTGAGATGATCGAAGCAGTTGGTGAGCAATATTTGAATCAGTATTTTAAGACAATTAAAAGCTCTCTTAATCATGGTGGATATGCCGCTATACAAGGAATTACAATTAATGACAAATTATTTGATCGTTATAGAACAAGTGAAGATTTTATTCAAAAATATATTTTTCCAGGAGGTTTTTTGCCCTCTCTTAATCAAATTAAAAAGCTAACAAAAAAAAATCAATTACAATTAGAAAAAATTAATTCTTACTCAGAAGATTATGCAAAAACTCTCTCAGACTGGAAAAAAAATTTTTTTAGAACCTGGGACAATATTGCTCCCCTTGGATTTGGTGAGCCTTTTAAAAGAATGTGGGAATTTTATCTATCATATTGTGAAGCAGGATTTAAAGCAAAAAATATAGACTTGATTCAATTTTCTATGTCTAATAAATAATCTAAATGAAACAATTATTAACTTTATTTCTAATAATTTTTTTAACCGGGTGTGTAAATAAAATGAAACCAACAGATTTTAAAGATCAAAAACCAAGACTAATTATTGAAGATTATTTATCAGGAAATGTAAAAGCTTGGGGTGTATTACAAAATAGATCGGGAGACGTAACTAGGCAATTTAAAGCAGAATTAAACGGAAAATGGAATGGCTCGCAATTAATACTTGATGAAATTTTTAACTGGAACGATGGAGAAAAGCAAACTCGTCAGTGGACAATTAAAAAAATTGATAATCACCACTATGAGGGAACTGCTTCAGATGTTGTTGGTAAAGCCAAAGGTTTTTCATATGGGCCTGCTTTTAAATTTGAATATGTGTTATTAGTTCCGGTAAAAGGAAAAAATATTAAAATTACCTTTGACGATTGGATTT
>CACJZK010000010.1 GCA_902597875.1 uncultured Pelagibacteraceae bacterium
TAAAATTATTTTCGGACTCCAATCAATTATCGTTTGTTCATGTAATTTTAACTAACTCGGAAAGCAATAAATTTTAATATGGCAATTATTTTTAGAAATTTTAGAAGACAATTGGTAAATTTAGGCCCAGTAATCCTTTTGTATTTTTTAGCAATAACAGAATTAGATACTGAATTTAGCAACCATTTCACAATATTATCTTTCAACCTTCAATTTGTAATTATTTATTATTGGATGCTTAGAGATCCACCTCTATTAGGTAACGGGCATGTTTTTTTTGCTGGAATTATAAATGATATTATTATGGGTCTGCCCATGGGCACGAGCTCATTAACTTATTTAGTCATATCGTTTGTAGCGATTTATATAAAAAATGTTACGGTTAAAATGACTTTATTCACTGATTGGTTTACTTTTATAATAGGGATATTTTTTGCAAACTTAACTTATTTATTGCTGATCTCTAATTTTTCGGATCTTTCAATTACTTACTCCAATTTATTTTATAATTCACTCTTTACTTTTTTATTTTATCCTTTGTTTTGGCTTATTTTCAATTGGTATGGATTTTTAACAGGAATAAAAAGAAATGATTAGTACTTCTTCAGGAGCAATAAACAAATCAAAATTAATCAGCAGAAGAATGTTTATAATTTCAGCAGCAAAAGCTGTAATTCTTGCAGGAATTTTCGGTCGGTTGGTCTCTCTCCAGATCAATGAAAGTAAAAAATATATGACTCTCGCTGATAAAAATAGATTTAGAGAATGGAGATTAGCTCCAAAAAGAGGAATTATCAGAGATTATTTTAATAAAGAGATAGCATCAAACAAAAAAGTTTATCAATTACATATAACTCCGGAAAATACTTCAAATATAGAAATATTATTTTTTAGATTAAAAAAAATTCTTAATCTGTCCGATAGAAAAATAGCTACTTTGAAAAAAAAAATAAGCAAACAAAAACCTTGGGAGCCTATTATTGTTTCAGAAAATTTGACTTGGTCTGAGTTTTCAAGAGTAAATTTATTTTTGCATGAATTACAAGGAGTAGAACCGCTTGTATCAGTTGCAAGACTTTACTCTCATCAATCTACTTCTCATGTTGTAGGTTACGTATCTCAAGTTAGTGCTAAAGAATTAAGAGACAAAGAATATTTAAGAGAAATGTCTGTAACAGGAATCGCTGTAGGAAAAACTGGTTTGGAAAGCAAATTAGATAAAAATATTATAGGTGAAGTAGGCTTTCAAAGATATGAAGTAAATGCTTATGGAAAAAGAATACGTCAAATAAAACTTGATGAAGGAAAAGCAGGAAAAAGTTTTAAGACAACAATAGATTTAGAAGTTCAAAACTTTACCTCAAGTTTATTGACTAAAGTTAGTGGAGCAATATGTGTTATGGACATTTATAATGGAGATATAATATCAATGGTTTCCTCTCCAACTTATGATCCTAATGCATTTGTCCATGGCATTGATCAAAAAAGCTGGAATCATTTGCTCAAACATAGAGATAAACCTCTTATCAATAAGGCTATAGCTGGCCTTTATCCACCTGGTTCTACAATTAAAACGCTTGTTGCCTTAAGTGCTTTAGAAAACGATGTAGTAAATCCCAATCTTACGGTTAATTGCAAAGGTTCTATCGAACTATATGGCGAAAAGTTTCACTGCTGGGAAAAAAAAGGTCATGGTTTTATGAACATGAGGAGCGCAATTAAAAGATCTTGTGATGTATATTTTTATGAAATAGCAAGAAGACTCGGTGTGGATAGATTATCAGTAACAGCAAAAAAATTTGGTTTGGGAGAAAAAGTTTTAGAAGGATTTAAAGAAGAAAGATCTGGTGTAGTGCCTAATACTACCTGGAAAAAGAAATACATTGGTGCGAACTGGTATCTAGGTGAAACCCTTCACTCTGGTATTGGCCAGGGTTATTTTCAGAGCACACCAATCCAACTCTGTCGTATGACGGCACAGTTAGCAAATGGAGGCTATGAAATTAAACCGAGAGTTTTATTAGATTTTGATAATGATAGAAATAAACTTAAAGAATACATTAAGCATAGAAATGAACATCCTGAAGATCCTTTACCAATTGATTTACTTATTTCAAATTTTAATATTAATCCGCTATTTAAGAATCAAGAAAATATAAATTTTGTAAAAGATGCTATGTTTGCTTCTACAAACGAAGCTGGTGGAACTTCCTACCGATCAAGGCTCACAGATAAAAATTTTATTTTTGCCGGAAAGACTGGTTCGTCTCAGGTTAAGAGATTTACGATAGAACAAAGAGAAAAAGAAGTTAAGCAAGATGATTTAAAATATGAAGACAGGGATCATGCATTATTTATTGCTTTCGCACCTTATGACAAACCAAAATATGCAATTAGTGTAATAATTGAACATGGCGGTTCCGGAAGTAGAGCAGCAGCTCCAATAGCAAAAAAAGTAATAAAAAAAGTATTAGAGAGAGATAATTTAAGAGAGTTACAAACTAACGAAATAGGCAAGGAAATATAAAAGTTATGTTTACTTCTAGGTCAATTCAATCTTCATTATCATTCAAAGAAAAAATTTATTCAATCGATTATATATTGTTATGTTCTATTTTGATACTTGGAGTTATCAGTATGTTTGCGATGTATTCTACTGCAGGAGGAACTTTTGACTACCATACTAAAAGCCATATATTAAGATTTATAGTTTTCTTTTTTTTATTTTTTGTAATTTCATTCTTTGACTTAAAATTTTGGTATCGCTCAAGTATATTTCTTTATATTATTTTTTTTCTTCTTTTACTTGGTGTTAAATATTTCGGGTTAACTTCATCAGGTTCTCAAAGATGGATAAATCTCTACGTTATTAATCTTCAACCTTCTGAATTAATGAAAGTTGGTTTGATAATATTTTTAGCTAAATATTATCATAGAATGCCTACTAATGATGTTAATAAATTAAAATATTTATTTTTACCTATAGTAGTATTAGTAGCACCTGTTTTACTTGTTATCACTCAGCCCGATCTCGGTACAGCAGTGTTGATAGCTGCTGGAGGAGTAGTAGTATCCTGGTTAGCAGGAGTAAGAATTAAATTTTTCGCATATGCATCTATCCTTTTTATATCCCTTGCGCCTATTGCAATTTCTTTTCTAAAACCTTATCAGAAAGCTAGAATTCTTACTTTTTTAAATCCTGATAGAGATCCATTGGGAGCTGGATATCAAATTATTCAGTCCAAAATAGCAATTGGATCTGGTGGCTTTTTTGGAAAAGGTTATCTAAATGGTTCACAAAGTTATTTGGATTTTCTTCCAGAAAAACATACTGATTTTATTTTTACTTTATTTTCAGAAGAATTTGGTTTTTTTGGTTCTGTTTCAATATTATTATTATATTTTTTGATAATCTCAAGAATTATACGCATAGGTCATTTAACAAGAAGTAATTTTGGAAAATTGTTTTGTTATGGTTTTGGAACAGCTTTCTTTATTTATGTTGTAGTAAATATGGGCATGGTCCTAGGTTTACTGCCTATTGTAGGAGCCCCTCTGCCAATTATGTCCTACGGAGGTTCGTCAATGATGGCTATAATGCTTGGATTAGGCATCACAATGTCTTGTAAAATTTATAAAGATGTACCTGTAAACTAGTAAATTAGACCTATTTTGGATAATAAAAAAACATAATTAGTGCTTGTTTATTTCTATTTATGATGGTTAAATTTGTAAAAAAAACAAAATGTTTGGATCAGATAAAAAAAAAATTGGAGAAAGAAAAGATACAGAGAGATCTTTAATAAGCGAAACTGTCAGTATCGATGGTACTGTAAATAGCTCTGGCTCCATAGACATTGCAGGTTTAATAAAAGGACCAGTAATTTCAAAAGAAGTTGTTATTAAAGATACAGGATCAATCTCTGGAGAGATCGAAGCAGATAGAGTAGAAGTTTTCGGACACTTAGACGGGAAGATATCAGCCGAAAATGTTGTGATAGGTAGTACAGGAGTTGTTAAAGGTGATATAGAATTTTCCCAAAATCTTAGAACAGAGGATGGAGCTGACATAGAAGGCTACATTAAGAAATCATCAGGAGCTGGCAAAAAGGAGTCTAGATCAGCAGGCGACTTTCTATTTTCTAAGAAATCATCTGATGATAAAAGATCAAAGAAAAACGGTAAGCCCTCTACTGTAGTAAATAAAGATACAAAAGAAGTTTTAGTATAATCTAACGCACTACAAATTAATTAAAGTTTGGAATATAAGTTTGTATGGAAAATTACAAATGTAAATCTGTCGGAATAGTTGGAGCAGGGATACAAGGGGTATGTATCGGTCTGCAATTGATTAAAAAAGGGGTCGAAGTAACAATTTTTGATAGAAATGATCCTGGATCAATGACTTCTTATGGAAACGCAGGACATTTTTCTCCTTACGCTGTATTACAATTAAATCGACCAGACGTTTTATATGATGTTCCTAAAATGCTTTTTAGCTCTTACGGTCCTTTGGCTTTAAAATGGAATTATATACCTAAAATGATTCCGTGGATCTTTCGTTATCTAAAATCGTGTAATAAAAAATCTATGATGCACACGGCTAAATATATGCATCAAATTTTAAATTTGTCTATGGATGCTTATGAGGAAATATTTCAAGAAATAGATATGACAAATTTAGTTGAAAGGAATGGGATTATTTATATTTGGACCAAAGATAATTTAAAAAGTAGAAAATTAGAAATTAAAGTAAGAGAAGAACTTGGTGTTAAACAAAAACTTTTGACCAAAGATGAAATTTTAGATTTAGAACCTAACTTAAACCCTGTATTTCAGGAAGGAATTTTTTATGAGGATGCTATTCACGCAAGAGACCCTCAAGGAATTACAAAAAAAATATTTGAGCTATTTATTAAAAGAGGTGGAAAATTTATTAAACAAGATGTTCAAAATTTATTACAGATTGATAAGGACAATGTGAATATAAAAACAGAGCAAAAGGAATATAAGTTTGAAAAAGGAGTTATTGCTTCCGGAGCATTCTCTAAGCCCTTAACAGACCAATTAGATGAAAAAATACCTTTAGATACAGAAAGAGGCTATCATGTTCATTTTAAAAATATGGCTCATTTAATAAAGCGACCTGTAATTTTTTTAGATAGGGGTTTTGGTATGACACCTATGAATCAAGGTTTAAGGGCTGTTGGTACGGTTGAGCTCGGGGGACTTAAAAATCCACCTTCTAAGAAAAGAATTGATTATGTTGTAAGATGTGCAAAAGAACTTTTACCTCAGCTTGATAAACATCAAGATGAATGGTTAGGCTTTAGACCAACACTACCAGATTTTCTTCCAGTCATGGGTCCTTCTTTAAAAAATAAAAATATTATTTACGCTTTTGGACATCATCATTTAGGCTGGACTTTAGGTGCGATAACAGGCAAGATTATCTCAGGTATAGTAATGGAAGAAAAAACAAATTTGGATTTATCTCCTTATAGTTCTTCAAGATTTAATTAGGAAAAATTTGAAAAAAGATTATTTAGCTTATCTATTTCTAATATTAGCCGCTTTGTTTTGGTCTGGTAACTTTATAGTTGGAAAATTTGCAACATTATTTCAAATTCCTCCCCTAACTCTTAATGTTTTCAGATGGATTTCTGTTTGGTTTATTTTAATACCTTTCACATATAAAGAAATCTTTAATAACTTACCTTATATTAAAAAAAATTGGCTTGTTATTAGCTTTATGGGAGTAATTACAATTAGTACGTTTAACTCTGTTGTTTATTATGCGCTTAATTATACACAAGTAATCAACGCAGTTCTAATGCTCGCAGCTATTCCAGCTGCTACAATAGTTCTTTCATCCTTAATGAAAATTGAAAAAACAAATATTTTTCAAATTTTTGGTTTATTACTCTCAATTATAGGTATTGGATCGATAATTTCTAATGGCGATATTCAAAAAATTATTTCTTTAAGTTTTAATAAGGGTGATTTATGGATGTTAGTTTGTGTAATTACATGGTCTCTTTATTCTACTTTACTTAAAAAACATAAATTTAAGTTTTCACAGTTTACTTTAATACAATTAATGGTTTCAGTTGGAATACTGTTCTTGATACCACAATTTTTTTATGAAAAATCTATTGGTTTAGATTTAAATTTTAACAAAGCATTCTTTTTAATTCTTTTTTATGTGGTAATGTTTCCAGCAATAGGCGCTTATTACTGTTGGCAAAAAGGCATTGAGATAATCGGACCAAATAGATCTACAATGTTTATTCAATTAATGCCTTTATTTAGCGCTGTTTTGGCAATAATTATCTTTAAAGAAAAATTTGAATTTTACCATTTTGCCGGAGCAATTTTTATAATAATGGGCATTTACCTATCTAATAAAAAACACCCTATTAACGCTTAAATCTAAGGGTATTTTTTTTCTTACAATCATCGATTGAATTTGTTAAAGTTTGAATAAGAGGGAGATTTGTTTTTACATTCTGTTTAGAATGGAATAAAGCAAACGTTATCGGAGAAGTATGAAAAGAATAATTTGTTTTTTATTTGTTTTTGTTTTGTTAAATGGATGCGCTGAGTACATGGCAGCCATTGGGAGTGGTGCGATTGATGGTAAAATTCTTCAATCATCTGTTAATTCTGCAGTTAGCTATGGCGTTAAGAAAAAAACCGGAAAAACTCCTCTAAAACATGCTTTGTCTTATGCAGAAGAACAAAGAGAAAAGAAAAAAATCTCAGAAAATAAAATACAACCCTGCGTAGAATTTTTAGAACCTATTGATGCTAATTTGTGTAAAGTAATCAAAGCTAGAATTCAAATTTTATCAAAAGTTAAAAATCTAAACTAAAACAAGAACTAGCTGACTTCATTTTTTTTTGTTAATTTCCTTTGTGAAAAAAAAGTACTCCATATTTAATATTCTTAAAAACACTATCTCGAACCATGAGAAGTGGCAAAAGATGTGGAGAAGTCCTGAACCAAAAAAATCATATGATATCATTATTGTCGGAGGCGGTGGGCATGGTCTTGGCACTGCTTACTATCTCGCAAAAGAACATGGATTTAAAAATATAGCTGTAATAGAAAAAGGTTGGTTAGGTTGCGGTAATACTGGAAGAAACACAACCATTATCAGGTCAAATTATCTTTGGGATGAAAGCGCTCTTCTTTACGATCATTCTCTAAAACTTTGGGAGAATTTATCTGAAGATTTAAATTATAATGTTATGTTCAGTCAAAGAGGGGTTTTAAACTTAGCTCACAACGAACACGATATAAAAGAAATAAAAAGAAGAATGTGTGCTAACAGATTAAACGGTCTTGACTCTAGATGGATCGATACTGGTGAAATTAAAAAACTAGTCCCAATAATGAATACTGACAATCTAAGATACCCTGTGCTTGGAGCATCGTATCAACCAAGAGGTGGGGTAGCACGTCATGATGCTGTGGCTTGGGGTTTTGCAATGCGTGCAGATGAAATGGGAGTAGATATTATACAAAACTGTGAAGTTAAAGGAGTAAGAACTAAAAATGGTCAAGTAGAAGGAGTTGAAACTTCACAAGGATTTATTGAGTCAAAAAAAATTGGAATAGTTGCTTCAGGACATACAAGTATATTGGCTGCAACTGCTGGGGTAAGATTACCTTTGCAAAGTAGGCCTTTACAAGCTTTGGTTTCTGAACCTATAAAACCAGTTATTAACACTGTTGTGATGTCAAACGCGGTACATGCTTATGTAAGTCAATCTGATAAAGGGGAGTTAGTTATAGGAGCTGGTACTGACGGATACAATTCATTTACTCAAAGAGGAGGGTATGATGTTATTGAGGAAACTATAAGAGCAATAGTTGAACTTTATCCAATATTTGGAAAAATGAAAATGTTACGTCAGTGGGGTGGAATAGTCGATATATGTCCTGACGCTAGTCCAATAATAAGTAAATGCGATGTTAAAGGATTATATTTTAATTGTGGTTGGGGAACAGGTGGTTTTAAAGCTACCCCAGGTAGCGCCAATGTTTTTGCCTATACAATTGCAAATGACAATCCTCATAAAATCAATGCAGCATTTAGTTTAGATAGATTTGAAACTGGAAGGTTGGTTGACGAACATGGAGCTGCTGCAGTAGCACACTAAAATATGCTTATAATAAATTGCCCATATTGTGGAGAAAGAGATCAATCCGAGTTTTCAAATGGCGGTCAAGCACACGTAGTAAGACCCAGTGATCCAGAAAAATTAAATGATAAAGAATGGTCGGAATATGTATTTGTACGTTCAAATCCAAAAGGAATCTTCTTTGAACGTTGGGTACATTCGCACGGTTGCAGAAAATGGTTTAACGCTGTGAGAAATACCTCAACCGATGAAATAATAAAAACATATAAATTAAATGAAAAACCTCCCATTTTGGCAGAATTCACTAATAATCTTAAAACTCCGTCAGGAGAACCTGAGCTAGGATCAGGAAATTTTACTGTAAAAAAATGAGTTCAATCAATAACACTAAGAGCTTTCACTTAATTAGCAGCCAAAAAGTTTCATTTACTTTTGATGGCAAAAAATTAACTGGTTTTAAAGGAGATACAATTGCCTCAGCTTTACTGAGAAACAATATAAATTTAGTTGGAAGAAGCTTCAAATATCATAGGCCAAGAGGAATATACTCTTGTGGCATTGAGGAACCCAATGCTCTTGTTCAAATAATAAGCGAGCACAATGAACCAAATGCAAGAGCTACTGTTAAAAGAATTTATGATGGAATGATAGTCGAAAGTCAAAATCGTTGGCCTTCACTTAAAATGGACATAGGTGCAGTCAACAATTTGCTATCTCCAATATTTTCTGCAGGTTTTTATTATAAAACTTTTATGGGTCCAAAGGGGTTTTGGAAAAAAGTTTATGAGCCTATAATTAGAAAAACAGCTGGCCTTGGAAAACCTCCTAAAGAATTTAGATCTAAAAGCACTCATCATCATCACAATGTTGATGTAGTAATAGTAGGTGGCGGTATAAGTGGACTTATAGCTGCATTAAAGTTTGTTAAAACAAATTATGATGTTTTGATTATCGAACAAGATAGTTTTTTAGGAGGAATACTAAATACTTCAAAAAAAATTAAAGAAATTAATGGTTTAGATACAATTGAGTGGATAAAAAAAACTGAAGAATTAATTTCAAAATCAAAAAATATTAAGATTTTAAAAGACACAACAGTCTCATCTTATAATTACAGCAATCATTTGATAGCATTAGAAGATAAGGCAGTAGGAAGCTTACCTCCAAATTATAAACCCGAGCTCGTTTTGCATAAAATTAGAACCCAACACACGATTTTGGCAAACGGATATATTGAAAGGATTTTATCGTTTAGAAATAACGATCTACCAGGTGTTATGTTAGCTGGTTCATTTGAAAAATTTGTTCATAGATATGGAGTTGTTCCTGAAACCAATCCTATAATTTTTACTAATAACTCATCAACTTTTAGTCTTTTAAAATCACTTATTGAATTAAATTGCAAACCTTCAGCATATGTTGACAATAGAGAAGAAAACTCAATTGAAAAAAGCACTTTAGACTATCTAAAAAATAATAATATTCCATTTTATACCGGAGCTGAGGTGGAGGGTTGTGATGGAAGAAATATTATTAGAGAGGCTTTTATAAGGCATAAAGGCAATATTATAAAACTAAAAACTAATATGCTTTGTGTATCCGGGGGCATAAATCCAGACGTAAATTTATTTACTCAATCGAAAGGGCTTATAAAGTGGGACGATAATCTTTTTACATTTAAACCTGACAAAGCTTTTCAAAATACTATCGTAATTGGATCAGCTAGTGGAAATTTTAATTTTCAAAAATTAAACGATGAAATTAAAAATAAATTGAATTTTTTAAAAGAAGTAAATGACACTAAAATTGAAATTATTTCTAATGTTGAAAATGATTATAAAATTAGTGAAATTTGGGATATTAAACCCGAAAAAGAGTCTTTATGGTCTAAATCTTTTATTGATATTCAAAATGATGTGACCGTTAAAGATTTAAGGCAAGCCATAACCGAAGGCTTTGATCGTATAGAACATTTAAAGCGTTTCACAACTAATAGTATGGGAACTGACCAAGGCAAAATAAGCAGTATAAATTCTTTGGGCATAGTATCAAAAATATTAAATAAAAGTGTATCAGAAGTTGGTACCACAATTTACAGACCTCCTTATGCTCCTTTAAGTTTTTCGGCCATTGCTGGGAGAAACACTTATGAGTTTTATGATCCCAAAAGAAAAACACCTATTCACTCTTGGCATATTGATAATAATGCCGTTTTCGAGGATGTAGGACAGTGGAAAAGACCTTGGTATTTTAAGAACAAAAAAGGAGAAACTATGCATCAAGCAGTTCAAAGAGAATCAAAACAACTAAGAGAGTCTGCTGGAATTTTAGATGGGAGTACCCTGGGGAAAATAGAGGTGAAAGGAAAAGATGCTTTAGAGTTTATGAATTTAATGTACACAAATGCTTTTACAAAAATGAAACCGATGACTTCTAGATATGTTTTGATGCTAGGAGAAGATGGAATGATCAAAGACGATGGAATAGTAAGTAAAATTAATGACCAACATTTTATTGCTACCACAACAACAGGAGGTGCACCAAAAGTTCTGGCTGATATGGAAGAGTATGCTCAAACAGAATGGCCTCATCTAGAGGTGTACATGAATTCAATAACTGAACAGTTTTCAACATTTAATATTAGTGGACCAAAATCCAGAGCTATTATGAGAAAAGTTTTTAGCAATATCGATTTCAGTAATGAAAAATTTCCTTTTATGACATTTAATAATTTTAAATACTTAGACACTGAAGTAAGAATTATGCGAGCAAGTTTTACTGGTGAGTTGGGTTATGAGATCTATATATCTCCAAAGTATGCCTTAGAACTTTGGAAAAAAATATTCCATAGTGGAAAAAACTTAGGTTTAGTTCCCTATGGAACAGAAACTATGCACCTCTTACGAGCTGAAAAAGGATATATTGTAGTTGGTCAAGATACAGATGGAACCGTTACCCCTATAGATTTAAATCTAAATTGGATGATCGGAAAAAATAAAAAAGACTTTATAGGAAAAAGATCTTTATCTAGATCTGATACCGCTAGAGAGGACAGAAAACAACTAGTTGGTATTCTTCCGCTAGATAAAAATAAAAAAATTTTAGAAGGCCAGCATATTTTAGAAATAAATAAGTTACCCAAAAAAATAGAGACACCAATTGAATATCTTGGCCATGTTACATCTAGCTATCATAGTCCAAATTTAAAACACTTCGTGGCAATGGCTCTTGTAAAAGGCGGGAATAAGCTGATGGGAAAAAAAGTATATGTTTCAGATCCATCAAAGTCCGAAACAATTCCGGTTGAAATTGTTAATCCAGTATTTCTTGATCCAGAAAACAAAAGGTTATTATCATGAAAGAACTATATTCGCTTCGAGGACTAGACGTATTCCAAAAAGATTTACATCAAATTGTTCTTAGAGGTAAAGGCGATGAAAAATTTAAAGAAATTATAAATAAAGAGACATCATTATCTCTGCCTCCAGAAAATTTAAAAATTACTCAAAATGATAAATTTTTATTAGCTAAGCATTCATTTGATCAATGGAATCTTTTTTATTTAGATAGAAAAGAGCACAAAGAAGTCTTAAAAATGGTTTCAACCTTTAATTCTCACGAAGAAATATTAGCATCAGATTATTCATATGGACAAGTTTATTTTGAAATTTCAGGAAAAGATAAAAATTATTATTTGAATAAATTAACTCATTTTGATTTTCGAATTAAAAAATTTCCCAATTTATCAATGGCTCAGACTTTAGTAGCAAAGATTGATTGTTCAATTTATCATCTAAATGATAAATTTATTATTACATGCAATTGTTCTTTAGAAGAATATTTTAAAGAAAGATTATTGGACGCAATAAATTTATAATGACCAAACAAAAAAACGTATTAGGCGAAATTTTAGAAAGCTGTTCAACAGAACCGATGACTGGGTGGTTTAGAGATGGTTGTTGTAATACAGATAAAAATGACCACGGGCTTCATACTGTTTGTGTAAAAGTAAATGATGATTTTTTAAAATGGTGTAAAGAGGCTGGTAATGATTTAATTACTCCTCACCCAGAATTTGGTTTTCCAGGACTTAAAGATGGAGATAAATGGTGTGTTTGTGCTAGCTGGTATGCAAGAGCACTTGAGGCAGGAAAAGCATGTCCAATATATTTAAAAGCAACACACAAGAAAACTTTAGAGTTAGTTCCAATTGAAAAATTAAAAGAATTCGCGGCAGATTTATCTTAATCTACATATTTCCGTACTTAGGACCACCACCACCCTCAGGGGCTACCCAGGTAATATTTTGAGACGGTTCTTTAATATCGCAAGTTTTGCAATGTATACAATTTTGAGAATTGATCACAAATTTTTCTTGTTGAATTTCATAAACACCTACTGGACAATATTTTTGAGCAGGCTCATCATATTCTTTCAAAGTATATCTAATAGGTAGGTTTGGATCTTTTAATTTAAGATGTACTGGTTGATTTTCAGTGTGATTAGTACCTGTTAAATAAACTGAGCTGGTCTTATCGAAAGTTAATTTCCCATCTGGTTTTGGATATTCTATTTTGGGCATAGAGTTTGCTGGTTTTAATGCTTCGTGATCAGCATGTTTGTGCTTCAAAGTGAAAGGCAATTTCCCTCTAAAGAGAATTTGGTCTAATCCTGTGAAAATAATTCCTAAAATTAAACCCCAACTAAAACTTGGTTTCACATTTCTAGCAGTATAAAGTTCATTATATACCCAGCTTTTTTCAAATAGTTCTTTGTAGTAAGAAAGTTTTCTTTTATTCTTTATATGCTCAACAATAGTTTCTGCAGCTATCATTCCACTTTTCATTGCTGTATGAGTGCCTTTAATCTTTGGCATGTTTAATGTTCCAGCATCACATCCAACTAATAATGCACCGGGCATATACATTTTAGGCAAACTTTGAAGACCCCCTTCAATTAAAGCTCTAGCGCCAAATGAAATTCTTTTTCCACCCTCCAACATTTTTCTTATTGCTTTGTGTGTTTTAAATCTTTGAAACTCATCAAAAGGTGAGAGATGCGGGTTTTGATAATCAAGACCTATAACATATCCAATATAAATTTGTTTTTTTTCAGCGTGATAAATAAAGCTTCCACCATATGTTTTACTATCTAATGGCCAGCCCGCCGTATGCATCACTAAACCTTCCTGGTGCTGTTCATCGCTAACTTCCCAAATTTCTTTTAAACCGATACCATACTGTTGGGGATTCTTTCCTTCATCTAGATTAAATTTTTTAATTAATTCTTTTCCTAAATGACCTCTACACCCCTCTGAGAAAACAGTGACTTTTCCATGAAGTTCCATACCCTCTTGATATCCTTCCTTTTTGTTACCCTCTTTATCTAAACCCATATCAAGAGTTGCTACTCCTTTAATAGAACCATCTTCATTGTAAAGAATTTCACTTGCAGGAAATCCAGGGAAAATTTCTATTCCTAATTTTTCAGCTTGCTCTGCTAACCAACGACAAAGATTAGCTAAACTTATAATATAATTATTATGATTTTTTTGAACTGACGGTAACAACCAAGTTGGCCAACTTAAGGAGGAATTTTTTCCTAAAAATAAAAATTTTTCTTTTGAAACTTTAGTTTTAATAGGTGCTCCCTGTTCTTTCCAACTAGGAATTAATTCATCAAGAGCTCTGGTCTCTAAAACATTTCCACTTAAAATATGTGCTCCAACTTCAGATCCTTTTTCTAAAATACAGACACTTAATTTTGGATCTAGTTGTTTAAGTTTAATTGCAGTTGATAATCCGGCAGGTCCTGCACCAACAATTACCACATCATATTTCATTGACTCTCTGGACATTTAATAATGTATAACATAAAATTTTTAATATGAAACAAATTCTATTCATTTTATCTCTGAGTTTTCTATTAAATGGATGTGCAGATTATTTAGCCGAAAGAGAAAAGAAAAGATTAGAGAGAAAGCAATTGGCATACGAGCGTCAAATGAAAATGGACAGGAAAACTTGTGAGCATTATGGTTTTAAAAAAGATACAGCGCAATTCTCTAATTGTTTAATGCAAATTGATATTGCTAGAAAAGAAAATATTAGAACAAGAAAAATGTTAGAATGTGAAGCAGTTAGAAGAGATAATGCCAATAGCGGTGTAACCGGTTTTTGGGGTGGAGTACTAATGGGAGCTAGAGAAAATCTAGCTTGTGATTAATGAAAAAATTTTTAACGATTATAGTTTTAAACTTACTTATTATTTATCCAACTCAAGCGGATGATATCCGAGACTTTCAGATTGATGGGGTTAGTATTGGGGATAGTTTATTGGATTATTTTGATAAAAATCAGATTAATTCAAGAAAAAAAATGTTTTATTTAGGTGATGATAATTTTTATAAAATAAATTTTATCAGTAAGAAGACCGTCTATCAATTAATCAACTTTCATCTAAAAAAAAATGATAATAAATTCGTAGTGTATTCCATGGGAGGGAGAAATATAATGGAATTTGATGAATGCTTAGAAGAAAAAAAAAAGGTTATAAAAGAAGTTAAAGATGTTTTGGGAGTGAAAAGTGAAAATAATTATAGAAGTGATTATCGAAAAAAATATGGCAAAAGCTTTTCTAATGTAACTCAACTAAAAATTAAGAACGGTATAGCAAGAATTTATTGTGATAATTGGTCTGATAAAATTACTAAAAAGAACAATTGGAAAGATAGCTTTAATATCACAATTTCTTCACAAGAATTTGTAAATTGGCTTAACAATGAAGCCTATAAATAATTTATGAAAAAACTTTTAGGGATCGTAGTTCTGTGTTTACTTTTAACAAACCTATCTCAGGCAGATGACATCAAAGAATTTCAAATAGCAGGTTTAAGTATTGGTGACAGTTTACTAAATCACATGAGCGCGAAACAAATAAAATCATCAAAATTAAATTATTTCAAAGATGAGAGAAAATATTATGTTGTAAATCTAGAAACTAATAACTCTATTTATGACACCGTTGAAGTATATTTAAAGACTAATGATAATAATTATGAAATTAAAGCTATAGGTGGTTTTTTTATGAATTTAAAAAAAAATTGTTTAGAGAAAAAAGAAGAGATTGCTAAAGAACTTGACTCAGTATTTTTAAATACAAAACCCGTATCAGATATTAAAAGTCATGAAACTGATAAAACAGGTAAGTCAAAACAACATCTAACACAATATTCATTAGGAGGCAGAAATCACATAAGAGTGGAATGTGTTTTTTGGTCAAATGAAATTAAGAAAAAAAAAGGATGGAAAGACAACCTAATTGTTGTTGCAATGTCAGATGAAATTTCACATTGGGTTACGAGTGGATATAAATAATCTAAGGCGTATAGGTATTAGCTGCTTCAACTAAATCTTTATAAGCTTGAGTGTTTTTAAGATTAGCAAGTTTGCTAGCTATTTGTGGTTCTTTGTTTATTTCTTCTAAATAATTTTTGTAAGCGAGAGAGATAGGGTACTCGACTAGTATGTAAGTTCTATAACCTCCGTTAGCTCTAGGAGCCATTTTAGTTTTTATAATTTTATAGCCTGTTATAGAGATGTTTTTAATTACTATTTTTTGTGCCCTCTCTATATTAGATTTAAATTGAGGGTCTTCTCCTAATCCTGCTTCTTTAATCATAATTTTATTTTTTGCACTTAACTTATTTCCCATCTTTTTAGCTAAGGCAAACACTGCAGCATTTACAGCTTTGTCCTCAGAAAATTGAAGATCTTGTGAAACTGCAGTTCCTCTTACGTACATAACTGACTCAGTTCCAACTGGTATTTCTTGGAACCAGTCTGGTATGGCTTCTCGTATCTTCTTTTCTTCTTCTTTTTTAACCTTTTGAGCCTCTTCATATTGTTTTTTTAAAGCAACTAGATACTTGTCTTCACTACCAATTTCAAATTCAAGCAATGGAGTTTCTCCCATGATAATAATTTCGCTCTTGTATTTCTGTATAGCTTCTTTTCTATTTTTTTCTTTTTTTTCATTATCTAATTTTGCTTTAGCCTCATTTTCAGTTTTCTGTTTTTTTGTATCTTTTTCAGATTTTAAGTCTTTGAGTTGATTTCTTAAAGCTACCACGTACTTATCTTTATCTATTTTACCTTTATACTTTACTTCTTCTTCTGATAGAGGCGTTTCACCCAAATCCTCAATTTGGTTTTTAATTTCAACAATCAGTTCTTCCTTAACTTCTTTTTGACTCTTATTCAGAGGCATAGTTGACGGACATGCAACTAATAGTGGAAGTGCAAAAATTAGAGTAAGTATATTTATTTTTTTTCTAAAACTCATTTGTAAATTGTATAAGTTCTTTGTAATTCGTCTTGAACTATATTTTCTTTGCTTAATTCATTCAAGCTTTTTCGTAAATCCTCAATTCGAGAGTATTTATCAAGCCAATCTATATTTTTAACAGTAGCTATGAATATTAAGTGTTCATCAACTCTTGTTTTTTTAATTTTATTAGGAAATTTAATAACATATTCAGTACCTTCGGTAGGTAATTTAAATTCTCTTGAGATGATTCTGTTATTTTTTTCTCTAGTATTAGGAAATAATTTTTGAACTTGAAAACTTTTTTCATACGGAAAATATTGATAAACTGTTAAAAACATTTCTTTATTGCTTAAAATTTCCATATTGATTTTTTCTTTGTCTCTAAAATTGTCTAGATTTAATTTTACATCAAGTTGAAACTCTGGATTACGCTTAAAAGACTTTTCCACATTTGCTCTAATTTTAATTAAACAATAGTAACGTTTATTTTCTTCGTCAATACCAGCTTCTTCCTTTAAAGTTGTAAATTCAGTTATATCTCCATTCAAAGATAATACTGAAATTTGATTTTGTTCACAGCTATGTACACCATCTACCTCACTACATTTTTGAGTCTCTTGTAATGAAACTTCTAGTCCTAAAGCTTTTTTAATAGCATTATCTTTTGCTCTCTTTTCAGCTAAGCTGCAAGCTTCTACTTGTGAAATTTTTCCATCATGCTTATATTTTGCTTCAGCTTCAACTATTTTTGAATAAACTAAGGTTGTCAAATTAAGAAAAAATAAAATAAGTAAAATTGATCTTATCATCTTTTCTTTTTAATTTTAGTTTTCTCATCTGCTTCAACAGCAACAAAAACTACTTTAGAAAGCATTTCTTCATAAATTTTTGATTTATTATATTTGATATTTCTTGTTGGTATAGTTGCTTTGTATTTGAAAACATTTTTCAACATATTACTTTTAATTCCAAAACCCATTGAAGTTGGTATTTGACCAGTTTCTTTTAAAACTTTTGCTTTATCTAAAGTAGCTACGCTTACTCCAACTAAGTATCCATTCATATCAAAAATTGGGCCACCACTGTTACCCGAATTGATATCTGTTGTTGTTAAAAAAATTCCAATCTTGTCATCATAAACTTTACTAACAATACCTTGAGTTATAACTGGTAAATCATTTCCAAAATATCCTGACATAGGATAACCAATACTGATTACCTCTTGTCCAGCTACGGGTACTGCGAATCTTTTTGGACTTATGTGATGTTTATAATTTCTACTTAGTTTTAAAATTGCAAGATCATAATCTTTTGAAATGGCTACAACCTCGGCCTTAGCTATTTTACCCAATCCATTTCTTACAGCAATTTTTCTAGCTCCTTCAATTACGTGGTTGTTAGTAACAACATATTTTCCTTTTCCAACAATAAATCCACTTCCAGTAAAATTGTAAGCAAAGTTAAACTTTTCATATTGAATTTCTTTATTTCTTTCATTGTATTCTTCAACTTCTTCTTCTTGATATTTCTTCTTTTTTTTCTTTGCTATAGGTTTGGGTTTTTGTTTTTCAAAATAATTTGGATCAATAGATAAAATCCATTCTTTAATTTCTTTTAATTTAACTTTATTGCGATTGAATTCGTGATATTTGTAAACTTTGTATTTAAGATCTAATGCTTGATCTTTGTTTCCATCAATCCAGTAAAGATCAGCCAAATCATCCATCACGCTTATAGTTGTTGGAAAACTTTTTAAATATTTTTCTAAAATTTTTATTGCTTCTTTATAATTATCAAAAGAAGAATGGTAACCAGCGATAGCTAAGTTAACTTCTGAGTTGTTACGGTAATTTTGGTATAAATTTTCTAGCATTTGTAATGCTTTATCTTTTTCCCCATTTCTAGTTATAGCCATTGCTAAAACAATTTTGCATCTAACACTATCTTCGTTTAAAGCTAACGATCGTTCAGCATGTTCGATAGCTTTAGACAATTTTCCTTGGATTAAAGCAGACTCAGATAAACCAAGTTCACCCAAACTTTCAATTTTGTCATCTGTAGTCATGAGAGCATTTTCATAAAACTCTATAGCTTTTTTAGGTTTGTTGATTTTTAAATAAATGTCTCCGAAAAGTAGATCAATTTTTTCTTTCTGACTTTCATTTTCTATTTTTATGTCTCCAAGGATTTTAATAGCTTCTTTTATATTGTTTCTATTGATCTCTGTTTTGACAATTTTAAAGCTTTCATCAAAATTTTTACCATGAGCATAGGTTAAAAAATTCAACAAAAAAGCCAAAATTGAGATAGAGGAAATAATACTTTTTTTCATTAATTTAATTATAATACTATTAAATGAAAATGTTCAAATACTGTTTTTATTTGATAATATTTGTATCTTTTTTGGGAACCAGTGTATTTGCAGGCTCCAGTCAACTAGATAAAGAAATTAGAACTATTGAAAAGCTTCTTGAAGATGGAGTTTTATCTCAAGAAGACTTTGAAAAAGTTAAAAAGAATTTAATAGAAAAAGACAAAAAAAGACAAGCGAAACTTAAATCTAAAAAAAAATCAACAGAAAAAATTTCTTCTGATTTATTAAATTTAGAAGTTCTTTTTAAAGACTCTCCGAAATCTTCTGATACTTGGGAACCAGCGAGGTTTTTTTACGGGGATTATGAAGTATATACTTTTAGACCAGGTGGAATAAAAGTTAAAAGAATATCTGACAATAAGGTTTTGGCAACAATAACAGATAGATTAAAAATCAAATATTCGAATAATGGTAGACAATATATCAGAGCTGAAATAGAGGGAACGGAACGTCCTGACGCACAAAAAGAATTAGAATTTCGAAAAAAAGAAATAGAAAAATTAACAAAAAGCACTAAGGAATTTGTATTAAATCCTGCTGAGAAATTAAAACAGTTAAGTAATAAAATTAAAACTTTTTCAAAAACTTTGGATGTTGAAGATTTAAAGGTTAAAGGAAATATAGAAAGTTTAATTCCAAAAGACTCAATAAAATTTGATCTGTATATTGAAGATGTTAAATTATTAAAAGTTGATGGAAGATATGTTAATAAACATAGGGCATTCTTTTATCAATTTATTACAACTAATTATCAACCCTTTCATTATTATGTTGTTTTACAAGGAAGGCCACCGATAGCTTTTAATATAGTAAAATTTACTAGAAATGTAGATAGAGCAGTTAGAAAAGCCAAAGAAAGGTTGGCAGTCGAGCACAATATAACTTTAGAACAAATAGATAAAATCATTGAGAAAAGAATCGATGATGAAATTGATCAAGCCGCTACTCAAGCTATAGATCAAGCAGTAAGTGATAGTGTAGCTCAAGCCATAGAGGAGTCAGTTGGAGCGGCTATGGCTAAAGGATTAGTTGATGCAATAGAAGCCGCTACAGGACAAGCGATAGATGACGCCTTAGAGGCAGAGTTGGGGGCAGCTATTGATGCAGAAATAGCAAGAGCTGTTGAAATGGGAATTGATGAAGCTGCAGTGACTGCTGGATGGCAAGCTTATTTTGATACTATAGCTGCTGGTGGAAGCGAAGCCGAAGCAGTAGCAGCTGCTTATGATGCATGTGGAGGTCCGTGTGAAGGTTACTAAAAATATTTTTTTATTTTTAATATTTTCATTATTTTCAACAAATCTATTTGCAGATTGTTCAAGTCTTTATAGTTCTCTAGGAAGACCATCACAAGTAAGTCTTTTATGGTTAGATGATAAATCAAAAAAAATAGGGGAATATGCTTTATTGAATAAAGTTAAAGGAAGCACTTTTTATCTTTGTAAAAGAGTAAGATCAAATTACAAGAGCGGATACAACAACAAAGATTCTTTAAAAGACTTAGATCTCGATCAAACTTTTTATAATGCCGAAGATTCTTTCAAAGAGGTTTTTAAACTAACCTCTGAGGAAACAACAAGATATATTTTAACAAAATTATATTTACCAGATTATTCAATATCTAGAGCTAATTTGGTAACTCAATTTGCTCTTTCTCAAAAAGAGGAACAGGTTTCAAAATATATTACAAAGAAACCTTCTAAAAAAATTAAAAAAGAGAAAAAAACACAAAGTTCTTATATAACTAAAAAACCAAAGAAAAAAGAAACAAAAATAGTTAAAAAACCTGAACCAAAAAAACCAAAAATAGATAAAAAACCTGAACCAAAAAAACCAAAAATAGTTAAAAAACCTGAACCCAAAAAACAAAAAGAGTTTAAAATGCCAGAAAACGTTGGGGATAAAATTCCACCAGTAATAACAATAAAAAACAAATATGTGTTTGATACACCTAATTATGTAATAGAAGGGAGAGTTTCAGACAAGGGAGGCTCAAAAAAATCTTTTGTTTTCGTAGATGATATGCCGGTTGAAGTGAAGCGAAATGGAACATTTGAAATTAGAAGATTCAGTCCAACCAGTGAAAAGTTAAAGATTTATGCTTTTGATCTATGGCAAAATCGAACTGAAGATATGATTGTTGACATTGAAATTAAAGTAAAAACTCAACATGTTGAAAAACTAGAACCTCTAAATCCATCCAAAATAAGAAATATAAATAGAGGTAACGTTGTAGCTTTAGTGGTAGGAATTGAAACTTATTCAGAAGCACCTAAAGCAACATATGCAAATAGGGATGCTAAATTTTTTGCTGAGTACGCGAGATATGCTTTTGGAGCTTCAAGAAACAATATAAAATTATTAATTGATAAAGACGCAACATCAGTGAAAATGTACGGAGCTTTAGAGAAGTGGCTTCCAGCAAAAATTCAAAGCGATCAAACAGATGTCATAGTTTTTTTTGCAGGACACGGCTTAGCATCTGTTGATGGAAAAAACTTATATTTGTTAATGCAAGATAGTGATACGGATCTCTTATCTAGGACTGCGCTTTCAAGAACAGAACTATTTAAGCTCATTAATCAACACAATCCAAAGTCAGTGAAAATATTTTTTGATGCATGCTACAGCGGGCAAAGTCGTGATGAAAAAACTTTAATGGCAGCCGCTCGACCCATTAGTATAGTAGCTAAAGAGCAAGATGGAGTTCCAGACAATTTTACGGTTTTTACTGCTTCACAAGATGATCAAATTTCATCTGGTCTTAAAGAAGCAAAGCACGGAATATTTAGTTATTATTTAATGAAAGGACTTGAAGGACAAGCAGATAAAAATAAAGACCGTGAGATAACTAATGGAGAGCTGTTGGCTTATATAGAAAAAAAGGTTAATAATAAAGCAGTTGAAATTGGAAGGAACCAGGTTCCTTCTTTAGTTGGTAAAAAAGATATTACTTTAAATAGGTATTAATGAAAAATTTATTTTTAGTTTCAACAATTTTATTTTTATGCATGAATAATAATGCTTCATCTTCTGACAAATGGGGAGAAGGAGAATTGCAATTAGACAGAGCCACTGCCGAATATTTTGCAAAGTATATTCAAGGAGACAATACTAATAAAAAACCTGCAGATTTTTACGTTGCTGTTGATGGAACCAATTCTATGTATTGGTTCTGTCCAGTGCTAGGACAGTGTGCTCCTGGAAGTTACAGAGAAGATAT
>CACJZK010000011.1 GCA_902597875.1 uncultured Pelagibacteraceae bacterium
CTAATGGGTGCCTAACTACATCTCTATGGTCAAATTCTATTGTTTTGATTTCACTTATTTTACTTAAAATATTTTTTGATTTTATGAGGCCAGAATGGGATTTATTAATTAAATCTATTTGAGAGGGATCGCCATTAACTACTAACTTAGAATTTTCTCCAATTCGTGTTAAAAACATTTTTATTTGTGTTGATGTTGCGTTTTGAGCTTCATCCAAAATTGCAAATGAATTTTTTAGTGTTCTTCCTCTCATAAAAGCTAGGGGAGCAATCTCAATTTCTCCTGTGTCTATTTTTTTTTGTATTTTTTCAAAGCCAAATAAGTCATAAAGAGCATCGTAAAGAGGTCTTAAATAAGGGTCCACTTTATCTTTCATGTCACCAGGCAAAAATCCTAACTTTTCACCAGCTTCTACTGCTGGCCTAGATAAAATTACTCTTTCTACTTTTTTTTCCATTAACATAGTAATTGCAACAGAAACGGCTAAAAAACTTTTTCCTGTCCCAGCTGGTCCTAGAGCTAATATAATGTCATTTTCCTTAAGTGCCTTAATATATTGAGACTGTTTTTCGGATCTAGCAATAACTGATCTTCTTGGAGTTTTGATTAATTGATCTAAAGATTGAATATTGGAATTTTTATTATCAATTGTATTTTTTTTCACAGAAAGAATTATATCATTTTTTTCTATTAAATTTGTTAAAATAAATTTATTAATTAAAAATTTTATTGCATCAAAAACTTTATTTATGTTGTCAGAATCTCCTTTTATTGTAATTGAATTGCCCCTAAAGAAAATAGTAGTTCTTGTCAGTTTTTCAAGTTCAAGTAAATTAGAGTTGAACTCACCTACCAAAGCCATCAAAATATCATTTTTGAATATCTGAACATTTAGTGTTTCATTATCTATTTTTTTTGATGCAAAGCTTTGGTTTAATTTGCTAATTTCTGACATATTTAAGCAGCAAAATCCCTTTTATTATTATTTTCAATTTCGCCAAAAAGAGAATTTTTATTAAAGTGATTAATTTTAACTTTCAGAATTTTTCCTGTTAGATCGGTTTTACTCTCTACTATAACAGGATCACCATATTCGTTTCTTCCAAAATATTTTTCTTGATTTTCTAATTTGTTTTCAAATAATACTTGAGAATTTTTATTTACAAGATGATTTCTATAATTAATTTTTATTTTATCACTCTCTTTTTGGAAGATTTTTAACCTCTCTTTTAAAATTTCTATTTGTTCTGATTTAAGGTTTGAGGCTGGGGTTCCAGGTCTAGAACTAAATATAAAAGAGTAAGAATTTATAAATTTTATTTTTTTTATAAGATCTATGGTGCTATTAAAATCACTCTGATTTTCTCCTGGATAACCAATTATAAAATCACTTGTAAATTTTATTAAAGGATTTTTTCTTTTTAATTTCTCTATAATATATAAGTAATCATTTATATTGTGTTTTCTATTCATTAACTTCAATATTTTAGATGAACCACTTTGGACTGGTAGATGTAATGATGGCATCAATTTATTGCAAGTGGAATAAGTTTCGATTAAATCATCTGTCATGTCTTTTGGGTGAGAAGTTGTAAATCTTATACGTTCTAATCCTTTTAAATTATTTAATTCATGAATTAAATTAGATAGTTTATAATTTTTGTAATGATATGCGTTAACATTCTGACCTAATAATATAATTTCTTTCGATCCATTCTCAATGAGTTGCTTTGCTTCAGATAAAATCTCAAAAATTGGTCTGGAGAACTCAGGTCCTCTTGTATAGGGAACTACACAAAAATTACAAAATTTGTCACATCCCTCTTGTATTGTTAAAAAAGTTGATACTTTTGAGTTGCTATTTCGAATTGTGTTTAATTTATCAAACTTATCTATAGTATCAAATTCAGTAAGATTAATTTTATTTTTGTTTTCTATCTTTTTTATAATTTCTGGTAATAAATGATATGACTGCGGACCGATAACACCATCAATATAATTACTTCTTTTTATCATCTCATCACTTTCTGCTTGTGCAACACATCCCGTAACTAATAATATTGGTTTTTTTTGATTTCTAAACTTTTTTTTTATTCTTCCTATATCATCATAAACTTTTTCTGTGGCTTTTTCTCTTATGTGGCAAGTGTTGAGTACGTAACAGTCAGTTTCTAATAAATTATTTGTAGGAGTATATCCTGCCTCGTTTGCTATATCTAAAATACGATCACTATCGTATTCGTTCATTTGACATCCAAAAGTTTTGATAAAAATTTTTTTTGGCAAAATATTAATTCTTTTTTATTTTTGAAGCATATAATTCTAGCTTGTGATCTACTAATTTGTATCCAAGTTTTTCAGCAATTTTTTTTTGTAACACTTCTATATCTTTGTCGACAAATTCAACTATTTCACCCGTATTCACGTCTATTAGATGATCATGATGTTCATCTGTTAAAGGTTCGTATCTTGCTTTTCCTTCTTTAAAATCGTGACGCTCTATGATTCCAGCTTCCTCAAAAAGTTTAACTGTTCTATATACTGTTGCAATACTAATATTTTTATCTAAAAGAGATACTCTTTTATGAAGTTCATCAACGTCTGGATGGTCTTTTGATCCATAAGTTTCTTTTGAATCTGACATGACTTTAGCTATTATACGCCTTTGTTCAGTCAGCCTGACTCCTTTTGCTTTACACTTCTCTTCAATATAACTCATAATATTATTAATTTAACTTAAATACTGTGGTTTAATCAATTTATTTTCTAATAAATTATTTTTTATTAAAAATTCAATATTTTTCAAGTTAAATTCCTTCAAAATAGAATTTTTATATCCATAAATACATGATCCTTTTGAAATTTTAATTCCTTTTGCAATAGCTAAAGAGGTTCTAAGGGTCGAAAAGCTCCCTGGTCCTATATTAACTATTACTGAGAAACTATTGTTAACTTTTGCCTTTTTTTTTTGAAGAAGATTAAATATTTTGTCAACAAGCAATTCATTATTTTTAATATTTGTTTGTAATTTCTCAATAAAAAAATTATTATCTAATTTTAATCCAATTGAATCATTTTTGCCTGTGCAATTAATTATTAAAAAATCTTTAATCATTTTGTTTTTTGTAGTTTTTTTATCTTATCCTCATAAAACATATCCTTCATCATATAATATTGATGATTATGGGATAATTACACTAATGTATCATCGATTTGAAGAAAACAAATATCCTTCAACAAATATAAGGATAAAAGACTTTAAGGTTCATTTAGATTTAATTAATAAAGAGGGTTTTAGTTTTGTAGATCCAGATAAATTTGAATTAGAGCTAAAAAATAAAACAAATAAAAAAGTTCTTTTAACAATTGATGATGGTTTTTTGTCTTTTTATAAAAATGCCTGGCCTATCTTGGAGTCAAAAAAAATCCCTTTTATTTTATTTGTCAGCACAAGAGAAGTAGGTAAAAACGGATACATGACATGGGATCAAATTAACGAAATAGCTAAAAAAGATTTTGTTCATATTGGAAATCATAGTCACAGCCATGAATATTTAATTGATGAAAGTAAAAATGAAATTGTTAAAGATTTAAAAAAATCAATATCAATTTTTAAAAATGAAATGGGATATAATTCTCATTTCTTTTCTTATCCTTTTGGTGAATATAGTCTTCAACTAAAAGAAATAGTACATAATCTAAAATTTAGATTTGCTTTCGGTCAACATTCAGGTGTTGTGGATGATACTAAAGACTTATTGGAACTACCAAGATTTCCTATTAATGAAAAATATGGAGAAATAAAAAGGTTTAAAACAATATTAAACACTCTACCATTTAAATTTAAAAAGATAACTCCAGATGAAAAATATATTTTTAATAAAAACAATCCTCCCGAAGTATCAATTGAATTTTTTGAAGATATGAAAAATATTAAATTAATAAATTGTTATTCAAATGAAGAGAACAAATGGAATAAGTCTGAAATAATTTTTAAAGATTACAACAAAATAGAAATTAAGCTTAAAGGCAAATTTACAACTGAAAGAGGAAGAATTAATTGTTCTTTAAGAGAAGATAACGGTCTTTGGAGATGGTTGGGTATGCAGTTCGTTATTGCAGAAAAATAATTCTTATAAATCTAACTCTTTTTTAACAACAGAATTAGCTAATTTAACATTTTCAAAATCAGTTAATGAATTTTGATCTATAATCTTACCTAGTGTTTTAGTGTATTCTTTGCCTGTTTCAGCATAATTATCCAAAGTGTGTATTAATTTAGGGCCAGAAATTAATTTATTTTTACTTCTTAAAGAAAATCTTTTTTCTCTAAATGATTTATATCCCTTGTGGGTATTTAGATTATTTTTGTAAGCTTTTACAGATGCTCTTAAAATTGGAAATCTTAAAATTCTATGGTTTTGTTCTTTGCTTCTATCTAATGGAGCTATTCCTGTACCAGTCCAAGTCCACTGACCAAATATAGCGTTTCCTTCAAGAGCAAATCTTGATGTACCCCATCCACTTTCCTTAGCAGCTTGGGCTAGTGCTATAGATATAGGTATTATATCCATTCTCTTATTAAGTTCTGTAATATCTTTTTTCTTAACTTTGTATTCTTTAAGTTTTGTATCTAACCACAACTTTTCTTTTTTGCTTCTAGCAGCATCTTTTTTTCTCGTAATTTTTTTAAATTTTTTTCTATCGTTTAAAATCTTTTGATTTTCAGCAACAACTAATGGTAAAACTATTTTAATAAAAGTATCTTTTTTAAGTTTTGTATCTAAAATTTCATCTAAATCTTTTGGGAATTGTGTAAAATAAATTGGTCTGACTGTTTTTTCATATCTAACTTTTTTAAGATCGTATTGCACGTCATTAAACAAGCTTAGCACTGTTTCGGTTTTTAAATTAAGATTAGGTAAAACAAACTCTCTAACTTCGTCAGACTTTTTATTTTTTGTTTTTTGTTTTTTTTCTGGAATTTTAGCAATTTCTTTTTTTTGTTCTTTTGTTTTTTGCTTTGGAGTTACTTTAGCCTCTTTAGTTTTTTTAGGTTTGGCTTTTTCCTTAACTTCAACATTTTCTAATTTTTTTTCAACAAACTGTCTATCTAAGCTGGTTTCTTTAATTACATCGTAAACACTAAAGCCTGCAATAACAGTCAGAACCAAAAAAGATAAAGACAAACCTGCAGTTACAATTTTGTAACCTCTTTTATCTTGAGATTTAAAATTGTAAATCCAATTTAGTGAGTTTACCGTTCCTTTACTTATAAATGACAAAACATTTTTGATTGCATTAAAAATTCCTAATAGAAGATTTACTATACTTTTTTGTAATAAAGAGAAAAAACCAGCAATATTTTTAATTATGTTGGAAAAAAATTCGTTTATTTTATTTCCTGTTGAGTAGACCGGTTTTGATATTTTTTTTACTTGTATTTCTAATAAACTTTTATTTATTTCAGTGGGTATTGGTACTTTATTTTTTTTTAAAATTAGCTCTAACTGAGGTGTTGTTAAATATTTTTTATTTTTAGCGTAAGTTTTGATCTCAGCAACTTTATATATAGTCCCGAGTTCTAAAAGTTTTTCTCTATAAGATAAGTTTTTCTTCATTTAATTTGCTTCTACAGACTTTACTTCTTTTACATAATGGCAAAGTAAATTTTGTACTCCTTGTTTTAATGTCATTAGTGAACTTGGACAACCAGAACAGCTTCCTTGAAGTTCAACACTTACAACTCCATTCTTAAAAGATTTAAATTTAATATCTCCCCCATCTCTTGCTACAGCAGGTCTTATTTTTTTATCTAAGACCTCTTTTATTTTTTTTACAATTTCATTTGCATCTTCTGTCGATTCTTTTTCCTTAAATTTTTTATTTAATATAGGCTCATTATTTTTTTCAAAATAATCATTAATATGTGAAATAACTGTAGGTTTTAGAGTGTCCCAAGAAACATCATTTGTTTTTTTTACTGTTAGAAACGTGTCTGAAAGTAAAATTAGTTCTACTCCATTCAAGCTAAGAAGATTTTTTATAAACAAATTATCAATCTTATTTTTATCTTTTTTTTGAAATTCTTCTGTCCCTACTGAGGAAATCGTTTTTTCAGACAAAAACTTAAGTGAGTCAGGATTTGGCGTGTTTTCTGTGTGTATCATATCAATTGGAATATATTACAATAATCCAACTATTTCACGAATCTTTTTTAAGTTTTCCTCAGCCTTTTTTGATGCTTTTTCTTTGCCTTTTATTAGAACTTTCTGGAGGTACACTTTGTCGCTCATTAATTCCTTTATTTTTTTTCCTATAGGACACACTGAGTCTACTAAAACTTCTGAAAGTTTATTCTTAAAATAAGAAAAATCTTTTCCGCTCATTTCTTTTAAAACTTCCTTTAAAGATTTATTAGTAATTTCAGAGTAGATGTTAAGCAAGTTTAATGCTTCTAATCTTTTTTCTAATTCCTTCTCAGTTTCAGGTATGGGCAAGGAATCTGTTTTTGCTTTTTTAACTTTTTTCGAAATTTCATCAGCTGTATCTTTAAGATTAATTCTTGAGTAATCCGAGTCCTCTGATTTACTCATTTTTTTTGTTCCATCCCTTAAACTCATTACCCTCGAAATATTTTTTTGAATTAAAGGTTCTGGCAAAGGGAAAAAATTCTCGCAAGAAAAATCATTATTAAATTTTTGGGCTATATCTCTACAAAGTTCCAAGTGTTGTTTTTGATCGGCTCCGACAGGAACATGCGTAGCCTTGTATAAAAGTATGTCAGCGGCCATTAAATTTGGGTAAATATAAAGACCAACGCTAGCTTTCTCTTTGTCTGAGCCAGCTTTGTCTTTAAATTGTGTCATTCTGTTTAACCATCCTAATCTAGCAACACAATTAAGAATCCAAGCTAATTCAGCATGACCGCTCACTGAAGATTGATTAAAAATAATGCTTTTATCTGAGTCTAATCCAGAGGCCAAGAAACTTGCTGTAGTTTCAAGTATATTTTCTTTTAACTTTTTAGGATCCTGCATAACTGTAATTGCATGCAAATCAACAACACAATAAATGCATTCCATCTCTTTTTGAAGAGAAACAAAATTCTTAATTGCACCTAACAAATTACCTAAATGCAAGTTGCCTGTTGGCTGAACTCCAGAAAAAACCAATTTTTTTTTATCACTCATATTAATTTGCCTTGTAATTTATTGTTTTTAACAAACCAAAAAAATGACAAGATATTAAATAAATTATTGCTGCCAAACTTACCATAATTAATAAGTAAATGGACTTATAATTATTACTATAAATTAGTTTATCCTCAAATAAATCTAACCCATAAAATAAGGCAGCTGACATCATAATTGTGGAAAAAATAATTTTTAAAATATTAATAGAAGGTAAATTTTTAAAAATTAAAAATTTAGATTTATTTAATAAAATTAAATAAACTATTACACTGACCCAGGTTGAAATAGATGTAGCTATTGGGATAATAACAAAACCCACATCTCTAAAATAAGTCACACTTATTAGGATGTTTAAAATTACACTTAAAAGAGATAAATAAAATGGAGTTTTTGTATTATCTCTCGCAAAGAAAAAATTTGAGAGTATTTTAATTAATGCAAATGCAGGAACCCCAAAACCAAAATACTTTAAAGCAAGACCTGTTGATACAACGTCTTCATTGGCAAAAGAACCATATCCAAAAAGAGCATTAACGATTTGGTCAGAAGCTAGTATTAAACCAGCACAAGCTGGAAGCGAAAATAAAAAACATAATTGAATAGATTTGTTTTGTATGCTCGTAGCTTGATTAATTTTTCCAATTTTTAGACTTTTAGATAATGCTGGTAAAGATACTGTACCTACCGCAATTCCTGCAATTGCTAAATTTATTTGATAAATTCTGTCGGCATAATAAAGATAAGAAACTGCTCCTGCCTCAAACGACGCAATAATTGTTCCAACTAAAATATTAATTTGAGTGACGCCAGAGGAAAAAATACTAGGTAAAAGTTTTTTTAAAAAAAATTTTACATTTGCTTTAATTTTTTTTTTAAAAATAATAGAAGGCTTATAAAATTTTCTACTAAATATGATAAGAAATATTAACTGTATTATCCCTGAAAAAGTAACCCCATAAGATAAGTTTACTGCATAATTTAAATCTAAAATAAATGAAATTAAAAGAGCTAAAATTAAAATAATATTTAAAATTATTGGGGCAGCAGCAGCTGCTGCAAATTTATTATTTGAATTTAGGACACCTGAAAAAAAAGAGGATAAACTTATAAAAAGCAAAAAAGGAAATGTTATTCTAGTAAGTTCAATTGCAAATTGAAATTTTTCAGTGTTCTCATAAAATCCTGGAGCAATTAAATAAACAATGAATGGTGTAAATATTTCAACAGTAAAAATAATTCCAAGCAATATAAAAATTAATAAAGAAAGAACGTCGTCAGCAAAAATTTTACCTTTCAGTTTGCTTTTTGTCTTTTCTTGAGTGTAGCTTGGAATAAAAGCTGCGTTAAAAGTCCCTTCTGCGAATAGTCTTCTAAAAGTATTTGGAATTCTAAAAGCAACAAAAAAAGCATCGGCATAAACTGTTGCTCCTAGAAAAATAGCTATCAATATATCCCTGACGTAACCTAAAACCCTGCTAATTAAGGTATAAAAACTAAATATATATGTGGATGACAGTAAATTCATAATTAAGTCAAAATTAATAGTGATAAAATCTCATTTATATTACATACTCAAAAATCAATGACAAAAAAATCTAAAATTGATCATTATACAGATAAAGAAGCTCTTAATTTTCATACTAAAGGAAAGTCTGGCAAAATTGAGGTCAATTCTTCAAAACCTTTAACAACTAAAAGGGACTTATCATTAGCTTATTCGCCTGGTGTTGCTGCCCCAGTTAAGGAAATAGCAAAGAATCCTGACTTGGCCTATGATTATACCAGCAAAGGAAATTTAGTAGCAGTTATTAGCAATGGTTCAGCAATTTTAGGTTTGGGTAATCTTGGATCATTAGCATCAAAACCAGTTATGGAAGGAAAGGCAGTTTTATTTAAAAGATTTGCTGACATAGACTCAATTGACATTGAGGTAAACAGTAATGACCCTGACGAGATAATTAATACAATAAAAAATATTTCTGGAACTTTTGGAGGAATTAATCTTGAAGATATAGCAGCTCCAAATTGTTTTATAATTGAAAAAAAA
Organism: uncultured Pelagibacteraceae bacterium; assembly: GCA_902597875.1. Classification (GTDB taxonomy): domain Bacteria; phylum Pseudomonadota; class Alphaproteobacteria; order Pelagibacterales; family Pelagibacteraceae; genus Pelagilacustribacter. The sequence continues at coordinate 9,244 of CACJZK010000011.1, forward strand.
TTAAAAGAACAACTGGATATTCCAATATTTCATGACGACCAACATGGTACTGCTATAATCACAACAGCTGCTCTAATTAATGCTTTAGATATTTCTGGAAAAAAAATTGACAAAGTAAAGGTTGTAATAAATGGAGCTGGAGCTTCTGCTATAGCTTGCGCGAATCTATTTAAAACACTTGGAGTCAAACCAGGTAACCTTATTATGTGTGACAGGAAAGGCGTTATCTACAAAGGAAGAGACAAAGTAGATAAATTTAAGTCTGCTTTTGCAACTGATACAAAATTTAGAAATTTAAAAGATGCTATGAAAAATGCTGACATATTTTTAGGCTTGTCTGCAAAAGATGTCGTTTCAGTTGACATGGTTAAGTCCATGGAAAAAAATCCAATAATTTTTGCATGTGCTAATCCAGACCCAGAAATTAAGCCAGAAATAATTCATGAGATTAGATCTGATGCTATAGTAGCCACTGGAAGATCTGATTATCCTAATCAAGTAAATAATTTGATAGGATTTCCATATATATTTAGAGGGGCGCTTGATGTTAGAGCTAAAGAAATAAATGAAGAAATGAAAATGGCTGCAGCCAAAGCCATAGCTTTGCTTGCGAGAGAGGAGGTTCCAGATGAAGTTGTTTCTGCATATGGAGGTGAAAGACCAAAATATGGAAGAGAATATATTATTCCTTCTACTTTCGATCCTAGATTGATTAGGATTATTCCTGCTGCTGTAGCTAAAGCTGCAATTAAATCTGGTGTAGCAAGAATTAAAATTAAAGATTTTGAAAATTACAAAGAGCAACTAAGTTATAGACTGGATCCCTCTATGTCCATTATGCAGGGGATTAACGCTTATGTACGAAAAAAACCAAAGACTGTAGTTTTTGCCGAAGGGGAGGATAAAAATATGCTAAAAGCTGCAATTGAATTTGGTAAAAATAATCTTGGTAAACCAATAGTTGTCGGAAGTGAAAAAAGGGTAAGAGAAACTTTGGAAAAAATTGGATTAGATAAAAATTATAAAATTGAAATAATAAATTCTACAGACAAAGAAAAAAGAGAGCGCTACGTAAAATTTCTTTACCAAAAACTCCAAAGAACTGGACAGTTAGAGAGAGATGTTGACAGATTGGTTAGAAATGATCGAGTGATTTTTGGATCTTCTATGGTTGCTTGTAAAGACGCAGACGCAATGGTGACTGGAAATATTCGACATTATTCTGCATCTATCGAAAAGCTTAAAACGGTTTGTAACCCTAGAAAGGGCGAACCAATCTTTGGTATGACAATGATAGTTTTTAAAGGAAAAACTGTCTTAGTAGCAGATACAAACGTAAAAGATTTTCCTTCTGCTGAAAGACTGGTTGCTGTATCTAAATCGTGTGTGAGGGTTGCAAGATTGTTTGGCTTTGATCCAAAAGTTGCATTTCTTTCTCATTCTACATTTGGAAAACCAATTTCTAGAAACACAGAACATGTTAGAAAAGCAATTGAAATTTTAAAAAAAGAGAAAGTTAATTTCAACTTTGATGGAGAAATGCAGCCTGATGTTGCTTTAAATCCAATGTATAAAGAGATTTATCCTTTTTCTAAAATTGTGGGTAATGCAAATATACTAATCATGCCTGCCCTTCATAGCGCAGCAATATCTACAAAATTAATGAAATCTTTTGGAGATGCAAAACTTATTGGGCCTCTGCTAATTGGTTTGGATCTTCCGATTGAAGTAGCTCCATTGAGGTCGTCTACCTCAGATATTTTAAACTTAGCATCCGTAGCAGCTTACTCTTCAGATGTTATAAAATATGAAAAGAACTAATTTTTATTACGACTTAATTCGGATACTAGATAAATTGTTGGAACAACTTCTTTAACATCATAAATTTCCTTGGCTTCTTTGATAACTTCTTTTTTTTCATCTTCATCAAAAGCTATACCAAAAATATAAATTTTTTTATTAATTGTTTCCAGAGTATAATTAGAGGATTTAATCTTTTTATTAAATATAATTGCGGACCTTAATTGAGATGTAATTAAAATATCTGCAGCTGTACTTTTGAAATTACTTTTTCCTTTGATTTCAATTGCATTTTTTACCGATCTTACTCCTTTTGTCTCCCAAGATAATTTGGTAATTTTAATTTTTTCTTCTGGTTCGTTTACTTTTCCAGTGACAAATATTCTTCCGTCCAAAACTTCTACTTGTATTGATAAAAAATATTTTTTGTCAGTAAGAGCAAGTCTGGCTATTAGGTTTTTTTGCATTATAGTATCATCGATTTGCATGCCTACAGTTCTAGGATCAAATGTGATATCTACACCTCTTCCAAAACTACCTAAATTTTTACCAGAACACGAAATCAAAAATAGAAAAATAATTAATAAACTAAAAATTTTTTTCATTTTTTATGCTAAGACAAATATTATAAATTTTATTTTTAGAAATCTTTTCTTTTTTTGAAATTAAATCTACTACATCTTTTAAACTATATTTTTTAAGATATTTCATAGCTTGCTTTTTAATCTCAGAATCAATTTCTAGTTCTTTTTTATTATATTTTTTAGAAATTACAACGGTTAGTTCTCCTTTAGGTGGATAAGGGAACAACTTAAAGTTATCTATACTGCCTCTATAAAATGTTTCATGAATTTTAGTTACTTCTCTGGCTAGAAAAATGTTCCTTCCAGAAAAGAAATTTTTAAATTGCTTTAAATAAAAATTGATTTTTAAATTTGGAACAAAAAACACAATTGAATAATTTAGACCTTTAAGATTTGAAAGAGTTTTTTTGAGCTCTTTTTCTTTTTTTGGTAAGAACCCGTAAAATATAAATTTATCATCAAATCCACTCACACTTAAGGAGGCTGTGATCGAAGAAGGTCCTGGGATTGGAAAAATTTCAATCTTTTTATTAATACATTCTTGTATCAAAATGTTACCAGGGTCCGATAAAACTGGTGTTCCAGCATCTGATATTAAGGACAAAATTTTGCCCTCATTTAAATATTGAATAATCCTTCCTAGTTCCTTTTTTTCATTAAATTTATGATAAGAAACTAGTTTTTTTTTAATTTTATAATGATTAAGTAGTTTTAATGATCTTCTTGTGTCTTCGCATAAAATAATGTCTGATTTTTTTAAAATATCTAATGATCTTAATGTTACATCTCCTAAATTACCTATTGGGGTTGAAACAATATATAAACCTGGTTTATAAGAATTCATTTTAATGATTAAAATTTTAATTACTTTTTTATCTTATATATTAATTTTTTTTAATGCCAATTTATTAGCGGATCAAACAAAGATTAAAATTGGTTTATTAGCTCCTTTTTCTGGAGAATACAAAAATTTGGGTGAATCTCTGCTTTTCTCAACTCAACTAGCGCTCAACGAAATCGGAGATAATAAAATTGTAATAATTCCAAGAAATACAAATTCAAATGATAAAGCACAACTAAATAAAGCGATAGAAGAAATTATAGACTCAGGTGCCAAGGTAATTATAGGGCCAGTAGACTCTAATAATTTTGATGAATTAAAAAAATATAAAGATACCATTTTTATTTCTCTGTCAAATAAGCAACCTAATATTAAAGAAAATATAATTAGTATTGGAATAAGTTTAGACTCACAGATTGATGCGCTAGAAAAACTTATTACTAAACAAAAGAAAAAGAAAACAATTATTATGTACCCAAAAAATCAGTACTCAAATCTTATTGAGAATCAAATTAAAGATATTAATTTAAAAAATTATAAAATATTTAAATACAGCCCAGATCCAAAAATTTTGACAGGTGAAATCGAGAAACTTACAAATTATCCTCAGAGAAAAAGAAATTTGGAGATTAGAAAAAAAATTCTTGAACAAAAGGACGACGCACAATCTATAAATGAGTTAAACAAGTTAGAACAAAGATATACTCTTGGAGAAGTAAATTTCGACTCTATTATTATCATTGACTTCGGAAATAGTTTAAAAAGTGTTTTGGCTTCTTTAGCTTTTGTAGATGTAAATGATGAGGATGTGTTGTTTACAACTGTTAATCAATGGTTTGATAAAAGTATATTTTTCGAAAACTCCGTAAAAAATCTTTACTACCCCTCAATAAATCAAGAAAATTTTAATAAATATAATAAAGATTATATGAAACATTTCATACAACAACCTGATGAAATTACAATTTTAGCTTATGATGCTTTAGGTTTAATTTACTACGTTTGGAAAGAGAACAAAGGCATAAAATCAATTAATGATTTTTTTATTAAAGGAAAAATTAAAGGAAAAATAGGAAATTTTAGATTTTCAAACGACAAAGTTTCTCAAGAATTAAGTATCTATAAGACTGAAAATGGAAAGTTCAAAAAATATTGATTTTTTTTTTTAATTTTCTATAAGCAATAAATCTGTGATCAATTAAAATTTTTTTTTTCTTTTGCATTTGGCCAAATGTAATTTCATGACTTTTTGGAACAAAAATTGGATCATATCCAAAACCTTTTTTTCCTAATATTTTATTTGATATATTTCCTTCTATTTTACCAATAGAGCTAACAATTTTTTTTTTTGATAAACGAACTGCTAAAGAACAAATAAAGGTAGCTTTAGTGTTCTTAAGTTTTTTTTTATAATTTTTTTTATTAACCATAAAAATAATTTTTTTCATGGCGTTTTTAAAGCTGCCATATTTCTTAGCCCATCGAGCTGAGTAGATACCTGGTCTTCCTTTCAAACAACTAATGGATAAACCAGAATCATCGGAAATTGAAGGGATTCCTGAATTCTTATAAAAATAGCTAGCCTTTAGTTTGGAATTTGCTAAAAAACTTTTCCCTGTTTCCGCTGGTGATTTTATTCTTAATTTTTTTGGTGATATTTTTTTTAGATTTTTCGGTAATAAATAGCTTAGTTCTTTGAATTTTCCATCATTATGAGTGCCTATCAAAATAGTTCTAATTTTTTTCATGCTAATCTAGTAATTAAATTTTTTATTCCTATATAACAATTATGGAAACTAAGGACGATAAAAAAAACCTCGATGACAAATTAAAAAAAACTCATCTTTCAGCGGAAAGCAAGAAAAAAGAGGAAAACGAGGCAAAAAAAGATCAAACGGCTGAAGAGAAATTAAAAAATACTGAGGAAAAATTATTAAGAACTCTTGCCGAGCTTGAAAATCAAAGAAGGAGGTTTGAAAAAGAGACTAAAGAAGCTTTTGAATATGGAGGCTTCAATTTTGCTAGAGAAATTTTAACTTTACTAGACAACTTACAGCGAGCCCAAACATCTATTAAAAATGACGAGGTTTTAAAAAAAAGTAAAGAACTAGAAAAATTTCTTAAAAATATAGAAATAATTGAAAAAGACTTAATCTCAATTTTTGAAAAAAATGGAATTAAAAAGATAAAATGTTTGAAGGAAAAATTTGATCCTAATTTACATCAAGCTATGCTTGAGGTAGAAAATAATGATGAAAAACCAGGAACAGTTATGCAAGAGATGCAGCCTGGATACATGTTCGGAAAAAGGCTTCTAAGACCTTCATTTGTTGCGGTTTCAAAGAAAAAGACAGTAGATGATAAGAAAATAGACTAAAAATCGAGAATTAATGACTTGTAGAAATAAAAAAGACACCCATATAACAAGCATACAAAAGGAAAGAAAATAATTATGAGTAGAGTAATTGGAATTGATTTAGGAACAACAAATTCATGCGTAGCGGTCATGGAGGGCTCGCAAGCAAAAGTTTTGGAAAATGCTGAAGGAACAAGAACTACACCTTCGGTTGTGGCCTTCTTAGATAAAGATGAAAAGTTAATTGGCCAACCTGCAAAAAGACAGGCTGTAACTAATCCAGAAAATACCATTTTTGCCACTAAGAGGTTAATAGGAAGAACGTTTGAAGACAGTTCCGTAAAAAAAGATATTGATAGAGTTCCGTACAAAATTGTTAGATCAGAAAAAGGCGAAGCCTGGGTCGAGGGTAAAGGAAAAAAATATTCTCCATCACAAATATCAGCTTTTATTTTACAAAAGATGAAAGAAACCGCGGAGAAATATTTGGGCCAAGCTGTTACCAAGGCAGTTATAACTGTCCCTGCTTATTTTAATGATGCTCAAAGACAAGCAACAAAAGATGCTGGAAAAATTGCTGGTTTAGAAGTTTTAAGAATAATTAATGAGCCAACTGCTGCATCATTGGCATATGGTTTAGACAAAAAAGGTGGAAAAAAAATTGCTGTCTATGATTTAGGTGGAGGTACATTTGATGTTTCGATTTTAGAAATTGGCGATGGAGTATTTGAAGTTAAATCTACAAACGGTGATACTTTTTTAGGAGGAGAAGATTTTGATGACGAAATTGTAAAGTATTTAATAAATGAATTTAAAAAAGATAATGGAATAGATCTAAGAAATGATAAACTTGCTTTACAAAGACTTAAAGAAGCTGCAGAAAAAGCTAAAATAGAATTGTCTTCAGCAACTCAAACAGAAATTAATCTACCATTTATAACTGCAGATAAAACTGGGCCTAAACATGTAAATTTAAAATTTACTAGAGCAAAATTAGAGGCTTTGGTCGAGACTCTTATAGAAAAAACTTTAGCTCCGTGCAAAACTGCTTTAAAAGACTCAGGATTTTCAGCGGCTGAGATAAATGAGGTAGTTTTAGTAGGGGGCATGACTAGAATGCCTAAAATTATAGAGACAGTTAAGAACTTTTTTAGCAAAGAACCAAACAAAAGTGTAAATCCAGATGAAGTGGTAGCTATGGGAGCCGCTATTCAAGCAGGGGTGTTACAAGGGGACGTTAAAGATGTGCTTTTATTAGATGTTACACCTTTGTCTTTAGGTATAGAAACTTTAGGTGGAGTATCGACCAAATTAATAGATAAAAACACTACAATACCAACAAAAAAAAGTCAGGTTTTCTCAACAGCGGAAGACAACCAGCCTGCAGTATCTATAAGAGTTCTACAAGGTGAAAGAGAAATGGCGGCTGACAATAAAATTTTAGGAAACTTCGAATTAGTTGGAATACCAAATGCGCCTAGAGGAGTACCACAAATCGAAGTAACTTTTGATATAGATGCAAACGGAATAGTAAATGTTTCTGCAAAAGATAAAGGTACTGGCAAGGAGCAAAAAATTCAAATTCAAGCATCTGGAGGTTTGTCTGACGATGAAATTAAAAAAATGGTTAAAGAAGCTGAAGCTAACAAAGATGCTGATAAAAAGAAAAGAGAGACTGTTGATGCAAGAAATCAAGCTGATAGCATCATTCATACTACTGAAAAGAGCTTAAAAGAACATGGAGATAAAATTTCTGTTGATGAAAAGAAAGCTATAGAAACAGGAATATCTGAACTAAGAAATGCTCTTAAAGGGACAGATACAGAGGAAGTAAAAAAGAAAACTCAGAATCTAATCCAAGTTTCTATGAAGTTAGGTGAAGCTGTTTATAAAAGCCAACAAAAATCACAACCTAATAAACCAGATAATGATAAAAAAACTAAAGGTGATGACAAAGGAAAAGAAAATGTTGTCGATGCCGACTTCGAAGACGTAAAAGAAGACAAAGAAAAAAGCGCCTAAGATATAATAAAGGAGATACATCCTGTGGCAAAGAGAGATTATTATGATGTCTTAGGTGTTGGAAAAACCTCTACAAAAGAAGATATCAAAAGAGCATACAGAAAATTAGCACTTAAATATCATCCAGATAAAACTAAAGGCGATAAAAAATCTGAAGAAAAATTTAAAGAAGCTAGCGAGGCTTATCACGTTTTATCAGACGAAAAAAGAAAAGCTAATTACGATCAATTTGGTCACGCAGCTTTTGAGGGTGCCGGAGGAGGTCAAGGTTTTAGTAACTTTGATTTTTCTTCATCATTTTCAGATATTTTTGAAGATTTTTTTGGAGATAACTTTGGTGAAGGTTTTGGCTCGTCTTCAAGAAGATACAATAATAGGGGTAATGATCTAAGATACGACGTTAATATTTCTCTAGAGGATGCATACAAAGGGCTAGAAAAAAAAGTTAAGTACACAACATATAAAAAATGTAAAGATTGTACTGGGAGTGGGGCAGCTAAAGGGTCAAAACCAATTACATGTTCTTATTGTAATGGAAAAGGTAAAATAAGAACTAACCAAGGTTTTTTTACTATTCAACAAACTTGTCATAATTGTAGCGGTTACGGCGAAACTATCAGTAAGCCTTGCAATGACTGCAATGGAAATGGCAAAATCCAAGGGACGGAAAATGTATCTGTTAGAATTCCTAAAGGTGTGGATGATGGAACAAGAATAAGATTATCAGGTAAGGGTGAAGCTGGAACAAAAGGTGCGACATCTGGAGACTTATATTTATTTATATCTGTTGATAATCACAACATATTTAAAAGATCTGAGGAAAATTTGTATTACGAATTACCAATAACGTTTTCTGATGCAGCACTTGGAACAACTGTTGAGGTGCCATCTATAGACGGAGGAAAGTCTAAAATTAAGATACCTTCAGGAACTCAGCACGGAAAACAACTTAGATTAAGAGGGAAAGGTATGCCAATCCTAAGAAGAAGCACATTTGGTGATTTATATATTAGAATTGTTACGGAGGTTCCTGTATCATTGTCCAAAAGACAAAAAGAAATTTTAGAGGAGTTTAAGAAAATAGAGGATGATAAACCAAATCCGATGATAAAATCGTTTTTTGAAAAAGCTAAAAAATTTTGGAAAAATTAATCAAATGTTTAGACTAATTATTATTTATGAAATAGTGTTTATTCTTTTTTGGAATATTTTATATCATTCTAGTTCGGGGGTAGAAAATTGGTTCCAAGAAAGATTTCTTTCAGCTATTTATACTGTTTTATCCACAATGGCTTTAGGTTTCAGTATTGTTTATATTATTTATATGACTCTAAAAATATCAGGTATTTCAGAAAAATTAAAAAAGATTAGAGATCCTAGAAAAAATTAGAGGAATGAAAAAAATTAAACTAAGTATAACTGGCTGTTCAGGAAGAATGGGAAAGCAGATAATAAATTCTGCTAAAAAAATAAAAAATTTTAAGATAGTTTCAATTACAGAAAAAAAAGAATTATCAAAAAAAATAGCTGGGTTGAAACCCCAAGTTAATTCTAAAAAAGCGTTTAAAAATGCAAACATCATCATAGACTTTACATTACCTAAAAGCACTTTAGAGATTTTAAAAATTGCTAGTAAATTAAAAAAGAAAGTAATTATAGGAACTACAGGCTTCTCTAAAAGAGAAGAAAACCAAATAAAAAAGTATTCAAAAAAAATACCAATTCTTAAAGCAGGTAATATGAGTTTAGGAGTAAATCTTTTGATGTACTTAACTGAAATAACTTCAAGATCATTAAATAATAATTTTCAAAGTAAAATTTCTGAAATTCACCACAAACAAAAAAAAGATTATCCTTCAGGAACAGCATTAATGCTTGGAAAAGGTATAGCTGTAGGGAAAAAAAAAAATTTGTATAAATTGATGGGTAAAAAATATCTAAATAATAAATCTTTTCCGTATGGAAAAAAAATTAATTTTAATTCGTTAAGAAAAGGATCTGTCGTAGGCAAACATGAGGTTTCTTTCTCTAGCGGAAAAGAAATAGTTACTTTAAATCATGAAGCATTTGACAGGGCACTTTTTGCTGAAGGTGCATTAACAGCAGCAAGATGGATAACAAACAAAAAACCTGGCCTATATTCGATGAGAAACGTTTTGAACTTTAAGTAAATTCCTGTAAGTGAATAATAAAGAAAAGTCTAAAAATATTATTAAGATTTTAAATCATACCTATCCAAAAGTTCCAATTCCTTTAAATTACAAAAATACATTTACTCTTTTGATTTCTGTTTTACTTTCAGCTCAATGCACTGACATAAACGTAAATAATGTGACTAAAAAAATTTACCCAAAATATAATCAACCTAAACATTTTGTTAAATTGGGTAGAAAAAAAATTGAAAAATTGATCAGGAAAATTGGTATCTTTAGAATTAAAGCTAAAAGTATTTTTTATCTCTCAAAAATTCTTGTTAAAAAATACAAAGGAAAAGTTCCAAAAACCTACGAGGAGTTAGAGCAGCTTCCAGGTGTAGGCCATAAAACAGCTAGTGTTGTCATGTCTCAAGGTTTTGGTTATCCAGCATTTCCAGTTGACACTCATATTCATCGCTTAGCTCAAAGATGGGGTTTAACTAATGGAAAGAATGTAATTCAAACTGAGCAAGATTTAAAAGCAGTTTTTCCAAAGAAATATTGGAATAGACTTCATTTGCAAATAATTTGGTATGGTAGAGAATATTGTAAAGCTAGGGAATGTTACGGTATAACTTGTAAAATTTGTAAAAGTTGTTATCCAAATAGAAAAAAACCAATTAAAACAAAAAAAGCTTAATATGAGAATCTTAGGTGTAGGTAATGCAATTGTAGACGTCATTTGTAAAGTAGATGATGCCTTCTTAACCAGCAATGACTTAACAAAAAGCACTATGAAACTAGTTAATGAAACTCAATTTAAAAGACTTTTAACTAATTTAAAAATTGAGGAAACGATTTCTGGAGGTTCGGTAGCAAATACAATTGTTGGACTTTCACAATTAGGAAATGATGTAGGTTTTATTGGAAAAATAAGCAATGATAAATTAGGTGTTAAATATGAAGAAGGTTTAAAAAAGGAAAAAGTCAAATACTTCTATTCGAAAAAAAAGGAAGTTTTACCGACTGGTACTTGTTTAATATTAATTACACCTGACTCTGAGAGAACAATGTGCACCTTTCTTGGAACTGCAGGCAAAATAAATGAGAATGACGTTAACATAAATGCTGTAAGAAATAGTGAAATTTTATTTCTTGAAGGTTACCTTTGGGACGAAGGAGAACCTAGAAAGGCTTTCGATAAAGCTATTAAATATTCAAATAAAGTTTCAATGTCCTTATCAGATTTATTTTGTGTAGAAAGACATAAAAAACATTTTCTAGATTTAGTAAAAAATAAATTAGATATCACATTTGCCAATGAGCAGGAGATTATGTCTCTTTTAGATGTCAAAAATTTTAATGAAGTCGTTGAATTTTCAAAACAACTTAAAAAAATAATTATAATCACTAGAGGAGAAAAGGGATCAGTAGCAATCAAAAATGAGGAAGTTGTTGAATGTGAAAGCAAAAAAAATCTTAAAGTTGTTGACCTAACGGGGGCTGGTGATCTTTTTGCTGCTGGATTTTTCCATGGTCAAATCAATAATTTAACATTAAAAGGAAGTTTAGAAAGAGGGACGGAGATGGCCTCGAGAATTATTCAGAAAATTGGCGCTAGACTAAATTAATTTTTTTTTTTCTTTTAAAACTCCCCTTGCCTTTTTTCGGTTTTATAACCCTTTTTCTATATTTTTTGGTAAATAGTTCAATTGCAATTTTATTTCTTTTTTTCAAATCTTATAACCTTCTTTACTATTGATAATAAAATTTTTATCATTAAATTCGTCAATAATTTTTTTTCTCAATCGATATATGTGAGTTTCTACAGTGTGTGTATCAGCATCTGAAGCATATTTCCAAACTGTCTCTAATATGATTTTTTTCTTTAAAAAATCTTTTTTTTTAAATAATAATTCTAACAGTTGAATTTCTTTTTCAGTAACAATTATGAAAGAATTATTTTTTTTTAGTTTTTTTTCATTTTTATCTAAAATGTAGTCTTTTATTTCAATAGAGGAGTTTGAAGAAAATTCCTTCCTTGCAGATAATTCAACTGCTTTTTTATTAAGTTCGTTAATATTAATTGGAATATTAAGCCTTTCATCAAATTTAAAGTTTTTGAAATCTTTTGATTTGCTAATCAAAATTTTATTTGAGGAGATTTTATTTAGTGATTTCTTCGTATTTT
>CACJZK010000012.1 GCA_902597875.1 uncultured Pelagibacteraceae bacterium
AATCAATCAATAGAAATTGTTAGAAAAAGAATTGATGATCTTGGAACTAAGGAACCTTCAATTTTACAAAGGGGTGAGAAAAGAATTTTGGTTGAATTACCAGGAATTAAAGACCCTGAACGTATAAAGACTTTACTAGGCAAAACTGCTAAATTACATTTTAGGTTAGTCTCGGACAAAAGCAATGAATTTGGCTTCGACAAATTAATTTCTGAAGACGGGGAAGAATTAATAATAAATAAAAGAATTGTTTTCAGCGGCGAAAATCTTATAGATGCTCAACCCAGACTGGATAATCAATCTAATCAACCTGTTGTCTCATTCAAGTTGGATAGATTAGGAGCTCAAAGATTTGCTAAAACTACAACATCTAATATCGGCAAAAGATTAGCTATCGTCTTAGATGATAATGTCATAAGTGCACCTCAAATTAGGGAGGCAATAACTGGGGGAACTGGAATAATTTCAGGAAGTTTTACCTTTCAAGAAGCCACAGATTTAGCTTTACTATTACGATCTGGCGCTCTTCCTACTCCCTTAAATATTGTGGAAGAGCGTACTGTTGGCCCAGATCTTGGACAAGATTCAATTAATTCTGGTGCAATATCATTAATTATAGGTTTTTTTCTAGTGATAGTATTTATGTTATTTAAATATAAATATTTTGGTTTAATAGCAAATTTTTCATTAATTGCTAACTTATTAATGCTTGTGGGTCTCTTAACTGTTTTAGAGGCAACATTAACTTTACCAGGTATTGCCGGAATAATTTTAACAGTAGGTATGGCAGTTGACTCTAATGTTTTAATTTTTGAACGTATTAGGGAAGAGTTAAAAACTGAAAAATCAATTATTCATGCTTTTGATATGGGATACAAAAGGGCAAAAATAACTGTTTTAGACGCAAATATAACTACATTAATAGCAGCTGTTATTTTATTCATTTTTGGTTCAGGTCCGATAAAAGGTTTTGCTGTTACTTTAGGTATAGGAATTTTAACTACTTTATACTCTGCATATTTTATTGCCAGACATTTAACATCCTGGGTAGTTTTAAAAAACAAAGATGGGAAAATAAATTTATGATAAAAAAAGATTTTGATTTTTCATCACAGTTTAAAAAAGCTAATTTATTATCATTAACTATCTTTATATTGAGTATATTTTTTATTTTTTTTAAAGGTTTAAATTTTGGAATAGATTTTAAAGGTGGCACATTAATTGAACTTAGGATTGACAATAAAAATATTGGTATATCTGAAATAAGATCATCTTTCTCAAACCTCAACCTTGGTGATGTGAATATTAAAGAATTTGGAAAAAAAGGAGATTATTTAATCAAAATTGAGCAAACAGAAAATCAAAAAGCTGACTTTATCGCTAAATTAAAAAGCGATGTAAAGAAAAATTTACAGAGTGAAGTTAATTTTAGAAGAGTTGAAAATGTTGGTCCTAAAGTAAGTTCAGAGTTATTGCAATCAGGATTATTAGCCATATGTTTAGCTTTAGCTGCTATGTTATTTTATATCTGGATCAGATTTGAATGGCAGTTTAGTTTAGGTTCAATTATAGCTTTATTTCATGATGTAATTATTACAGTTGGAATTTTTTCTCTTTTATCCTTTGAGATTAATTTATCTATAATTGCAGCAGTTCTCACAATAGTAGGTTATTCTATGAACGATACTGTTGTAATTTATGATCGTATAAGAGAAAACTTATCGAAATTTACAAAATTAAATATAAATGAGATTTCAAATTTGTCTATTAATGAAACTTTATCAAGAACAATTATTACATCTATGACAACGTTATTGGCTTTATTCTCAATTTTCATCCTTGGCGGTGAAATTTTGAGGGGATTCTCTTTTGCAATGATTTTAGGAGTCATAATAGGAACATATTCCTCAATTTTTGTCGCTGCACCAATTTTAAAATTTTTAAAAGTAAATTCTAAAACTATGGAAAAAGAAGACGAAAAGATTGTACCTTAGATTTTTAATAAAGATTTTGAGCTATTACCATAGATAATAACATCGGAAATGAGAGCAACGTGTTTACTCTAGATGTTAACATAGCTATTTTAGCTGACTTAGCTTTTTGATCTTGATCAACTTGAACTATTCCTAGTGCTTTCTTTTGATTTGGCCAAATTATAAACCAAACGTTATATGCCATTATTAAACCAAGCCACATCCCAACACCAATCGCTGTATATTTTCCTCCTCCAGATCCAATTCCTAGAACCATTGCCTGGTGAACATATCCGTTTAAATAAGCTACCACTAATCCGGTGATGATAGTTGCAAAGGCTGCCCATCTAAACCAAAAAAGTACTGCGGGCGCTATAACTTTTCCAATAGCAGGTTTTTGCTCATCTGGAATTTTCGGCATACTTGGTATTTGAACAAAATTTAAATACCACAATAGACCTATCCACATTATCCCAGCTAGTACATGAAGGTATCTAAATAACCAACTCCAAAACAATCTATCAAAAGCCCATTCTCCACCTCCAAAAAAAAGCCCAACAAATAATAAAATAGCCAAAACCAAAGACAAATGAACTGTTTTAGACAGAGATTGTAATATGTTAATCATGATTCATTATACCATAAATATAAAAGTATTAAGCAGTTTTTTTCATGTTAGAATTGCCTAAAATCTCTTTGAGAAATTTTCCTGTAAAACTCTCCTCAATTTCAGCAACTTTTTCAGGTGTCCCTTCTGCAATAATTTTACCCCCATTTATACCTCCCTCTGGACCCATATCTATAATGTGATCAGCTGTTTTAATTACATCTAAATTATGCTCTATAACGACAACAGTATTGCCTGTATTGGTAAAAGCTTGAAGGATTTCTAAAAGTTTTTTGATATCATGAGAATGCAACCCTGTAGTAGGTTCATCTAAAATATACAATGTTCTCCCGGTCGGTCTTTTTGATAATTCTTTAGCTAATTTAATTCTTTGGGCTTCACCTCCAGAAAGTGTAGTAGCTTGTTGACCAATTTTCATATACCCAAGACCAACATGCTTTAATGTAATTAGTTTTGATTTTATTGATTGAATGTTTTCAAAAAACTCACAACCTTCATCAACAGTCATATCAAGCACATCTGCAATATTTTTGTTCTTAAATCTTATTTCTAGAGTTTCACGATTATATCTGGCTCCTTTACATGTATCACATGGTATAAAAACATCTGGCAAAAAATGCATTTCATATGTTATGACCCCATCTCCTTCGCAAGACTCACATCTGCCTCCTTTAACATTAAACGAATATCTTCCTACTTTATACCCTCTAGCTTTTGACTCAGGCAAAGATGCAAACCAATCTCTAATTGGTCCAAACGCTCCTGTATATGTTGCTGGATTAGATCGAGGTGTTCTTCCAATAGGCGATTGATCAATATCAATTATTTTATCTATTAGTTCAGTTCCTTTAAATCCTTTAAATGACTTCGGAATTTTTCTACTTTTATTTTTATTAAGAATTAAATTAAAAGCATTGTATAAAGTTTGTAGTATCAACGTAGACTTACCGCTTCCAGAAACACCAGTTACACAAGTAAAAGTTCCAACTGGAACTTTTAAATTTACATTTTTTAAATTATTTCCCGTAGCGCCATTAATTTCAATAAATCTTCCATTTTTTGCTAGCCTTCTTTTTCGTGGAAAAGATATAAATTTTTTACCTGATAAATAATTTCCTGTAATACTATTTTCATTATTAATTATCTCTTTGACACTACCCTCAGCTACAATTTGTCCACCTTGTAAACCCGCTTCAGGACCTATGTCGATTATATGATCTGCACTTTCCATGGTTTCAATATCGTGTTCAACGACAATAACCGTATTTCCTAAATCTCTAAGTTTTTTTAAAGCTTTAATTAATTTTTTATTATCTCTTTGGTGTAATCCAATAGAAGGTTCATCCAAAACGTAAAGCACTCCTGTTAAACCCGACCCTATTTGAGAGGCCAATCTAATTCTTTGTGCCTCACCACCTGATAATGTTCCTGATTCTCTAGACAACGTTAAATAATTTAATCCAACATTTAATAAAAAATTTAATCTTTCGTTTATTTCCTTTAAAATATGATGCGCTATTTTATTTTCTCTTTCTGTAAGAACGTCTTTTAAATTTTCAAACCATGATTGTGCTTCGTCTATCGCCATATTCGTTATTTCACTTATATTTAAAGAATTAATCTTTACACACAAGGCTTCATCTTTAAGTCTTTGCCCTTTGCATTTTTCACAACTCGACTCACTCTGATATTGAGATATTTCTTCTCTTTTCCATTCACTATCAGTTTCTAAAAATCTTCTTTCTAAATTATTAATTACTCCCTCGAACGTTTTTTTTGTTGAATATTTCTCATATCCATCATCATAATTAAATTTAATCTCTTCATCATCAGACCCAAATAAGATTACGTCTTGTATTTTTTTTGTCAATTTTTTCCATGGATCATCAAGTGAGAAACTATAATGTTTTGCCAATGAAGATAGAGTCTGTGCATAATATAGAGATGTAGATTTTGACCATGGAACAATAGCTCCATCCTGAAGACTTTTTTTAGTATCAGGTATTACTAAATTTTCGTCTACATTTAAGTTGTGACCTATACCTTCACATTCTTCGCATGCGCCATAAGGTGAATTAAATGAAAATAATCTAGGTTCTATTTCTTCAATTGTAAAGCCACTTTCTGGACAAGAAAATTTTGAGGAAAATAGTATGCTCTCTTTTTTTCTAAATTTTTTAGGCACAGTTTCATTTTCATATTCTACAATTAATAAGCCATTTGACAAATTAACCGCTGTTTCCACACTATCTGCTAGTCTATTACCGATTTTGTTATTCAATATTATTCTATCAACTATAATCGAAATATCGTGTTTTGTTTTTTTATTTAAATTTGGAAACTCATTTATATTTAAATATTTTCCATCAACTTTTATTTTCGAAAATCCTCTTTTTTTATAATTAAGTATTTCTTTTTTATACTCACCTTTTCTTCCTCGAACCACTGGTGCTAATAAATAAATAGTATTATTTTTTGGAAGTTTTTTTATTTTATCTACCATTTCACTAATAGATTGCGATACAATAGGCTTACCAGTAAATGGAGAATAGGGTATGCCAACTCTAGCAAATAGAACTCTCATGTAATCGTATATCTCTGTTACTGTTGCAACTGTAGATCTTGGATTTCTTGAGGTATTTTTTTGCTCAATTGATATAGCAGGACTTAATCCTTCAATTAAATCAACTTTTGGTTTTTTCATTTTGTCAAGAAACTGTCTTGCATATGCAGACAGACTTTCAACATATCTTCTTTGACCTTCTGCATAAATGGTGTCGAATGCTAAAGATGATTTTCCTGATCCTGAAAGACCAGTTATTACAACCAATTTCTCTTTTGGAATTTCAAGAGAAATATTTTTTAAGTTGTGTTCTTTGGCCCCTTTTATAACGATTTTTTTCAACATGTTTTTATACCTCAAATAATAATGAGCTTATAATTATCATACAAATATGATATAAATATATTAACAATTAGACTATAAATCACTTATTAACTCTAAATATTATGGCTGGAAGTTTAAATAAAGTATTATTAATAGGTAGGTTGGGCGCAGATCCTGAGATTAAACAAATGGTTAATGGAAAAAATGTCGCAAGATTAAGCTTAGCTACCAGCCAATCGTGGAAGGACAAATCTACAGGAGAAAAAAAAGAAAAAACTGAGTGGCATAGAGTTGTTATATTTAATGAGGGCTTAGTTAATATTGTTCAACAATATTTAAAAAAAGGCGCTAACATTTATATAGAAGGTCAACTAGCTACAAGAAAATGGAAAGATGAAGCATCTGGTCAAGACAAATATTCTACCGAAATAGTCCTACAAGGGTATAATTCAAGTTTAACTATGTTGGACAGCAAGAGTAGAAATGAAAATTCAAATTTAGTAACTGAAAACAAAAGTGCCTTACCATCTGATAACAATATATCGCAAAAGAATGACGATTTAGATGATGAAATTCCATTTTAAAATTTATGGAAAAATCTATTATTCAAAAAAATAATTCATTAAAACCTATTTTTGTTCAAGATGAAATGAGTTCATCTTATTTATCATACGCAATGAGCGTAATTGTAAGCAGAGCTCTACCAGATGTAAGAGATGGTTTAAAACCAGTACATCGAAGAATTATATACGCAATGTACAAAGGTGGTTACGACTGGTCAAAACCTTTTAGAAAGTCTGCAAGAATAGTTGGAGATGTTATTGGTAAATATCATCCACATGGAGACCAGGCGGTATATGATGCTTTAGTTAGACTTGTTCAAGAATTTTCTATGAGCTTACCATTAATTGAAGGACAGGGAAATTTTGGTTCTATAGATGGAGATCCGCCAGCTGCAATGCGATATACTGAAACAAAACTAGCAAAAATAGCTAAACACTTAACAGAAGATTTAGAAAAAAATACGGTTAATTACAGAAATAATTACGATGAAACAGAGAGAGAACCTACAGTACTTCCGTCACAGTATCCTAATTTATTAGTTAACGGCGCTGGAGGAATAGCAGTTGGAATGGCAACTAGTATTCCGCCACATAATTTGAAAGAAATAATTAATGGTACGATAGCATATATCAATAATAAAGAAATAACTGTTTCTCAATTGATGAAGCATATACCTGGTCCTGACTTTCCCACTGGAGGTTTAATTATCGGTAGAGATATTATTAAACAAGGTTATACCAAAGGAAGAGGATCTTTTAAAATTAGAGGAGTAATAGAAGCTGAGGAAAAAAAAGGAGGGAGATCACTTCTTGTAATTAAATCAATTCCTTATCAGGTAAATAAATCAATCTTAAATGAACGTATAGCACAATTAGCTAGAGATAAAAAAATAGAGGGAATTAGGGATATTAGAGATGAGTCTAATCGAGAGGGAATCAGAGTAGTTCTTGAATTGAGAAGAGGAGTAGAACCAGAAACTATCAAAAGACAACTTTATAAATTTACAAGTATAGAAAGTTCATTTGGCTTTAATACTTTAGCAATTGTTGAAAATAAACCTAAAATTCTTAATTTAAAAGATTTTATATTAGAGTTTGTCAAATTTAGAGAAGAAACCACAGTCAAAAGAGTTAAGTACGATTTAAATAAAGCAGAACAGAGAGCACATATTCTAATTGGTTTAGCTACGGCAGTTGAAAATATTGACTCTATTATTAAAATAATCAAAAACTCTAAAGACACTTTAACAGCGAAGAAAAATTTATTAGAAAAAAAATGGAAAATTAAAAGAAGTGTAAAACTTGTTTCTTTGATTGAAAAGAAAAAAAATATATCTAGTTATCAACTTTCCAAGAATCAAGTTGATGCAATACTAGAATTAAGACTACAAAAATTGACAGCTTACGGCATTAATGAAATTGAATTAGAACTAAACGCATTATCAGAATCTATAAAAAATTTTAATAAAATTTTAAATTCAAAAAAAGAACTTAATAAACTTATCATATCTGAATTAGACAACATCAAATCAAAATATGGTGTAGATAGAAGAACAAAAATAATTGATGCAGTTCTTAACTATAATATTGAGGAGACAATTCAAAAAGAGTCAGTTGTTATAAATATAACAAAACAAGGTTATATTAAAAGAAGTGCACTTACCTCACTTAAAGCACAAAAAAGAGGCGGCAAAGGGAAAAAAGGTATCGTTACTAGAGATGAGGATTTTGTTGTTCAAATCTTCACCGCAAACACGCATACACCAGTTTTATTCTTCTCCACCCAAGGTCTTGCTTATAAAATTAAGGCATATAAAATTCCCGAGGGAACTGCTAATTCAAAGGGGAAATCAATATTCAATTTATTACCACTCAAAAGTCATCAGCAAATAAGTTCTATAATGCCTTTACCAGAGGATGAAAATGAATGGAAAAAACTAATGGTTATATTTGTTACCGCAAACGGGAATGTTAGAAAAAATTCGTTAGATGATTTTGCTAATATTAATGCTAATGGAAAAATTGCAATGAAATTAGAAGAAAATGATAAAATCGTTGGTGTTAAAATTTGTAAAGAAGACCAAGATATTATGTTAAGCACACAACATGGCAAATGTATTAGATTTATGTCAAAAAAACTTAGAGTTTTTAAGGGTCGTTCATCAAAAGGAATAAGAGGTATTAATTTGAAAGATGACGATAAAGTTATATCTTTGTCAATATTAGATAATCCAAAAATAGACAATAAAACCATTAAGAGGGATGAAAAAATTAAAAATGCTTTAAACAAATTTATATTATCAGTTACCGAAAATGGCTACGGTAAAAGATCTTCTTATATGGATTACAGAGTAACTAATAGAGGTGGTAAAGGTATTATAGGAATAATAAATTCTCCAAGAAATGGTAATGTCGCGTCCTCTTTAATAGTAGATGAAACGGATGATATAATACTTTCTACAGATAAAGGAAGCATTATGAGATGTGCAGTTAAAGAGATAAGGGTTGCAGGAAGAAATACACAAGGAGTTAGAATAAAAAAATTATCTGGTGAAGAAAAGGTTGTCTCAGTTATTAAAATAGATGATAATATTAAATAATTATGAGAACAGCTATTTATCCTGGAACTTTTGATCCTATAACAAATGGTCATATAGACGTAATTAGAAAATCTTTAAAAATTGTTGATCGACTTGTTGTCGCGACTACAATTAATATCCATAAAGATTATTTCTTTTCAATTGACGAAAGAATTACAATTATCAAAAATTCTTTATTTAAAGATCTTAAATTAAACAAAAAAAAGATTATAGTTATTCCTTTTGAAACTTTAACTATTCAACTTTGTAAAAAATTCAAGGCCTCGATAATAATAAGAGGCCTAAGAGCTGTATCAGATTTTGAATATGAATTTCAATTAGCTGGCATGAATAAGAAATTAGACAACAAGATTGAAACTATTTTTCTAATGTCAGATGTAGAAAATCAAATTATCTCATCCAAATTTGTTAAAGAAATCGCTAAACTTAATGGGAACGTTAATAAATTTTTAACTAGATCAGCTATAAAAGCGATTAGAAATAAATTAAAATGAAAAGAGTTATTTTTTGTTTTATACTATTTTTTTTTATAAATAATAATTTATATTCGGAGGAAAATAATATGATCTTAAAATTGAAAGATGGGGATGTTGAGATAGAACTTTACCCAAAGATAGCTCCTAACCATGTAAAAAGATTTAAAGACTTAGCCAATAGCGGTAAATATGATGGAGTAGTTTTTCATAGAGTCATTGATGGATTTATGGCTCAGACAGGTGACGTAAAATACGGAAATTCTAATAGTCCAGATTTTAATTTACAGTTAGCTGGTACAGGTGGTTCTGATTTGCCAGATCTAAAATCTGAATTTTCTGATATTCCTCATTCTAGAGGTGTATTGTCTGCTGCAAGGTCTCAAGATCCAAATAGTGCAAATAGTCAATTTTTTATTTGTTTTGAGTCCGCTCCTCATCTAGATAGACAATATACTGCATTCGGTAAGGTAGTTAAAGGAATGGAGTTTGTCGACAAAATCAAAAAAGGTGAGGGCGCTAACGGATCTGTAGATAATCCTGATAAAATAATTAGCATTAGATCAAAGTAATATTGATGCCAAATAAAAATTTTTCATTTGAGATTATATCTCAAAGTGAAAAAGCAAGACTAGGAAAAATAAAAACATCAAAAGGATTTATTGATACACCCTGCTTTATGCCGGTAGGAACCTTGGGAACTATCAAAGGTGTTTTTTTAGATGATTTATTAAATACTGGAACTCAAATTATTCTGGGTAATACATATCATTTGATGATAAGACCAGGAATAGATATTTTAGAAAAATTTAACGGTTTACATAGTTTTATAAATTGGCAAAAACCAATACTTACAGACTCTGGAGGTTTTCAAATTATGTCCTTATCTAAAATGAGAAAAATCGACAGGAACGTAGGCGCAATTTTTTCATCACATGTAGACGGCAAAAAAATTATTTTAAGCCCGGAAAAAAGTATTCAAATTCAAAAAAGTATTAATTCAGACATTATGATGGTCCTCGATGAATGTCCTGAATTAACATCCAACAAAAAAAAACTTTCAGAAGCAATCGAAACTTCAACGATTTGGGCCAAAAGATGCAAGGTAGAATTTGGAAACAATAAAGAAAAGGCTCTTTTTGGAATTATTCAAGGCGGACTTTATAAAGATTTAAGAATTGAAAGTCTAGAAAAATTAGAAAAAATTGAATTTGATGGTTATGCAATGGGAGGTCTTGCTGTTGGTGAAGGTCAAGACGAAATGTTTAAAATTTTAAATGAGACTGTACACTTAATGCCAAAAAATAAACCTAGGTATCTTATGGGCGTTGGAACTCCATCAGATATTTTAGGAGCAGTGAAATCTGGTATTGATATGTTTGATTGTGTAATGCCAACACGATCGGGTAGAACTGGATTAGCCTTTACATGGGAAGGAAAACTAAATTTAAAAAATTCTAAATTTCAATATGACAAATACCCACTGGATCATAAAAGCAAGATAAGAGATTTAAATATATATTCTAAAAGCTATTTAAATCATCTAATAAAATCAAATGAAATATTAGCTTCAATGATTATATCGTTGCATAATATAAATTTTTATCAAGAATTTATGAAACAAATTCGTACAGAAATTAAAAATGGTACTTTTAATAGTTTTTATGATAAATATATAAATGTTTTTAGTTAGTTAAAATTTTATTTGAAATTTAGATTTATTCAATATAGAAAAGTAAATTCTAGGGGGCCCTTAGCTCAGTTGGTAGAGCACCTCCCTTTTAAGGAGGGTGTCGATGGTTCGAGTCCATCAGGGCTCACCAATAAAATTATTAGACTTTTATTGGTGGGTATTTAATTATAATTTCATTAATCCAATTTTTTAAATTCGAAATTCTATTTTTGCTGGATGGATGCGTACTTAGAAATTGTGGAGGCTCTTTCCCTTTTTTAGCCTCTGACATTCTTTCCCATAGTTTAATTGACTCTCGTATATCATATCCTGCCAAAGATGAAAAAATTAAGCCCAAGTAATCAGCTTCTGTCTCTTGTTTTCTACCAAATGGATTCATTATCCCGATTTTAAATATGTCCAACCCGGTACTTTGACCGACTGTATTCCTGGTTCTGTTAATTGCTCCTCCAAGAAAAATATCAGCTATCTGGGTTCCAACTTGTATACTTAAAGCTTGACTTTGTCGCTCTATGGAATGTTTAGCGACCGCATGAGCAATTTCGTGTCCCATTACTGAAGCTAATCCATTTTTATTTTTTGTAACTTTAAGTATACCTGTATAAATTGCAATTTTACCTCCTGGCATGCACCAAGCATTTTTAACTTTGTCATTATCAACCAAAATATAATCCCATCCAAAATTCTTAGTAGGGTCCTCAATATTTCGTGAGTCAAAATATGCTGAAACTGAAGTTTCAATTTTTCCTCCAATTTGAATAATTTCATCTAACTGAGAACCTTTTGTTATTAGTTTATTTTTTAATTTAAATTTTTCATAAACAGCAGCAGCCTGTCTGTTTAAAGTAGCTTCGGGGAATATACTTAATTGTTTACGTTCGGTAATTGGAACAGTACTACAAGAAGGCAACGCTAGAGCACAACATCCACACCCAAATAATTCAAGAAATTTTCTTCTATTTATGTTATATTTCATTAACTTTAAGATTATATAATATATTTTTTTTTTGCAAATGCCAGAAAAGAGAAAAAAACAATCTATAATAGCTAGACTTCGGAACTATTTTTTTGCTGGTGCAGTTGTATCCATACCTATAGCCATTACTATCTATTTAACTATCTTTTTTATTAAAATATCTACCAAGATAGTACCAAAAGAAATTAACCCTAATCATTATTTACCTATAGATATACCAGGCGTTGAAATTTTAATTGCTATTTTTTTAATCACTTTTATCGGCTGGTTGTCTTTATCATTTTTAGGTAAAAAATTAATAGACAGTTTTAACAACCTATTAAAAAAAATACCAATACTAAGAACTATATATTCAGCAATATTACAAATGACAGAAAGTTTTGCCAAAAATAAAGAAAACAATAAAAGTGTTGTGTTAGTCGAATACCCTCGAAAAGATGTTTGGGCAGTTGGATTTGCAACGAAAGAGAATAAAGGACTTATAAAAAGAAAATTAAATAAAGATTTAATAAATGTATTTGTACCTACCACTCCAAATCCAACCAGCGGTTTTCTTTTAATGGTTCCAAAAAAAGATTTAATCTATCTCGACATATCTTTTGAAGAGGCTTCAAAATTTATAGTATCTGCTGGAACATCAGATCCATCATAATTAATTTCAAATTCATTTACAATTTCAGCTCGATCAAATAACTTTATCAAAAATTCAAATTTTTTAAAATTTTTATCATCAAATTCTATTTCTTTTATATTACTCTCAGCAATTTTAAATAAATCCTCATGATGTATAGGATCAGCAATTTTAAAATATTTAATGCCACTTTGTTGAAACCCTATAATATCGCCATAACCTCTTAATTTCATATCTTCATCAGCAATTAAAAAACCGTCATCAGTAGATTTTAAGATTTTTAATCTTTTAATTGCATTTTTAGATAAATTTTCTTTAAATAAGAGTATACAAGTACCATTTTTTTCTCCGCGTCCAACTCTACCTCTTAATTGATGTAGTTGAGATAATCCAAATTTATTAGAGTTTTCAATAATAATAAGATTTGCATTAGGAAAATCTATTCCAACTTCAATTACGGTAGTAGAAACCAATATATCAATTTTATTATTTAAAAATCTTTTAAGCACATTTTCTTTTTCATTTTTGTCTAAAGATCCATGTATCAAACCAACTCTATTTGGAAATTTCTTTTGTAGTAAATCGAATCTTTTGCTAACAGATGAATAATCTAAATTTTTAGATTCATCTATAAGAGGACAAACCCAGAAAACTTTATTTTTAATCTTTATTTGTTTTTGAATAAATTTCCACAATTCATTTATTTTGTTTTCGGGCTTACTTAAGGTTATAATTTTTCCTCTATTAACAGGTTTTTCTCTTATCTGTGAAATATCCATATCACCATAAATTGTTAACATCATAGTTCTAGGTATTGGCGTTGCTGACATGAGCAAAACATCACATTTATCTCCACCTTTCCCAGCTAATTTCATTCTTTGTCTAACACCAAACTTATGTTGTTCATCAATTATTATTAGTCCAAGATTATTAAACTTTATATTTTTCTGAAATAATGAGTGAGTTCCTATTATTAAATCTATCTTATTATTTTCTAAATCTTTAATTATTTGCTTTTTTTTAATTAATTCAGTTTTACCTATTAAGAGGGATGTTTTAATTTTAGTGTTTTTAAAAATCTTTTTTGCTAAATTATAATGTTGATTAGCTAATATCTCAGTTGGAGCCATCAATGCACATTGGAATTTAGATTCTATTACGTTTGCTATAGCTAATAACGAAACTATTGTTTTACCCGAACCAACATCTCCTTGTATTATTCTAAACATTCTATAGTTTGAATTTAAATCTTGCTCAATTTCTTGAATAGCCTTTTCTTGACTTTGCGTAAGTTTAAATGGCAACGCAGATACAATTTTTTTGTATATAGCTTTTTTAAAATTTTTTGGTTTTTTTTTGTTTTTTCTTATTTTTCTTCTGTTACTAGACATAACTAACATATGCGCAAAAATCTCATCATAAGCTAATCTTCTGTATGCTTCTGAGTTGATTTCATTATTAAAGTTTTGTTGATGTATTTTAGTCAATGAATCTTTCCAACTTGAAAATCTCATTTTTTTTAAGAAAGATTTATCATGCCACTCTTTTACAACAGGCATATTATTTAAAACTAACTCAATTATTTTCCTATAAGATTTTTCATTAATGCCATCAGTAAGAGAATATTTAGGTATCAATTTTTTTACATAGTCTACATTCTCAATGTTTGTCACATAATCAGGATTGGTTATTTGATATTTGTTTTTATAAAAGTTTATTTTTCC
>CACJZK010000013.1 GCA_902597875.1 uncultured Pelagibacteraceae bacterium
TTCCTTCATATATTGGGGTAATTCTATTATCTCTATATAATTGCTCTATACCTTGATCTTTTGTGTAGCCATAACCTCCAAATACCTGTATCGCCTCATTAGTTATCTCCATTCCTAGATCGGAAAAAAAAGATTTAACAACGGGTGTTAGTAAGGAAACTACTTCATCCGCATCTTTTCTAATTTTTTCATTAGAATGATTTAAGCTAACATCAATTTGTTGAGATAACCAAAAAGCTAAAGATCTCTGTCCTTCTATTATTGATCTCATATTTAATAAGCTTCGTCTTATATCGGCATGTTTAATAATAAGGTCTGTTTGATTATCTTTGTTGTTATTTGATTTTCCTTGTTTTCTCTCTTTGGTATAAGCCAAAGAATTTTGATACGCTGTTTCAGCTATTCCAAGACCCTGAATTCCAACGATAATTCTCTCTAAATTCATCATTGTAAACATAGAACTTAACCCTTTATTTTCTTGACCAATTAAAAATCCTTTAGCGTTATCAAAGTTTAATACGCATGTAGGAGATCCTTTGATGCCCATTTTTGTTTCGATTGATAAAGTGCTAACTCCATTACGTGAACCAATTGTTCCATCGTCATTAACATTAAATTTAGGGACTAGAAACAAACTTATGCCTTTTGTGCCAGAAGGACCTCCAGGAATTTTAGCTAACACTAAATGGATTATGTTCTCAGTTAAATCATGATCTCCTGATGTTATAAAAATTTTCTGTCCTGTAAGTAAAAAAGAACCATCTTTTTGTTTGATTGCTTTAGTTTTTATTAGACCTAAATCTGTTCCGCATTGAGATTCGGTTAGACACATAGTGCCACTCCATTTTCCTTCAACTATCTTAGGAAGAAATCTATTTTTAATTTTTTCTTCAGCGTGATGAAGAATACAATTATAAGCGCCAATACTTAACTCACTGTATAATTTAAAAGATAATGAAGCAGAAGATAGCATTTCTTCAAAAAAAGTACTGACAGTTTTCGGCATTCCCTGTCCACCGTATTTTGGGTCACAAGATAAAGATGTCCATCCATCATTAATAAATTTTGTGTAAGCTTCTTTGTAACCTGGTGGCGATCTTACAATTCCATTCTCGTATATGCATGGATTTTCATCTCCAACTTTAGCTAATGGATGTATGATTTCTTGATTAATTTTTGCCGCTTGATCTAATATATCTTTAACCAAATCTGAATTAATTTCTTTAAACTTCTCTATTTCATTGTAGTTTTTGTTGTCTTTAAGATGATTAAATAAAAACATCATTTCATCTATTGGTGCATTATAAGTGGTCATTTAATTAATCAACGGCTTTCCTGTTTTAAGTGTATGTTTAATTCTCTTTTGTGTATTCTCTGTTTCAATTAATTTCATAAAACTATTTAATTCTAATTTATATATATGATCTTCATTAATCTCATTATCTAAATTTGTATCCCCTCCGCTTAAAACATATGCTAATTCTTTACCAACTACCATACCGTGATCCAAGATTTTTTTATCCTTATATAATTTTTCTAAGGTTTTAAACATTTTTTCTCTTACTTTAGTTCCAGATAATTTAAATTTACACTCCTTAGGAGGTATAAAATCTCTATTTTCTGTAAGTATTTTTTTTGACTCTTGAAAAAGGCTATTTCTGTTCATGATTTTTTTATCATTCGAATTTAACAGCAATAATGACTCCGCCTCTACGGGTGAAGTAGCAGTTTTTGCATAGCCAATTATTTCAAAAACCTTCATTGGTGCAAAATCAGGATCATTTTTTCCTTCATTAGTTTGTGACCATCTCCAAAGCATTTCTTTACACCCGCCTCCAGCAGGCACTAAACCAACAATCGTTTCTACTAAGCCCATGACAATATTCATATGAGAGACTACAAAGTTACTTTGTACAACTACCTCAAAACCTCCTCCTAAAGTAAGACCTGAAGGAGCTGAAACAACTGGATATTTTGAATATTTTAAAAGTTTACAGGTTTCTTGAAAATATTTTATAAAGTTTTCTATAGATTTAAAATCATTTTTTTCAGCAAAATTCATAACGTAATTAAGATTAACCCCTGCAGAAAATTGCATACTCTCATTTATTATTATTAAGGGTTTGTCAGTAGCTTTTTTAAGACAATCCATTGATTCATAGTCTAGTGAATTCGCTTTAGAGGTAAACTCGACGATATTATAATCTTTAAATCTATATATTTCTGCGGAATTGTTTCTATCAAATTGAATAGCTTTAGATTTTATTTTTCCTAGAGTTTCTATTTCAGTATAGAGCTGCCTTTCCCCATAAAAGTCTTCATTTAAAGTTTTAGATAAATTCTCTAGAAATTTATTATCTTTATAATTATCAACTTTATTAAAAAAATTCTTAACACCAATTTCTTTTAACATTTCAAAAGGTCCCTTTGACCAATTAAAACCAAGTCTCATAGCTTCATCTATATCATTAAATTTATTTGTTACTTGAGGCACTAACGAAGAAGCATATTTAATAATCTTTGAAATTACTGACCAGGCATATTTACCATATTTGTCATTTCTGTTTATAAGTTTTTTTAAATCAACTTTCTCAAAGTTAATATCAATTTTTTTAGAAGGACTATATTCTTCAGTTTCCAAATTGATTGCTTCTAAAATTTTTTTGTCGTTAATCTTATTTATTCTATAAAAACCACCTTTCCCTTTTCTTCCTGTATAACCCATATCGACTAATTTTTTAATTAATGGAATTTCTACTGCAACTTTTTGAAATTCATCATTTTTAGGAAGTTCTTTAACAAAGCTTTTTAAAACGTCAGACATCAAATCAATACCAATTAAATCATAAAGACCAAAAACTCCAGTTTTTGGTATACCCATAGGCCTTCCAAATATTGCATCGGACTCTTCTATTGACATTTTCATTTTAAAAGCTTCAGTCATGGCAACCTGCATTGCATAAACCCCTACTCTATTACCTAAAAAACCAGGAGTGTCATTACATATAATTGCCCCTTTGCCGAGTTGTTCTTCGCAGAATCTTTTTAAATAATTGATTTTATTTAAATCATTATTTTCATTTTTAACTATCTCTAAAAGACCCATGTACCTAACAGGATTAAAAAAATGAGTTATACAAAAATCTTTTTTTTCTTCTGGTGTTAAATTCTGTGATAATATTTTTATAGGAATTGATGAGGTGTTTGATGAAACAATCGCACCCGTTTTTCTATTCTTAAAAATTTTCTCATAAATTTTATGTTTTATATCAATTCTTTCGACTACTGCTTCTACAATCCAATCGGCATTTTTAACTACGTCAAAATTTTCCTCAATATTACCTATCTTAATATTATCTATTTTTGACTTATCTATTAATAATGGTGGTCTTGATTTATATATCCTGTCTTTTGCTTTTTGACATATCTCAGTCTTAAGATCTAAAAGTGTTACAGGGATATTTGCATTACATAGTTGTGCAGCTATTCCACTACCCATTGTTCCAGATCCAATTATGACAGTTTTATTAATTTTCATATAATGGTCGGGGCGGCAGGATTTGAACCTGCGACCCTCTGGTCCCAAACCAGATGCGCTACCAGACTGCGCTACGCCCCGAATGATTGATTTTATAAGTTATATAGGCCTTTTTGGCAATTGAAACATTAGTATTATATAAGTAAACAAATAAAATGATTCAACATATAAGTAAACCATTTAAATACTTTTTTAAACTAGAGTCAGCCTCAGGGTTGCTGCTCTTGTTTGCAGCAGTCATTGCAATGATTATAAGTAATGGAACTTATTCAGATATATACTTTGATGTTCTAAAAAAATATATTCTCATAGGAACTGAAAACTTTGGTTTAAAATTAAGTGTTCTTCATTGGATAAATGATGTTCTTATGGCAGTTTTTTTCTTTTTAGTTTCATTAGAAATTAAAAGAGAATTTATTCAAGGTGAGCTTTCAAATCCTAAACAAGCTTTATTGCCAATAGTTGGCGCAGTGGGAGGAATGCTAGTTCCAGCACTAATTTATATATTTATAAACATTAATGATGCAGCTACATTAAAAGGATGGGCAATTCCTTCGGCTACAGATATTGCTTTTTCACTTGGTGTACTTTCATTGCTAGGTAAAAGGGTTCCTTTATCTCTAAAAGTTTTTTTAACCGCTTTAGCTATTATTGATGATTTAGGTGCAATTGTGATAATTGCTTTTTTTTATTCAGGAAATATAAGCATAATATATTTATTATTAATGCTTGTCTCCATAATATTTCTTATATTTTTAAATAAATTTAATATAAAAATTTTTTTACCTTATTTAATAGTCGGAATTTTTCTGTGGGAATTCACGCATCAGTCAGGTGTTCACGCAACAATTGCTGGAGTTCTATTAGCTTTAACTATCCCACATAACAAAAAGAAACCAAATAAATCTCTTCTATTAAAAATTGAACATTCAATTTCTCCTTATGTAGCTTTTGGTATTATGCCAATTTTTGCTTTTGCAAATGCTGGTGTTCCATTAGAGGGATTAAGTTTTTTTAGTTTATTAAATCCAATTCCATTAGGAATAGTTTGCGGTTTGTTTTTTGGAAAACAAATAGGAGTTCTTCTCTTCTCTTACTTTGCTATTAAATTAAAATTTGCTGAAATGCCTAATAATTCTAATTGGATGTCTTTTTATGGAGTTTCAATACTTACTGGAATAGGTTTTACAATGAGTTTATTCGTAGGAAACTTGGCTTTCGTAGAATCACAAAATTATCTAAATGACGTTAAAATTGGAGTATTAGCAGGCTCTTTAATTTCAACACTTTTTGGTTATTTTATATTACTGTTATCAACAAGAGAAAAATGATTGATATAAAAATTATTAATTTAGCCGCAAATACAAAAAATTATGGTCTTAAAAAAAATGGGACATATACTGCTTCTTGTAAAAACACTACATGCGGAGATAGAGTTAAAATTCAAATCTATTCAAAAAATGGTATGGTTAAAGATTTAAGATATGAAACTGAGTCGTGTATATTTTGTCAAGCATCTGCAAGTATTTTATCTAATGTGATAAAATCAATTCATGAAAAAGATTTGAAGAAGGAGATAGAAATTGTTTATAAATCCTTTAATAATGGTAAAATTAAACTACCAAAAAAATATTATTTGTTCAAACCCTTGATAAATAAAAAATATAAAAATAGAACAAATTGTATCTTGCTACCTTTTAACGCTATACTTAAAGCTTTAAGAATATGAAAAAAATATTATTAATTATTATTATGATTAGTTTTTTTTCAAATAATTTATATGCTTATGAAAAATTAGCTTATGATTTTTCATTTAGAAGTATAGACGAAGGTGAAATAAATTTAGCTAATTACAAAGGTAAAACAATAGTAGTTGTTAACGTAGCTAGTAGATGTGGTTTTACAAATCAATATGAAGGATTGCAAAAAATCTGGTCAAATTACAAAAGCGAAGGTCTAGTTGTAATAGGCGTACCAACAAATAATTTTAAACAAGAACCTGGATCAAACAAAGATATTCAAAAGTTTTGTAAAAGCAATTTTAACATAAGTTTTCCGATGACTGAAAAAACCAATGTAATTGGTGAAAACGCACATCCTTTTTTTAAATGGGCAAAAGAGAATTATGGAATTTCAGCAGCTCCTAAATGGAATTTCCATAAAATTATTATAGATAAAGATGGTAAAGTTGCTAATACCTTTTCTTCAATAACTAAACCTTCATCTAAAAGATTTATTGATTATATAGAAAACCAAATTAAAAATTAAAATTCAAACCGTCGTAAGCAGGAATTATATTTTTTGGTAATTTCCTTTTTAATTTCTTATAATCAAGATCAACATGTAAATTTGTTAAAATAGTTTTTTTGGCTTTAATTTTTTTAGATAAATCAACAGCCTCTGAAAAGTTAAAATGTGAAGGGTGCTTATTTCTTTTTAAGCAATCAATAATAAGATAATCTAAATTTCTCAAAAATTTAAAATATTTACTTGGTATATGATTGCAGTCGCTAATATAGGCAATGTTTTTAAAAACATATGCAGTTGATTTAATCATTCCATGTTGAACATCAAACGCTTTTATGTGTATGAATTTTTTTTTTTTAGATATTTTAAAATTATTTTTAATAGTGTTTGCACTCAATATTGGTTTATATCCAAACCTAGGTAAGAAGCAATATGTGTAATGATTTTTTAGTCTAGATATAGTTTTTTTGCTTCCATAAATTTTAATTTTTTTTTTATTTTTCCATACAAATGGTCTTAATTCAAAAATTCCTGCAGTTTGATCTGCGTGTTCATGAGAATAAATTACTGCATCTATATTTTTAATATTATTTTTTTTAAATTGTAATTTTATATCTGGAGAAGTATCAATCATTATAGACATGCCCTCATAATAAAAATGAGCAGAGCATCTTGTTCTTATATTTTTTGGATTTTTTTTATCACATGAACCCCAATAATCTGTGATCCAAGGAGATCCTAGAGAGCTCCCACAACCTAATATTGTGAATTTGTTTTTCAATTTAATTTACCAAATAAATTTAAAAAATTATCAGTTGTTATATTTGATAATTCATTTTCATTCAAATTTTTTAAATTTGCCAAAAATTTAACAGTGTGAATTATATGACTCGGCTCATTAGACTTACCTCTTAGTGGATCGGGAGATAAATAAGGAGAGTCTGTTTCAACTAAAAGTCGTTCATTAGGTATACTCTTAAAAGTATCTGCTAGTTCTTTTGAATTTTTAAATGTAATTATACCACTTGCCGAAATGTAACACCCTATATCTAATAGTTTATGTGCAAATTCTTTTGTACCAGTAAAGCAGTGAATTAAAATTTTAAAATTTTTATTTTTAACTTCTGATTTCAAAATTTCATATGTTTCTTTTTCAGCAGATCTTGAATGAACTATGATTGGTAGTTCAGATTCCTGTGCGGCCTGAATGTGTTCTGAGAACATTTTAAGTTGAACATCTTTTTGCGAATGATTGTAATAAAAGTCCAGGCCACTCTCACCTATTCCAATTATTTTTTTATCTTGCTTTATTTTATTTAGAATGTAAGCACAATTTACTTCAGTATAATTCTTGCTCTCATGCGGGTGAATTCCAAAAGTACCATAAACTGATGAATATTTATTTATTATTTTTATAATCTTATCAAAACTTTCCTTTTTGGTAGATATGGTCAAAAGATATTTAATATTGTTTTTTTTGGCCCTATCTATCACAAGATCTAACTCTTTATTCAATGGCTCAAATTCTAAATGACAGTGTGAATCAATTATCATTTTCTATTTTTTTAAAAAGGATTTCTGTTTTTTTAATTTGTTTATTAAAATCAAATACATCTTTTTTTTTAATACTTAAAATATTTCTCATTTCAACAGGAATATTTAAGGTGTCCAAAGCTTTATTGCTTGCAATAGGTATTATTGGGATTAGCAAAATACTTATGTTTTTTATTTGTTCTAAAATTGTGAATAATATTGTGTTCATGCGATTAACATCTTTTTCTTTAAGAGACCAGGGTTGAGAGTCATTAAAGTATTTATTTGCATCAAATGAGTAATTGATAACTTTTTTAATATATGAATTTAATTCTTGTTTATCCATAAACTCTATTAGAGTATCTAAATCGTTAACTAATGTATCTATAAGTAATTTATCCTCTTTATTAAGTCCTTTGGGTTTAGGTATCT
This sequence comes from uncultured Pelagibacteraceae bacterium, assembly GCA_902597875.1. Taxonomy (GTDB): domain Bacteria; phylum Pseudomonadota; class Alphaproteobacteria; order Pelagibacterales; family Pelagibacteraceae; genus Pelagilacustribacter. The sequence goes on from CACJZK010000013.1 coordinate 7,751, forward strand.
TGTTAGAACAATTTTTTTCAACAAATGAAAATACTCTTTGACACAAGTTACCAAAATTATTCGCTAAATCGTTATTTATACAACTTTTAAGATTTTCTAAAGATATATTTCCATCATTACCTAATGAAACTTCTTTTGTTAAATAATATCTCAATTGATCTATTCCGTATTTTTCAATTATTTCCAGAGGATCTAAAATATTACCAAGTGACTTAGACATTTTTTTTTCGTCAGACAAAATCCATCCATGGCCATAAATTCGTTTAGGTAAAGAAATTTTTGCTGCCATAAGAAAAGCTGGCCAATATACTGCATGAAATCTTAGAATATCCTTTCCTATGATATGAACTGAAGCGGGCCAAAAATTTTTATACAGTTTATGATTTATATCTGGAAAATTTAATGCACTTATATAATTTGTTAGAGCATCTAACCAAACATAAATTACGTGCTTTTGATCATCTGGTACTTTTATACCCCATGTAAAGGATGTCCTACTTACAGATAAATCATTTAGTCCTTTTTTAACAAATTGTGTTACTTCATTGTATCTAGATAAAGGTTTGATAAATTCAGGATTTTCTTTGTAATGATCTAAAAGTTTTTTTTGCCATTTAGATAATTTAAAAAAATACGACTCCTCTTCTACCCATTCAACTGTTGAACCTGATGATTTTGAAACTTTGATATTATTTTTTTTTTCAATTTCATCTTCGTCATAATATGCTTCATCTGAAATAGAATACCACCCACTATATTTAGATAAATAAATGTCTCCTGAATTTAATAATCTTTTCCATATTTCATTAACTGATGCATGATGTCTTTTTTCAGTTGTACGAATAAAATCATCATTAGATAAATTTAATGTTTTTGTAAGTTCTTTAAATTTTTCAGACAACTCATCGCAAAACAACTTTGGATCTTTTTGATTTTTTTCTGCTTCCCTTTGTATTTTCAATCCATGCTCATCTGTCCCAGTTAGGTAAAATACTTTTTTTCCCTCTAATCTTTTGAATCTAGCAAAAATATCTGCAATGATACTTGAGTATGCGTGTCCCATATGAGGTTTACCTGAAGGGTAATAAATTGGTGTTGTTA
>CACJZK010000014.1 GCA_902597875.1 uncultured Pelagibacteraceae bacterium
ACTTCTAATAGGACCTCCAACATGACCCATTTGAGAGGACATATTAACTATTGCAGCACCAATCTTTTTTCTATTTTTTGTTTGAACCATTTTTAAAGCTACTAAATTAGCAACATTGAAAGCAGCAATAGTATTTATCTTAACTACTTTTTCCATGTCTTGTTTACGGACTTTTAAAAAATGTTCTGGAATATTTGTTCCTGCGTTGTTAATTAAAACATCTATTCTTCCTTGGTTATTTATGACTTGTTTTAATTGAAGGTAATTAGTTAAATCACACACATAAGTTTTGCATTTAACTTTATATTTTTTTGCTATTTTTGCAACTGAGTCCAAATCTTTTTTTGTTCGACTGATTAATATTAGATTTGATCCTGCTTCAGCCAAAGCAACTGCACATGCCCGACCTAAACCTTTGCCTGCTCCTGTTACTAAAGAATACTTACCTTTTAAATTATATTTTTTTAAATACATATTTATAAAATCAACTTAAGATCAGTGTATATTAAATCTATAGCTACTAATAGTATAGCTAATAAACCTAACCACCCAATCCATTTATATTTTTCAATCCATTTTGCTATAAGATTAGCTGCAAAAGCCATTAAAGCAATTGACAAAGCTAATCCAAATATTAAAAGCACAAAATGTCCTTTTGCTGCTCCAGCAACACTCAAAACATTGTCTAGACTCATTGTGACATCTGCCATGATTATTGTAAAAATTGCTTTTCCAAAAGAACTATTGTCGACCTTAATATCTTTCTTTTCAATTTGGCCTTTAATTACATCTACATACAATTTGTAACATATGTAGAGTAGTAAAATTCCTCCAATTAATCTTAAGCCAGTTATCATTAATAAATACGTTGTAATTAAGGTGAATAATATTCTTAAAATAACTGCAGCTCCTATACCAAAAAAAATTATTTTTTTTCTTTTATCCTGATCAAATTTTGATGCGACCATTCCAATAATTATGGCATTGTCACCTGCTAAAATTAAATCAATAAATATTATTTGTATTAAAATTATAAATTCTTCAGTCATTTGATTTGATTGTTTAAAATAAAATCTGCACCTTTTTCTGCAATCATTATAGTTGGAGCATTTGTATTTCCAGAGGTAATATTTGGCATTATCGATGCATCTATCACTCTTAGATTTTGAAGTCCATGAACAGATAATTTATCATTTACTACAGCATTTTCATCTTTGCCCATTTTACATGTTCCTACCGGATGAAAAATAGTTTGAGTAAAGTCACTACCTGCTTTTACCAACTCCTCATCATCTGTAATATGAAGTCCTGGCCTATATTCCTCTGGTTCATATTTTTTAAAAGTTTCAGTTTCTAACATAATTTTTCTAACTAATTTTAAACCCTGAGCCGCAACCATTCTATCATCTTGGGTAGACAAGTAATTCATTTTAATTTTTGGGTTAATTCTACTATCACTATTTACTATTGAAATCTCACCTCTACTAGAAGGTCTTATATTAGCAACTGTTGGTGTTATTCCATCAAAATCGTGCAGTCTAGAAGCTCCAAGAATATCTGTGCTTATTGGTTGAACATGAAATTGTAAATTAGGAGTTTCCTTCGAAGGATCACTTTTAGCAAAACCACAAACTTGACTCGCGCCCATTGTCATTGGACCGCTTTGTTTAAAAAGATATTCTAAGCCAATCATAAAATTTCCAATTAAACTATTTATTTTCTTATTCAAAGATTTTAAATTTTTTACCTTGTAAACTGGTCTAAACATAAGATGGTCTTGTAAGTTCATACCCACTCCCTTTAATTCATGAATAGTTTTTATGCCGTTTTTTTTAAGTTTATTAGTGTCACCTATTCCAGATACTTGAAGTATATGGGGAGATCCTATAGAACCTGCTGATAAAATAATCTCTTCTCTTGCTTTAACAGTGACAATTTGATTTCCTCGATAAAAGCTAACGCTCTCAGCTTTTGTTCCTTCAAAATTAATTTTTTGAACATGAGCATTAGTTATTATTTTTAAATTTTTTCTTTTTTTAATCGGGCTTAAATATCCTTTAGCAGCACTACATCTCAACTTGAATAAAGATTTATTATGATTAGTTGTAAACTGAAAAAAACCTATTCCTGTATTATTTCCTGTGTTAAAATCATTTGTTTTTGGTATTCCGCATTCTTCAGCTGCATTTTGAAATTCATCTAACATTTTTAGATTTATTCTTTTATTTGAAACCATAATCGGACCACTGTCATTATGAAATTCACTTTTACCTAACTCATTATTCTCAGATTTTAGAAAATAAGGAAGAACATCGCTCCAACCCCATCCGCTATTTCCCATTTGTCTCCAATTATCATAATCATTACTTTGACCTCTAATCCACAAAAGCCCATTAATGGAAGAGCTTCCACCTAAAGTTTTACCTCTTGGATATCTAATTGATCTATTATTCATACTTTCATCTTTTTCTGTATGAAAACACCAGTCTACTTTTGGATTATGCATTGTTTTGTAGTAACCCACTGGAATGTGAATCCATGGATAAGTGTCTTTTCCGCCCGCTTCCAACAATAGAATTTTATTTTTTGGATTTGCAGAAAGTCTATTTGCAAGAACACACCCTGCTGAACCGGCTCCAATAATTATGAAATTAAATTCTTCCATAGGTTAAAATGTCCTTATAATTTAGTTCAAACTTAATTACCAATTCTACTAATGCAACTGTAGGTTTAAAGACTTTGATTTGACTCTTAAAATCATATCAAGTTTAATCTTGATAAGTAACAAACAAAAACGGGGGAATAATGAGAAAATTACTAACTATTGTTTTTTCTTTAGTTGCATTTATTGGATTATCAATATCTTCAGCTAATGCTAAAACGTTGAAATGTCAGACAGTTCTCAACACTAAGGCCGATGAGGTCAAAATGTTGAAAGACTTTACTGACACTGTAACAACTCTTACTGATGGTTCACTAAAATTTGAAATTTTACCAGCTGGAGCGGTTGTTGGAGTAAAAGAAACTTTGGATGCAGTTGACAAAGGTTTAATTGACTGTGGTTTTGCATGGACTCACTATTGGTCTGGCGATCATCCAGCTGCGATGCTATTTGGTTCACCAGTAGCTGGCGGTGGAGTAGGCATTGACAATTTAGCTTTCTTATCATGGTTTCAATATGGAGGTGGTAAAGAATTATACGACCGACTTTGGAAGGAAATGGGAAGAGATATAAAAGGATTTATGCTTCAACCTGTTGGACCTGAAGCTTTAGGTTGGTTTCCAAAACCAATTAAAGATATGGCTGATTTTAGAAAATATAAATTCAGAACGCCTCCAGGAATACCTGGTCAAACATATAAAGATATCGGTATTGCATCTGTAGCAATGGGTGGTGGAGATATTCTACCAGCATTACAAGCAGGTACAATCGATGCAGCAGAGTGGTGTTGCCCTAAACCAGATTTAACATTTGGTTTTCAAAAAGTATTAAAACACTATTATCTACAAGGTTTACACCAAGTAGTAGTAAACGCTGACTTTTATATTACTGGAAAAACTTATAAAGCAATGACAGCTCATGAGAAAAAATCTCTTGAAGTAGCTGCAAACGCTTCGTTAGCAAAGTCTCTAAGCTATAGAATCTATGAAAATGGAAAAGCTTTAAGAGAACTAACTACTAAGCATGGAGTAAAATTAGAAGATACTCCTTCAGATTACTTTAAAGAATATATGGCTGCTGCAAAAGCAACTTTGAACAAAAATGCTAAAGAAAATAAATTTTTTGCCGAAGTTTATGACTCTATGAAGGAGTTTGCTGATATCGCAGTTCCTTTCTGGGCTGGTGCTCAAATGTCAAATGCCAAGCTAGGTATGGCGCACGCAGCGACATTAAAGTAATAAATTAAATTAAAAAATATTTAGAGCGGACTTTTAAAGTCCGCTCTAATTTTTTAGAATTAATTATGAGCAACAAGCAGTCAAAATTAGATATTTCAGATGAAATGATAGCCGAAAGACGCGGCGGATCAGGAAAAATGCCTGCTGATATGCCTTCTTGGATGGCTAAAACAATTACATCAATAGATAAATTTAGTAAGTGGGTAGGTAATGTAGTTTGCTGGATACTTATGCCTTTAATTTTTGCAATGACTTACGAAGTTATAATGAGAAAGTTATTTTTAGCTCCTACAATTTGGGCTTACGATATAAGTCGTTTTTTATATGGCGCTTTGTTTATGTTAGGTGCAGGCTATGCACTCTCAAGAGGAGTTCACATTAGAGCAGATTTTTTATACAGGAATTTTAAAGTTAAAAACCAAGGTCTAGTAGATTTTTGGTTATACATTTTATTTTATTTTCCAGGATTAATAGTTTTTCTTTACATGACTATTGGCTATGTAGGTGAGTCAATACAAAGAGGCGAGAGAGGAATGGACACAACTTGGATGCCATATATGTGGCCAATCAAAAGTTGCTTACTTATAGGAATTATACTTCTTCTTGTTCAAGGTATTTCAGAATTACTTAAAAGTTACTGGGCATCAAAAAAGGGTGAGTGGCCAGGAGATACTAAATGATCGCTGAATTAATTGATCCAGCTATTCTTGGCTTTATTTTAGTTGGAGTAATGCTATTTGCAATATTTGTAGGGTTTCCAATATCTTTTACTCTTATATTTTTAGGGTTTGTTTTTGGATATCTAGGATTTGGCAAACTCGTTTTTTATTTAATGACCTTACAGTTTTCGATGGTGATGACAGAACAAACTCTTGCAGCCGTACCGCTCTTTGTCTTTATGGGAATTATGATGGAGCAGGCTGGATTAATGGAAAGACTTTTTTCTGCATTCCAACTAATGTTGGCAAGAGTAAGAGGATCGCTTTACTATGCAGTTTTATTTGTTTCAGTAATATTTGCAGCAGCAACAGGAATAGTTGGAGCCTCTGTAACAATTTTAGGAATCATGGCAGCTAAATCAATGAATAGATCAGGTTATAATGTAAGATTAGCAGCAGGAACAATTACTGCTGGGGGAACATTAGGTATTTTAATTCCACCAAGTATTATGCTTGTAGTTATGGGACCCATAATGGAAATTCCTGTTATAGATTTATTTGCTGCAGCAATATTTCCAGGAATTTTATTAGCTACTTTATATGCAGCATACACAACAATTAGATGTATGATTGACCCTAAATTAGGACCTCCATTACCAGAAGATATGAGAGCTACAAGCATGTCGAAGGTTTGGATTGAATTCTTTTTAGGACTTGTGCCACCAGCAGCTTTAGTTTTTGCAGCACTTGGAAGTATTTTATTTGGATTTGCAACTCCCACAGAAGCAGCTGGATGTGGAGCTATGGGCGCACTACTTTTATCTTTAGCATATAAAAAGTTATCGTTACCAAAATTGCAAGAGGCTTTAGTTAAAACTTTAGAAATTACAGCACTAATAATGGTTTTAGTTGCTGCCTCAAATTTCTTTGGAGCAGTATTTGCGAGATTAGGCACTCCAACATTATTAACTGAATTCCTACTTGGGTTAGAAATGAATAAATATCTTATATTGGCAATGATAATGGCGATGATTTTTTTATTAGGTTGGCCTTTAGAATGGGTTCCGATAGTAATGATTATTATCCCGATTATTTTACCGTTAGTAGAAGCATTGGGTTTTAATTTAACTTGGTTTGCTATACTAGTCGCCGTCAATCTCCAAACTGCCTGGCTATCTCCTCCTGTCGCCCTTTCAGCATATTTTTTAAAAGGTGTGGTACCTGAGTGGGATTTAAAAGATATTTATTATGGAATGATGCAATTTATGGTCTTGCAAATTATTGGATTAGTATTAATAGTATTATTTCCACAAATAGCTTTGTGGCTACCAACTTTACTTTATGGCAGTTAAATATATAAAAAAAGCAGCTAAAACTCCGGAAACGGATGATCATAAAACTCAAGCAGCAGTGCAAAGCATTCTTAACGATATAGCAAAAAGAAAAGAAGAAGCGTTAAAAGAATTAAATAAAAAATTTGATAAATATGATGGCGAAGTAATTGTCTCCAAGGAGAAAATAGAAGATGCGATTAAGAAAGTTGATCAAAAAACTAAAGACGATGTAAAGTTCGCGCACGATAGAATTAGAAAATTTGCTGAACATCAATTAAAAAGCATGAACAATGATTTTGAAATTGAATTATCGAAAGGATTATTTGCAGGACAAAGATTGATTCCAGTTGATACTGCAGGATGTTATATTCCAGGAGGAAGATATGCTCATATTTCATCAGCTGTTATGGCAATAACGCCAGCTAAAGTTGCTGGAGTCAAAACAATCATTTGTGCAAGTCCGCCAAAAGATAAAGATGGAGCTAATGCTGGAATAGTATTTGCAGCTAATCACTGTGGTGCAGATGTGATAATGAACTTAGGCGGTGTTGCAGCAATAGGTGCATTGACCCACGGATGTTTTAAAAATCCACCTGTTGATTTTCTTGTAGGCGCTGGGAACCAATATGTTGCTGAGGCAAAAAGAATTGTTTATGGAAAGGTAGGAATAGACCAATTTGCTGGTCCAACGGAAATTGCAATTATAGCTGATAAGTCAGCAGACAAAGAAATAGTCGCAGTTGATTTGGTTGGCCAATTAGAACATGGTTATAATTCACCAGGATGGCTTTTTACTACAGACAAGTCATTAGCAGAATACACGATGAAAAGAGTTCCTGAATTAATAGATGAATTGCCAGAATTAGCTAAAGTTAATGCCAAAGCTGCTTGGAAAGATTATGGTGAAGTAATACTTTGCGATACGAACGAAGAAATGGCAGAGGTGAGTGATAAATATGCGTCTGAGCATTTAGAAGTTCATGCGGAAAAATTAGAATGGTGGTTAAAAAGATTAAGAAATTATGGTTCTTTGTTTTTAGGAGAAGAAACAACTGTTGCTTACGGAGATAAATGTTCAGGCACAAACCACATTCTTCCAACAAAAGGTGGCGGCAGATATACAGGTGGACTTTTTGTAGGTAAATTCATTAAAACACTAACCTTTCAAAGAATGACAAAGGAAGCCACAAAAGTAGTTGGCGCTACTGCAGCAAGGCTTGGAAGGGCTGAGGGAATGGAAGCTCATGCTCGCACTGCAGACATAAGACTTAGAAAATACGGCTTTTCAAACAAATGAACAAATATGATTTAACGGGTAAAGTTGCTATTGTTACAGGTGGCGCTCAAGGATTTGGTTTAGCTATAACAAAAAAGTTTTTAGATTCTGGTGCAGAAGTTATTATTTGGGATCTAGACAAAACTGCTGCTCAAAAGGCAATGAATGAAAATAAAGATAAAAAATTATCTTACAAAATCTTAGACATTACAAATTTTGAAGAAATTCAAAAAAATGTAAAAGAAATTTCTGAAAAAAAGAAAATTGATATTTTGGTTAATAATGCCGGCATAACCGGAAAAAATGCATCTGTCTGGGAATATCCTGTTGAAGAATGGAAAAAAGTTTTAGATACTAATCTACAAGGAACCTTTTATTGTTGTAAAGCAGTTGTTCCTATAATGATTAAGAATAATTATGGAAGAATTGTAAATGTTGCTTCAATATCCGGCAAAGAAGGTAACGCAAATGCTAGCGCTTACAGTTCAGCAAAAGCTGGTGTAATTGGTTTAACAAAAGCATTAGGCAAAGAATTGGCTAATAAAAATATCGCAGTAAATGCTGTGACTCCTACTACAGCTAATACAAGAATTTTAAAACAGATGACCGATAAGCATGTAAAATTTATGTTATCAAAAGTGCCAAGAAATAGATATTTAGAACTCAACGAGTTAGCCTCCATGGTGGCCTGGTTATCAAGTGACGAAAATTCTTTTTCAACTGGTGCAGTTTTTGATATTAGTGGCGGAAGAGCCACATATTAATTATAATAAATTTCTGATAGAATTAATTAAAATAAAAAAAAAGGGGGAAATATGGCTAAATTTATAACATTAGGATGTTATACAGCTAAAGGTCTTGGTGGGTTTGTAAATAATCCAGGCACAGACAGAAAAGCTGCAACGTCTGCACTTGCTGCTGCCGGAGGTGCAAAAGTAACTCGTTATGCTGGTCTTAGAGGAAAATATGACTTTATGGCTGAGATAGAAGGAACTTTTGAACAAGCTGCCGCCGCTGCTATGGTAGCTGTTTCTAGTGGAGCTGTTTCAGATTTTACAATCCTTGAAGATGTTAATCTAAATGAGATTGCAAAAACTGCTCAAAAAATGGCATCAACTTACAAAGAACCTGGAAAATAATTATTTTCTAAAACTTAAACATTTTAAGGTATCGGTGAATCTTATTTGATTTTTA
>CACJZK010000015.1 GCA_902597875.1 uncultured Pelagibacteraceae bacterium
AATCTGAATTATCTTCTGATGAATTTAAAATTATATGAGTTTTTCTATTTTTTTGTGCTATTTTTATGAATGATTTTTGTGCTTTGACATAAAAATTTTTAGAAAATTTATCATATCTATTCTTTTTGACTCTTTTTTTAAGTCTTTTTAGTGCTTTTGAAATTTTGACTTTTAATAGTATTGTAATATTGGGTTTAATTTTTCCTAGAATTTTTTTGTGTATTAAATTTACGAATTTTTTATCAACACCTTTTCCATAAACTTGATAAGCAATAGTGGAATCAATAAATCTATCACAAATTAAAATATTTTTTTTTACAATTGATTTTTTAATTCTGTTTTGAAAATGTTCATTTCTTGCTGCCATATACAATAATGTATCAGTATATTTGTGAAATTTTTCTTTACTGTCTTTAAAAAAATAATCTTTTAATATTAGATCTCTAATCTGTTCTGCGCTCTTTGTTCCACCAGGTTCTCGGGTTAAGTCAACGGAAAATCCTTTTTTTCTTAAATTTTTAAATAGTTTTTTACTTTGAAAAGATTTGCCACATCCTTCAATGCCCTCAAAAACAATAAAAAAGAATTTTTTCTTATACATCTCCCCAAATCATATAATTAATAGATGTAAAAACACTTTTAAAGAAATTAATTTTTTTAACATCCTCTGAGGCATAAATTGGTATTGTCTCTGTTAATTCATCTTTTTTATAAACTTTTAAATTTGCAATTTTCTGATCTTTTTTAATTGGAGCTTTTACTGGACCTGAATATTCGAGAATAACTTTTAATTTTCTAGAGTCTTTCTTGCTTAATGTTATATAAAAATCTTCTTTTGTTGTACCTTTAACAATGTTTTTTTTACCTAACCAAGTTTTAATATCAAATTGAGTCTCATTCTTTTTTGAAATTTCAAAAGTGTCTGTATTTCTAAAGCCCCAACTAAGTAATTTAATAGACTCTGAAGTTCTTGAACTTTTAGTATTAAAACCGCTTCCCACAGAAATAAGTCTTCTAGTTTCTCTTTTTATGGTACTAGCTAATGAATATTTTTCAACAGCTAAGTAACCAGTTTTAATGCCGTCAGCACCTATGTTTTTATAAAGTAATCCGTTTCTGTTACCTTGAGTTATTGGATCACCACCTGTTTTATCCCAAGTAAATTCTTTTTCAGCATATAGTTCATACAAGGCAGGATAATTTTTTATTAAATATTTAGACATAATTGCTATATCTCTTACCGTAGAGTAATTATCTGGATCATTTATACCCGATGAGTTGGTAAAATTTGAATTTGTCATTCCAATCTCGCCAGCTTTTTCATTCATCATTTCAGCAAAATTTTCTTCTGTACCTGCTATTCCTTCAGCCAAAGCTACACAAGCGTCATTTCCTGAGACCACTATAATACCTCTCAATAAATCTTCGACAGTTACTTCATCATTAATCATAATAAACATGGAAGAATATCCGCTTTGAGACATTCTCCAGGCTTTTTCTGAAATTATAATTTTATCATCCAAAGACAATCTATTGTTTTTTATTAAATCAAAGGCAATTATTGACGTCATGATCTTAGTCATAGAAGCAGGATATATTTGCATATCGGGTTCTAATTCATAAAGAATTTCGTCTGAGTCAAAATCAACGAGTATTGCTGTTTTCGCATTAACTTTAGGGCTACATTTTACAGCTTGTATCTGTAAAAATAGAATTACTATAATAAAATAAATTATCTTATTTGCTTTATTCATTTACTTTAATTTCCAATTCTTCAAATCCATTTTTTTTTAAAATAATGTAGTCATTTTTTAATGAATTAACAGTATTATATGGACCCGAAATAAGCTGAAAGTTGTTCTTTTGCATCTTTTTTATTGAAAGTTTATTAACAGAAAAATTTTTCATCTCAGCATTGATTCTTTCTTTTAAATAAACTGCTGAATTGTGTGAATAAAATTCTGCTATAATTACATAAAAGATTTTTGATTTTTTATTTTTATTTTTTTTGATTTTAGAAATATTATCAATTTTAACACTTGTAACTGGAACTTTATTTGAAACTTTTTTTTCTTCTTTAAAAGTTTTAGCTTTTTCTGCAACAAAAGACTTGTTTTTTTTAATCTCATTTATTTCAACAAATGGTATAGACTTATCTAACTCTAATTTGGATGCAACTGCATCGGTTATTAACACATGATAAAAATCAGGATATTTTGCTCTTTTATTGATTTTTAAAATTATATTTTTTTTATTTTCAGGATTTGTTATTTTAACCAATTTACCAGTTCTTAATCTATTGTGTCCGATAAGTAATTCGTTATTATCAAATTTTTTTGATACAATCTTATTTTTATAGTCAGATTCATCATAAATATAGGCAAATCCACTTGATGAATAACTAGTTTTAACACTAGTTTGATATAAAGCAGGTTTGCACGATACAATTAATAAAATTAAAAAGTATTTAAATTTCATTTTTAAATTTTTCTTTTAAGGTGCAAACTGCTAGTGCAAATCTTAATGATCTGTTCCATTTTAGTATTAATTCATAGTTATTAAAAACAATATATGCTGGCTCTAAATCATTTGATACTGCTACTATATCTTTATCAGGAGTAATAATACCAACTATTAAGTTTTCATTTAATGTATCTAAATTATAATTTTTTATGTATTTTTTGAAAAACTTAATTTTTCTTTTATTTTTAATATTTCGAGCAGAAGTATTTAAATATCTCTTAGGAATTTCTTTTTTTAATTCAACCTTGTAAAAACATGGTTCCTCATTTTTCCATCCAATTCTATTAATATAATTGGCAGCAGAAGCAAAAGAATCTTCTATATTTTTTAATTCAATTATAGAATTTTTATTATAATCAATGGCATAATTTTTAATTGTTGATGGCATAAATTGAAAATTACCAAATGCTCCAGCCCATGAACCGTATAAAATTTTGTAATCTATAATATTGGCGTCAATAAGTTTAAGTAAAGTAATTAATTCTGCTGTGAAAAAAGCACTTCGCCTTTTATCAAAACTTAATGTTGCTAAAGATGATATTATATCCATTTTACCCAAATATTTCCCAAAATTAGTCTCTATACCCATTAAAGACAATAGAAGTTCTTTTTCTACTAAAAATTCCTTTTCAATTTTTTTTATAGTTTTTTCTTCTTTTTTAAACAGAGTAATACCTTTTTTTACTTTACTGTTATTTGCTCTTTTATTTATGTAAGTAAAAGTATCTTCATAAAATTCAGGCTGATATCTATCGTACTCTATTACTTTAGGTAAAAATTTAGAATTCGATAATACTTTTTCTATAGTTTTTTGTGAAACTCCATTTTTTTTGGCTAGTAACTTAAAATCACCAAGCCATGTGTTAAATTCTGTGGAACTAGAATTTACTGATGTGTTAATATTGATAAATAATGATATTAATAAAAATATCTTTAAAAATTTTTTCATTTTTAACAACAGGTTTATGAAATAAAACAATTATTTTACTTCACGTGTATTAGCATTATATGACGCTGTAAACGGAAGAGAAACAACTAATGCATCCACAGGTTTATTAGAATATTTCTTAGGCAGATGAACTTTATATTTTTTTCCGACATTTCCTATTGGGAAACCATTATTATTTAGATGTCCTTCATATGGCACATATCCCATTGCAATGTTTATTCCCTTTTCAGGATGAAACCATGGTGAAGTTATATATCCAACAGGTTTTCCACCATCTACATTCGATATTAAATAAAAATCATTGGCATAATCTTCTATTGGTTTTCCTCCTAGTTCTAAACCAACTAACTGTAGTTTATAAGGTTTTTCTCCATTCTTAATTTGTTGTTTCATTTTTTCTAATGCATTTTTTCCGACATAATCTGTTTGTTTATTCCATTCACCTTTACCCGACAACGAAACTTGATATCCTAAATTACATTGAAATGGATTGTGTTCGTTATCCATATCTTGTCCCCATGATAATATGCCAGCTTGAATTCTTCTGTGGTGAGCTGGAGCAATAACCATTAATTTATGTTTTTTTCCAGCTTTTAATACTGCATTCCACATGTCTTCTGCATACAAAGTTGCGTTTCTCAAGTAGATTTCATATCCAGCCTCACCAGAAAATCCTGATTGAGATATAACACATCTCCTACCACCAATTTTAGCTTCTGCTAAACCATAAAAAGGCATGTTGTCTAAATCAAATTGATCACCAACTAAATCTTTCATCAATGCTTTTGATTTTGGACCTTGTATCTGAACTGGACAAGCATCTATCTCGTCAATTTCAACATTAAATCTTTTATCTGCGTTGACTCCTTGTAGATAGAGACCTATGTCAGAGTCAGACAAACTAAACCAAAATTCGTCATCAGCAACACGCATTAAAACTGGGTCATTAAGAACTCCACCTTTGTAATTACAAAGAATTACATAACGACCTCTCATTGTTGAAATTTTTGTTGCATCTCTTGTAATCACATAATCAGTAAATTTAACTGCGTCTGGTCCCTTCACTCTAATTTGTCTCTCTACTGCAACGTTCCACATTGTTACATGTTTTTTAATTGCCTCATATTCGACCATAGCACCACCTTTTTCCGGTCTCACATAGCCTCTTGGATGATAAATACGATTATAAACTGTAGCTCTCCAACAACCTGCTTGCATTGATAAATGCCAATAAGGAGATTTTCTTACCCGAGTAGAAATTAACATTTCAACTTTTGTTGGACCGCTTTGTCTTAAATTATATGGAACATTTCTATCTGATTGATCAACTGATACTTCATGTCGAAGTTTACTATAATCAATTTTTTCTGGTTTAAATGAAATTAATTTAAACTTTTTATTTTTCTTAACTTTTTTTATTTTTTTATTCTTTTTAGGCATAATTGTTTTTCTCTAACCATTTGTTTGTTTCTTTTAATCCTCCAAATGTATATATATGGAAGTCGTTAGTTAACCCTTTAAGCTTTGTTATTAAATCATTTGGATCTGAAGGTTTTAAAAGATCCAATGTCTTTGTTGCATTATTTTTAATGAAGTTAATAGAATTTTTTGCACCAACAATATTCGCAAATTTTATCAAACTAGATAATTTCAAAGGACCAGTTATACCAACATGAACAGGCAATGATTGATTTGAAATGTAATTTTTAATTGCTTCCGGGTTTAAAAGCCATTGGGTAACAATGTAGTCTGCGTAAGGTTTTTTTTCTTTCATTGCTTTTTGTAACTCAGAATCCGATATATCAGGGGAACCCTCTGGGTGTCCAGCGATTCCTACTTTGAAGTCCTCAAATAATCCTGTCTCTAATAATTGCAACGAACAGTGGTAGTCACCGATAGGCTCAGAACTCCCCCCTATTACAAGTGCTTGTTTTACACCAAAATCCTTACATGTTGACACATAATCTTTTAACTGACTAAAACTTTTTATTGACCTAGCTGGAAAGTGTGGAATAGGATTAAACCCGAATTGGACAAGTTCTCTAGCTTTGTTTGCAACCTCTTTATAATCATTGCCAGGTAGCATTGTAATATATACATTTTTTACTTTAGGTAAAATTGAAAGGTCTGTCTTCATGGTTATTTCTAATGAAAAATTCATATCAAATCCGATATATCAACGAAAACCAAATTAGTCCATAAGTTAAAATCTTAAAATTCATAACCTAGCTGAAAATAATTTGATGGATATAAACACCTTTGTTTAAGATGTTCTTTCCAAGCGTCTTTTATAAAATAATCATCTTTATTATGAACTGAATAATGCTTGTTAAAAGAGTAAGGTAATCCAGCCTTTTCCCAAACCTTAAAATATAATGATCTAGATGTTAGCTCAAATATATTCATATATTCTTTAATTATGTTTTTTTCCATCTCATGAAGGCAATCAATAGCTATGGATATATCAAAAGTTTTTTTTGAAAAGTAATTTAGTTGATGAGGAAAAATAAACATTACATCGTTCTGATACATAAATTTTAATAAATCTTTTTCATTATTGA
>CACJZK010000016.1 GCA_902597875.1 uncultured Pelagibacteraceae bacterium
TCAGGTTCTGGACCAAAATATGCTTTATCTCCAATGCCAGATTTTTTTAAATAATCTTCAGCTTTTTTAGCTGTTCCTCTAGGGTCTCTTTCGTAAGGATCTTTTTTAACAGCGTCTAAAATATCGCAAAAAATATTTAAAGTACTATGAGAATTAAAAGGATCTATGATTGTTCTTGATAAGTCAGGTTTTAGTATCATATCTGACTCATTGATTGCTTTCCATCCAGCTATTGAGGATCCATCAAAAAAAACTCCTTCTTCAAGCATATCATCATCAACTATTGTTGCGTCCATTGTTAAATGTTGAAGTTTACCTCTAGGATCAGTAAACCTTAAGTCTACGAATTCAACCTCTTTATCTTTCATCAATTTTAAGACGTCTTTTTTTCCCATGAAAAAATTCCTTTGTAAATTTTAATAAAATTGTATTAAACATAACAGAACTAAAAATTTCAATAATATAATATTTAGAATGACTGATATGCACTATTCACATAATACAATCTAAGCTTGAAATGAAAAAAGAAGCTAGAACTATAGATGTTTTATTATTAATTTTGCTCGGGGCAATTTGGGGATCAGCTTTTTTTAATATCAAAATAGCCACATATACTTATGATACTTTTACTCTTGTTTTTGTTAGAGTTTTCTTTGCATCAATAGCTTTAGCTTTTTACTGTTCCTATAAAAATATTAAAATATTAGCTTTCTCAAAAGATTGGAAAATGTATTCTTTGGTTGGATTATGCAATATTGTAATTCCATTTTTATTAATAGCTTATGGAACTAACGAAGTTCAAAGTTATTTAGCTGCAATATTAATGAGTACGACTCCTTTGAGTGGAACAATATTAGCTCATTTTTTCACCAAAAATGAAAAATTAAATTTTTTTAAATTAATAGGGGTTATTTTTGGTTTTGCAGGAGTAGTTTTTTTATTTTTCGATAAGCTAGTAATATCTGAGAGCAATTTTCTTTATGCATTAATAATTTTAGTTGGATCTACTTTTTATGTAGTTGGAGGAATATTAACTCTTAAATTTCTTAGAAATAAAGGAAATGAAAATGTTTCTACATCAACTATATTATGGTCTTTGATTATCCTTTTTCCCTTATGTTTATTACAAGAACCTTGGTCAAACTTAAATCCATCCTTAGAGTCAACTCTAGCTTTAATATATTTAGGAGTTTTTCCAACCGGAATAGCTTGGATGTTAAGGTTTCATTTATTAACTAAAGTTGGTCTTGTATTTCAAACTCAAGTTGCCTATTTAATACCATTATTTGGCGTATTCTTTGGATATATAATTATGAGTGAAGAAATTACTTGGAGAGTACTTGTTTCATTAATTATAATAGTTTCCGGTATATATATTGTAAAAAAAAATGATAAATTGGTAAGAAAATAATGTTTTCAGAGCAAGCTACACAAAGTTTTTTGTCAATTGTAACATTGGTAGGTTTTTTTGTAATTTTAATTGTTCAAAAAACTTCCAGCAAAATTGGAAATGGAATTTTGTTGGATCAGGATTTCGACAAACCTCAAGCATTTCATACAGAACCCATACCTAGAAGTGGAGGATTAGCATCATTTATATCTTTGATGTTTTTTATCTTTATTTATAATCTTTTGTTCGGCCGAATACTTAATGATTATTTATTTTTATCTATAATTTTTTTTTCGTTAGGATTTTTAGAAGACATAAAAATTAAGACCAACCCTAATATTAGATTAATTTTTATGATAATAGCTTTAACTTTAAGTATAATTTTTCTCTCCATCAATATAGATAATATAGACATTGGTTTTTTAAAATTATGGACATCAAATAGATTTTTTGAGGTTTCGTTTATTTTGTTATGTTTTTTATTTGTTATTAATGGAGCAAATTTAATAGATGGTTTTAATGGTCTACTCGTAATTCACTTAATATTAATAAATTTTATACTTTTGTTAATTAATATTGAAAATCAAAATATGGAACTCGCCTTAATTATAACTGGTCAAATTGCAATATTTTTCTCTTTTTTATTATTCAATTTTCCAAAAGCTAAGATTTTTTTAGGAGACAGTGGTTCATATTTATTTGGTTCTCTAATTGCTTTAAATGTTATAGAGACAAACAATTTAAATCCTCAAATTTCATCTTTTTTCTTTTGTATACTTTTATTTTATTTATTCTTTGAGGTGTTTTTTTCTTTTTTTAGAAAAATATATTTAAAAAAATCACCTCTTATCCCCGATAACAACCATTTCCATATGCTATTATTCAAATGTCTAGAGAAAACTAAAAAATTTATAGATTGTAATTATCTTAATTCTATAATTATTAATCTAGTTTATTTTGTTTTAATTTTGCCTGCAATTTTCTTTAAAGAAAATCCTTTTATTTGCAGATATTGGTTCTTCTTTCTCTTAATTGTTTATTTGATAATTTATTTTAGAGTTTATAGTTTCGCAAAAAAGGAAATTGATATATAAACACATCGCTAAATAATAATGGGCAAGTGGCGGAATTGGTATACGCGCTAGTCTTAGGAACTAGTGCCGCAAGGCTTAAGAGTTCGAGTCTCTTCTTGCCCACCAAAAAATATGAAAGTAGAAGTAAAGTCAAAAAAAGGTTTAAAAACAAGTTTATCAATAATAATTGATAAAAAAACTATTCAGAAAAAAATTGAAGAAAGGCTTATAGAGCTTCAGTCTGAAGTGAGTCTTAAAGGCTTTAGACCAGGAAAAGTTCCGCCTTCTGTAATAAAAAGTCAATTTGGAAAAGCGGTTTACGGCGATGTAATTGATAAGCTGTTAAAAGAGTCTTCTGCTAAAGCTATAGAACAAAATAAAATTAAAGTTGCTGGACAACCAAAAATTGATCTTAAAACTTTTGGTGAAGGCAAAGACTTAAACTATACTCTAGAAATTGACTCATTACCCGAATTTAAATTAAAACCCTTTGATAAATTTCAAGCTACCGAGTATGCGGTCAAAACAAACAACAAACTCGTGGAGGAAAAGCTTAAGGAAATTGCTAAACAACATAAAAATTTTGTCGATAAAAATAAAGACGAAAAATCAGAAACAGGAGATCAAGTAATTTTTGACTATTCCGCAACTGTAGATGGGAATAAATTTGAAGGGAGTGAAGGTAAGGGCGTTCAAATTGAATTAGGTAAAGATTTATTTCTCAAAGGTTTTGATAAACAGTTAGTTGGTGTAAAAAAAAATGAAACGAAAAAAGTTCAAGCGGTACTTCCATCCAACCACCCTAAAAAAGAATTGGCTAATAAAAAAACTTTATTTGAATGTAAAATTATTGGTTTAAAAAAACCTAAAGAGACATTAATCGATGATAATTTTGCAAAACTTATGGGAGCTAAAGATTTAACAGATCTAAAAAAATTAATAGAAAAACAAATTATTTCTCAATATAAACAAGCACTTGATTCTATTACTAAAAAAGAAATTTTAGATCAGTTAGAAAAGTCTCATGAATTTGATCTACCAAAAAACTTGGTAGATAATGAAATTGCTATAATGACTAGAAATCTTAAAGATAAAGATAAAGACAAACATAAAGACTCAAATGAAAAACTAGCAAAATCAAGAATTAAACTTGGTCTAGTTTTAAATGAATATGGAGAAAAAAATAATCTTAAAGTTAGTGATGCAGAAATAGATGCTGAAATACAAAAACAAATAAGGGGAATGCCAGGTCAAGAAAAAATGGTGATTGAGTACTATAAAAAAAACCCTCATGCTGCTCAAAGTTTAAAAGGTACAATTTACGAAGAAAAAATTATTAACCTTTTGAAATCTAAAATAAAAATAAAATTAAAAGAATTATCAACTCAGGAAGCTGAAAAGGTTATTTCAGATTTTAATGGCTCTAAAAATAAAGCAAAAACAAAAAAAATTAGTAAAAAGTAATTAATAGTTGTATAAGACATTTACTATGAGTCGCAAAATTGAAGAGCAAATGAATTCACTTATACCAATGGTTGTCGAGCAAACAGCCAAGGGAGAGAGAGCCTTTGATATATATTCAAGACTTTTAAAAGAAAGAATAGTTTTTTTAGTTGGTCCAGTAAATGATAATGTTGCATCTTTAGTAACAGCGCAATTATTGTTTCTCGAGTCAGAAAATCCAAAGAAAGGAATCAATTTTTATATTAATAGTCCTGGCGGCCTTGTAACTGCTGGGCTGGGCATTTATGATACTATGCAATATATAAATTCACCAGTTTCAACTTTGTGTATTGGACAGGCATCATCTATGGGTTCTTTTTTATTAGCAGCTGGAGAAAAAGGAAAAAGATTTTCTTTGCCTAATTCTAGAATTATGGTTCACCAACCTTCTTCTGGCTTTCAAGGACAAGCCACAGATATTCAAATCCACGCTAAAGAAATTCTTGATCTAAAAAACAGATTAAATAAAATTTATGCTAAGCACACTGGAAAATCAGTGGAAGAAATCTCCAGTGCTCTAGAGAGAGACAATTTTATGACCGCAGATGAAGCAAAAAAATTTGGTCTTATAGACTCAGTAGTGGAAAAGAGAAAATAATACACAATATATAGCCGATAAAACAACTTATACTTGATATGAAGATTCTGAAGATTTAATATCGAGTAATTGATTCGTTATGTCTGATAAAAATAATAAAAATATACTTTACTGTTCATTTTGTGGAAAAAGCCAACACGAGGTGAGAAAATTAATCGCTGGACCCACAGTATTCATTTGTGATGAGTGTGTTGAACTTTGTATGGATATTATTAAAGAGGAAAACAAAAGTTCTTTAATAAAACATCAGGACGGAGTTCCTACACCGAAAGAAATTTGCAATGTATTAAATGATTATGTAATTGGACAAAAATTTGCTAAAGAGGTCCTGTCTGTTGCAGTCCACAATCATTACAAAAGATTAAATCATGACACAAAAAATAATAAAGATGTTGAATTATCAAAATCAAATATCTTATTAGTTGGCCCAACTGGTTGTGGAAAAACCCTTTTAGCACAAACTTTAGCAAGAATATTAGATGTGCCTTTTACTATGGCTGATGCAACAACCTTAACAGAGGCAGGATATGTTGGTGAAGATGTTGAAAATATTATTTTGAAGTTATTGCAGGCAGCAGATTATAATGTTGAGAAAGCTCAAAGAGGAATAGTTTATATAGATGAAGTAGATAAAATTAGTAGAAAATCAGAAAACCCTTCAATTACTAGAGATGTTTCTGGCGAAGGAGTACAACAAGCTCTTTTAAAAATCATGGAAGGAACAGTAGCCAGCGTTCCTCCTCAAGGAGGAAGAAAACATCCTCAGCAAGAGTTTTTACAGGTAGACACTACAAATATTTTATTTATTTGCGGTGGTGCTTTTGCTGGATTAGACAAAATTATTGAGAGGAGAGGCAAGGGTACTTCAATAGGTTTTGGCGCTCAAGTAAAAGACTTTGAGGAACAACCTTTAGCTGAAATTATGAAAAACTTAGAACCAGAGGACTTAATTAAGTACGGACTTATACCAGAGTTTATAGGTAGAATGCCAATTATTGCGACGCTAAATGATTTAGATGAAAAATCATTAATAAAAATTCTTAAAGAACCAAAAAATTCTTTAATCAAACAGTACAAAAGATTATTTGAGTTTGAAAATGTTGAACTTGAATTTCAAGAAGATGCCCT
>CACJZK010000017.1 GCA_902597875.1 uncultured Pelagibacteraceae bacterium
TCCACATACTTTTATAATCGAGAGCAGATTTTACAGCCACTACCATGCAAGCTAACATCCAAAAAGCAGAACCGATAAATGTTACTGTCATTAGTTCAGGTGTAAATCCAAATATTCTAATTAAACCAGGTGCAGTTGAAAAACCTATGGTTCTAAGTAATTCACCATGATTACTTTTGGTTTGAGGATCAGGAAATAGTTTTACTCCAACAAAAAAGATAATGTAAGACCAAACGTACCAACTAAGTAAAGACAAAATGGGTGCTAAAATTAAATTTGATGCACCTAGTTGTATAGCGCCTATTCCGGCAGCTAAGCTTGATAAAACAACAACCATGCCAGCCTGTAAAGTAGCTTTTTTATCTGCCTCTACTTCTTCGTAAAGATCTAAATCAATTTTTATTGCCCTAAAAATTCTATTAATGAATAAAGAAAACATATTTTTATTAAAGCTTTTAAAGTATATAACTCAATTATAGGAAAAATATATATGAAAATATCAAAAAATTTAGAGCACGTTTTATCAGGATTATCAGCTTCATTTGTTATAGGTGTTCTTGCATTTCTAACTTTAAAGACATCCTCTGGGATCTGGTTGATGTTTTCATTTGGAGCAACTGTGTTTATCGTATTTGTGCTTTATGATTTAGAAACTGCTCAACCCAAAAATATATTTTTTGGTCATTTAGTTTCAATTTTAGTAGGAATTTTTTTTAACGAGATTATTGGATTTTCATTTTATTCATTAGGTATTTCAGTTGGAGTTGCTGTTTTCTTAATGGCTTACTTTAAAATTATGCACCCACCTGCAGCATCTAACCCTTTGGTAGCATTATTTATGGATTTATCTTATGACTACATTATTTTTCCGGTTATGACAGGAACAGCTGTAATAATTTTATTGTCTTTTGTTATTAATAAGATGATTTTAAAAAGAAATTATCCAAAGAAATGGTTTTAAAAGTTACAGAACATATGGCTCTGGCCTTTTTTTATTCTCTAAAACTCTCTCGATTTCAAAGGCCTTAAGATCTATAGATTGGTATGAACCAGTGGTAATTAATTCAGTTAAAGCTCTTCCTATACCTGGTGCTTGCATTAAACCTCGACCAGTAAAGCCTGAAGCCATGTATAAATTCTCATATTTTGGATGTTTTCCAACCACAGCGTTATTATCTAATTTATTACAATCGTAGTAACCAGCCCAACCTCCGGTAAGTTTTAGTTCTTCAAAAATCGGTACTCTTTTAGCAAGAGCAGGCCAAACAAGTTCTTCGAAGTGATTCCAGTCTGGTTCTAAATCGTTGGCATCAAAAGAAGATATGGGAGAACCGGCTAAATATTCTTTACCCTCGGGTCGCCAGTAAACACCAGAAGTAAAATCAGATGTCAAAGGCATATCAGCTATATGCTTCGGACATTTAACTCTGAAAACAGTATGTTTTTGAGGAACCACAGGAATATCTTTCAGTAATTTGTTTGTTAGATATCCAACAGCAGAGATGATGATATTTGCTTTTACTTCGGAAATATTTTTTACTTCTCCTTTAATAAATTCTGCACCTAGTTCAACTGCTTTATTTTTTAATGCTCCATGAAACAAATAAGGGTCTATCCAACCCTCCATTTTATTATCGGTGTAAGTTACTGTTTCTATTCCGTCATCATTTAAGTAGGGGAATATTTTTTTTAATTCTGAACCTTTAATGTTTTTCGTTTCAGCTTTACATTCTTTATGATTTTTAAGAGCCTCATATTGTTCTTCAGCATGTTCAGTACCAAATAAAAACAAATATCCATTAGGAACTACACTGGCTGTGGGATTAGGATTTTTTTTTGTCTTTAAAATTTCGGGAATCTGAAAAATAAATTCTCTAGCAAATTTTCCCAAAAGAATATTTTCTTTTTGAAAAAATTGTCTCCTAAACCCTCCCAAGGATAATGGGAAAGAAGCTGTTTTATAGCTTGGATCTTTCTCTATTACTTTAACTTTTCTTCCAGCTTTAGACAAAAAATATGCTGTGGCTGCACCAATAATTCCGCCTCCTATAACAACAATATCATCCATAAATATATTTTTATTAAAAATATTTAATACTTAATTAAGATTATAGATAGAAAAGTTTAGAATAAAAGCAAAACATAACCAGCCTAAGTAAGGAATCATTAACAAAGCACTAATTTTATTTATTGGATAGTAAAGTTTTATTAACCATAAAACAAATAATATTATCAAACCGATTATAAACAGTGATGCAAGTATTTGGTGCATTGCAAAAAATGCTATGCTCCAACTAGCATTTACTAAAAGATGAATATAAAAAATGTTTAAAATTTTTTCTGTTTTTTTTGGACTTAACCAAATTAGCCAGGCAGCTACTCCTATCATTAAGTATAACGATATCCAAACCGGTGCAAAAACCCAATCTGGTGGATTAAAACTTGGTTTAATAATACTTGAGTACCAAGGTTCTTTAAAGTAACTGGTAATATACCCTCCCCACCAAGCCATAAAAAATCCTAAGAATAGGAAAAGTGCTAAATATATAAATTTTTTACTATTAGTTTGAGACATTAAGCTATTTTTGATCTTCCTCCGTCTACTCCAATTATTTGTCCAGTAATCCAAGAACTATCTTGGGTCAAAAGGAATCTTGCCATCGATGCAGCATCTTTACCTTCTCCTATCCTTTTTAGAGGATGTGATTTTGCAATTCCTTCAGCTATTATTTTATTTTTAAGCAAAGGTTTTGCAATCTTAGAATTAGTTAAACTTGGTGCAATACAGTTTACTTTTATTTTAGGAGCAAATTCTGCTGCTAAAGAAACCGTCAATCCTTCTACCGCGGCTTTAGCTGATGAAATTATACTGTGATTAGTAAAGCCTTTTTGAGCTGCAACTGTTGAAAATAAAACTATTGAGCCATTATTTTTTTTTAAGTTTTCCTCAAAAATTTTAATTATTTCAGTTACGGCAACTAAATTTAATGT
>CACJZK010000018.1 GCA_902597875.1 uncultured Pelagibacteraceae bacterium
GTCTTGAGGACGCAATATTAAAAATGATTGAAAATAATCAGCTTAAACCAAAAATAAAGATTAGTTTATCTCAGTTATTAAATATGATTCATAAATGGAGAAAAGACTCAATAAAAATGAAACATTACGATCTTTTGAAAATGATTTTGGATGAGTCAGGTTATTCCAAAATGATTAAAGATAAAAAAGATTTAGAAAATGAAAATAGATTAGAAAATTTAAAAGAATTATTAAGGGCTATGCAAGATTATGATAGCTTACAAGCTTTTTTGGAACATGTTGCATTAGCAACCTCTATAGATCAGGAATGGGAGGGAGAAAAGATTAATTTAATGACAATGCATGCCGCAAAAGGATTAGAGTTTGAAGTAGTTTTTCTTCCTGGGTGGGAAGAAGGTTTGTTTCCACATCAGAAATCATTAGAAGAGAGTGGTGATTTTGCTTTGGAGGAAGAAAGAAGATTAGCTTACGTAGGAATTACAAGGGCTAAGAATGAAGCCTTCATTTCATTTGCTATGAAAAGAGCTTACCATGGAGATTGGAATGAAACTTTACCCTCTAGATTTATTAATGAAATTCCTGAAAAAGGTGTAGAAAAAAATCAACCAAGACTTAAAGAAGTACCAGAAGATTTTGAATTTAATCAAGATCAAGATTTTGAAACTAATCAGGAATACCGTAGTCCAGGTTGGACTAGACTAAAAAAAAAATTGATTAAATAAAAGTTCAGATGAAATTAAAAAGTTTATTTAAAAATTACAATATAGATGGGTATATTATTCCAAAAAATGATGAATATTTTAATGAATTTGTTACTCCCTCAACTGATAGACTTAAATTTATTTCAAATTTTTCTGGGTCGGCTGGATTTTCTATAATCTTAAAAAATAAAAATTATTTATTCGTAGATGGTAGATATACAATACAAGCTAAAATTCAATCTGGAAAGAAATTTCAAATTATTACTATACCTCAAAGATTTCCAAAAAATGTAATTAAGACCAAAAGAGAAATAGTTATCGGATTTGATCCTAGGTTGCATAGTGAAAAACAACTATCCTTTTTACTAAATTTTAAAAAAATAAAACTAAAATCTATAAATAAAAATTTAGTTGATATTACTTGGAAAAATAGACCTAAAGAAAAAATCAAACCTTTCTTTTCTCTTGCAAGAAAAAATGCTGGAGAAAGTATCAATCAAAAAATTACTAAAGTCAGAAATATAATGTTAAAATATAATGTTGACTACCTTTTTGTAACAGCTCCAGAAAATATTGCATGGATACTAAATATTAGAGGACATGACTCTTTCTTTTCGCCGTTGCCCAACTGTAGATTATTGATAAGCAATAAGGGAGGATTAAGTTTATTTTCTAAGAGAGAAAAGTTTAAGAACATAAAAAAATTTTTTGATAAAAAAGTAAATTTTTATGAAGAAGACACAGTTGAAAATAATTTAAAAAATATATGGAATAAAAAAGTTTGGGTAGATAGCTTAACCTGCTCAATTTTTTTTAAAAATCTATTAAAAAACAACAATATATTGGAATTTGAAGATCCAATTTACAAACTTAAATCTACAAAAAATTTAACTGAAATAAATAATATAAAGAGGTGCCATATAATTGATGGTATTGCACTAACTAAGTTTTTATTTTGGTTGAAAAAGAATTTTAAAAACAAGAAAATTACTGAAATTTCTGCTCAAAAAAAACTAGAGAAATTCAGAACTCTCAACAAAACATATAAATTTTCAAGTTTTAATACTATTTCTGGGGCTGGTCCAAACAGTGCTATTATTCATTATAGAGCATCAAAAGAATCTAATAAAATTCTCAAAAGAGGAGACTTGTATCTAGTGGATTCTGGAGGACAGTATCATTTTGGCACTACAGACGTAACAAGAACTATTTCTTTAGAAAATAACTCTTCTCTTATTAAAGAAATTTATACACGCGTTTTGAAAGGTCACATAGCTGTATCGAGATATAGATTAAAAAAAAATTCAACTGGCTCAGAAATTGATAAAAAAGCAAGAAAATTTTTAAAACAAATAAATCTGGATTATCCACACGGGACTGGACATGGAGTTGGGTACTTTTTAAATGTACATGAGGGACCACAATCTTTTTCTAAAAATAATAAAGTTAAACTTAAATCCGGTATGATTATATCAAATGAACCTGGATATTATAAGGAGGGTCATTTCGGAATCAGAATTGAAAATCTAATTTATATAAATAAAAATAAATTTAATGAACTTACAATGGTTCCGCTAGAAAAAGATTTGATAAACAAAAAAATGTTAAATAAGAAAGAAATAAAATGGATAAATACATATCATAATAAAGTTCAAGGAAAATTAATTAAGTTTATGAATTTGAAAGAAAAAGTTGATTTGATAAAAGCATGTTCACCTGTTTAATAACTTATACCAATCTTTCTCATTAATTATTTTAATTTTAAGTTCCTTTGCTTTGTCGATTTTTGATTTTGTTGGTTTTGAGTCTCCGATAACTAAATAATCTAGTTTTTTTGATACTGTTCCAAGAATCTTAGCTCCATTGTTTTCCGCTAAAGATTTCGCTTCTGATCTACTCATTTTTCCAAATCCACCAGTAAACATGATATTTTTATTACCAAATTTTCCTTTCTTATTTATTTTTCTTGAATTAGAGATATTCAAAACTGCCATTAATGAATTTATATTTTCTGAATTTGTATTATTAGAAA
>CACJZK010000019.1 GCA_902597875.1 uncultured Pelagibacteraceae bacterium
TTAATCATTTATAATAAATAGAATTATGGATTTATCAATAGTCATACCTGTTTACAATAGTCAAAACATCGTTGGAGACTTGGTTAAAAAAATTAATATTTCACTAAAAAGTATAAAAACTATTAACTCTTATGAAATTTTATTGATAAATGATTTTAGTTCAGACGGAAGTTGGGAAAAAATTAAACACCTTTCAAAAAACTTTGACTTTGTAAAAGGAATAAGCCTAAAAAAAAACTTTGGTCAGCACAATAGTATTATTTGTGGTTTAAATGAGTGCCAAGGAAAATATATAATTACAATGGATGATGATTTACAACATCCGCCTAACTCTATTAAAGACCTACTTTCTGAATTGGATAAAGGTCACGATGTTTGTTACACAAATTATCTTAATAGAAGACATCCTCCGTGGAAAAAATTTGTAAGTTGGCTTAATAATTTGGTATCAAGCTATCTTTTAAACAAACCATATAATATTTATCTTTCCTCTTTTAGAGCTTTTAAAAAGGAGATAGCAAAAGAATTAGTAAAATATAAAAAAAAGGATGTGTATCTTGACGGTTTAATTTTGAAAACGACAAGAAATATTTCCATAATTTCCGTTCCACATAACAAACGACCTGAAGGAAAGAGTAATTATAATTTTTTTAAATTATTATCTTTATGGTCTAATATGGCAGTAAATTTTCCGATTTTCCCTTTAAGGTTGTCAACTATGTTTGGGCTTATTCTTTTATTGATTATAGTGGCATTTAGAAAAATTTTGGCTATCATCGCTAGAAAATCTAACGAACAATATATAATTTCTGAAAAAACATTTTAGTGGATCAAATACTACCCATAATTTATATGATAGGAGTTCTTTTGTTGGTTCTTCCTGCTTTTTTGAAATCAAATTCTGGACTGAAACAATTCTTATCAAATCTTACTATTTGGATTATTGTAGTGCTTATAATTTTAACTATAATTTACATATTTAAAAATTGATAAAATCAATCTTATTACTCTTTAAATTTGGTTTTATTGAATAGTAAAAATAAAAAAAACCCCCGAAGTGTTTAAAAACGGGGGTTTTATAATTTTTAGGTCTAAATAGACGGGATTACATACCCATACCACCCATTCCTCCCATACCACCCATTCCTCCTGGAGGCATAGCAGGTCCACTAGAATCTTTTTCTTCAGGTTTATCAGATATCATCGCTTCAGTTGTTATTAATAAACCAGCTATTGATGCTGCATCCTGCAGCGCGGATCTCACTACTTTAGTAGGATCTATTATACCTTTTGAAAACATGTCCACGTACTCTTCATTTTGAGCATCGTATCCTTGAGAAGGTTTTTTGCCCTCTAAAAGTTTTCCAACTATTACAGATCCATCAACACCCGCGTTAGCAGTAATTTGTCTTATTGGTGACTCAAGTGCTTTTTTTACAATATCAACACCTGCTTTTTGATCATCCCCTTTAACCTTAACACTGTTTAAATCCTGAGAGGCATAAAGCAATGCACAACCGCCCCCAGCTACAACTCCTTCCTCTACCGCTGCTCTAGTTGCATTTAATGCATCCTCAACTCTATCTTTTCTCTCCTTAACTTCAACTTCTGTCGCTCCTCCAACTTTAATAACAGCTACCCCACCAGCAAGTTTTGCTAATCTTTCTTGAAGCTTTTCTTTATCGTAATCAGAAGTTGTCTCCTCTACTTGTTGTCTTATCTGATTACATCTTGCTTCAATGTCAGCTTTTTTTCCACTTCCTGATACAATTGTACTATTTTCTTTGTCGATTTTGACTTTTTTACAAGATCCTAAATTATTTATTTTAACATTTTCTAACTTTATTCCTAAGTCTTCAGAAATTACTTGTCCTCCAGTAAGAATAGCAATATCTTCAAGCATTGCTTTTCTTCTATCTCCAAAACCTGGAGCTTTTACAGCAACAACTTTTAATCCACCTCTTAATTTATTAACAACTAATGTTGCGAGCGCCTCACCTTCAACATCCTCAGATATTATCATTAAAGGCCTATTAGCTTGTACTACAGATTCTAAAAGTGGAACCATCGGTTGAAGATTTGTGAGTTTTTTTTCAACTAAAAGAATAAGAGGATTTTCTAATTCTGCCGTCATCTTTTCAGCATTAGTTACAAAGTATGGAGATAAATAACCTCTATCAAACTGCATACCTTCAACAACATCAAGTTCTGTCTCCAATCCTTTTGCTTCTTCAACT
>CACJZK010000020.1 GCA_902597875.1 uncultured Pelagibacteraceae bacterium
TTTTTAAAATTTTTAAATCATCAGTAGATTTATTTTTAGAACCTAAAATCTCTATTCCTAGTTGATCATTAACTATTTTATCTTTTGGACTGTTTGATCTTCTAAAAGCCTGCCCAGAATAAAAAATTTTCGAATTTGACTTAGATCTGTCCTTTAAATACTTTATGCAGGAAGCAACTGTTAAGTCTGGCCTTAAACACATGCTTTTTCCTGTATCGTCCTCAAAAGTGAGCATTAACTTTCTAAAATTTTCACCAGACCTTTGAATAATGTAATTTGAGTCTAGAAGAAC
The DNA here is from genome assembly GCA_902597875.1 of uncultured Pelagibacteraceae bacterium. GTDB lineage: Bacteria > Pseudomonadota > Alphaproteobacteria > Pelagibacterales > Pelagibacteraceae > Pelagilacustribacter. The sequence continues at coordinate 293 of CACJZK010000020.1, forward strand.
ATCTGGCTCAGATAAAATAAAGCCATCCTTCTTAAAAACTTTTATTATATTTTCAGAGTAGTTTTTTGATTTCATTTGCTAGATCTTCAGTTTTCACAGAACTTTCATTGCCTGTTTTGAGATTTTTTAAAGTTGCCTTTCCAGATTTTATTTCATCATCGCCATAAAGTATAACTGCGGGAGATCCAATTTTATTTGCATACTCCATCTGTTTTTTTAATTTGCCCTCTCCAGGATAAATTTCAGAACTGATATTAGATTTTCTGAGTTTATTTAATATTTCTATATAATCTTTAAGACGACCACTATCAAAAAAGCATATGATTACAGGCCTTGAAGTTTTAATTTTAAAATCTTTTTTTTGCATTAATGCAAATACGAATCTATCAAGACCTATCGATATTCCAGTTGCTGGACAATCAAGATTTCCAAAATTGTTAACAAGATTATCGTACCTTCCTCCACCACCTATTGAACCAAATTGAATAATTTGTCCTTTTGCATTCTTAACGTCAAAATTTAAATTGACCTCAAAGATAGGTCCTGTGTAGTACTCTAGACCTCGAATAACTGATGAATCAAATTTATAATTAGTAAAGTTATAAGATTTGAATATTTTTATAATCTCTAATACATCTACGCTATCGGTATTTTTACCTCTTAGAGTTTCCTCGATTACCTTAATCTGGTCATTTTTAAGATTTGCACCTTTCGTATAATCTCCTGATTTGTCTTTTCTACCTTCTCCAAGAAGTTTTTTAGCCTCACTCCATCCAAGCCTATCTATCTTATCAAGTGCACGAAGTATTATTAATATTTGCTCTTTTGATTTAATTTTTAATTTTTCGAACAATTTATCTGTTATTTTTCTAGAAGAAATTTTAACAATATAATCTTTTTTTTCTAATCCACACTTCTCTAATATCTCAGATATCAATATACAAAGTTCAGCATCGGCTTGTAAATTTTTTGTCCCCACATAATCAGCATCAAATTGCAAAAATTCTCTAAATCTTCCAGGTCCTGGCTTCTCATTTCTCCATACAGTGCCCAACTGATATCTTTTAAAAGGTTTTGGAATTTCAAGATAATTTTTAGCGACATATCTTGCCAGTGGTGCAGTAAGGTCATACCTGAGAGATAGCCATTTGTTTTCATCTTTAAATGAAAAAACTCCAGCATCGGGCCTTTCTTTATCTGGCAAAAATTTACCAATACTATCCGTATACTCGAAACTAGGTGTTTCGAGATATTGAAAACCGTACTTAATCATAACTTCTTTTATATTAGAAATTACAAAATCACGGATTAATAATTCTTTTTCCTGTCTATCTACAAAACCTAAAGGTAATTCCTTTGAAGGTTTTGTTTTATTATCTTTTACCATTTTTTGGTACAGCAGGGTGGATTCGAACCACCGACCCCTAGTTCCACAAACTAGTGCTCTAACCAACTGAGCTACTGCTGCATAACTCCTTTTTATCTTAATTGTTTATAAATTTATATTTTAAAATATGTAATGATTTAGCTAAGCAATAGCCTAGCATGCACTCTGTGAGAGTGTGTTGTAAGGATAGAGATTTTATATTCTTTAAACATTGACTGTCTTTTAACAAATGATCTGAAATTTGCAAGGGTAGAATTATCGGGGCAAAAAACGTTGTAAGTCTAATGCCCCGAAAATTTGAATTTAGGAAATAAGATTTAGGATGTTTTCTGCAATTTTACTGCGGAAGGACCTTTTTCCGTGCTTTCCACTTCAAACGTTAGTTCATCGCCTTCGTTTAAATATTTTAAACCAGCTTCTCTAACTGCTGAGCTGTGAACGAACACGTCTTTTTCTTTATCTTCTCTTTCAATGAAACCATAACCTTTA
>CACJZK010000021.1 GCA_902597875.1 uncultured Pelagibacteraceae bacterium
AAGAGCAACTTCAGTTATTAAAAGATACAATAGTGAAAATGGGAACTGGAGTTGAGAAACAGCTTGAAAACACTATTCAATCTTTAGTTAAAAAAGACATTAGTTTAGCAGAAAAATCTATCAAAGATGACGAATTGACTGATAAGTATGAAATAAATATAGAAGAGCAAGTTGTAAATTTGATTGCCTTAAGGCAACCTATGGCAATAGATTTAAGAGAAACAGTTGTTGCCTTAAAAGTTTCTTCAGACTTAGAGAGAATTGGTGATTTAGCAAAAAACATCTCAAAACGATTAACTAAAATTGGAACTGATTTACCTATTGATATTACTAAAAATTTCGAAATAGCTGGTTTAAAAGCATCAAAACAAGTCAATGCAGTTTTAAATTCGTATTTACATAGAGCTAAAGATACAGCAGAAAATGTTTGGAATTCTGATGAAGAAATAGATCAAATGACTAATTCTAATATGGAAGCTGCAGTAAAGCATTTAGAAAAAAATAAAAACGATATACAAAAAGTAACCCAACTACTTTTCATGCTTAAAAATATTGAGAGGATTGGAGATCATGCAACCAATATTGCAGAGCAAGTTTATTTTCTGATTACAGGAGATTATTTAGAGGGAGACCGACCAAAAGGATAATGAGGGCAAATTTATTCATTGTTGAAGATGAAATGCCCATCGTAACTTTACTTAAATACAATTTAGAAAAAGAGGGTCACAAAGTTGATTATGCAGTCAATGGAGAAGACGCTATTAGAAATATAAAGGAAAAAAATCCTGATTTAATTTTATTAGATTGGATGTTGCCAGATATCTCAGGTGTTGAAGTCTGTAAAAATTTGAAAAGAAGCAATCTTCACAAAAATATCCCAATCATTATGTTAACAGCCAAAGGTGAAGAGGAAGACAAACTGAAAGGATTTGAAACAGGAGCTGATGACTACGTAACTAAGCCATTCAGCCAAAAAGAACTTATTGCAAGAGTTAACGCTTTATTAAAGAGATCTAAACCAAGTGTTGCCGCTGATGTTGTAGTATTTGAGGATCTAAAAGTAGATAGAGTTCAACGAAGAGTTTATAGAGCAGATAAAGAAGTTATAGTTGGTCCTACAGAATTTAAACTAATTGATTTTTTAATAAAGAATCCAAAAAGAGTATATTCGCGTGAGCAACTTCTAAATTCTGTATGGGGAGATGATATTTATGTGGAGTCCAGAACTATAGATGTTCATATAAGAAGACTAAGAAAAGCAATAAATATTGATGGCAAGAAAGATCTTATCAGAACAGTAAGATCTGCTGGCTATTCCTTAGATTCTTGAAGATCTTTTGGCTTTATAAATGATATTAATTTTCCTTTAACTTTTGATAACTTCTTCCAATCATTGAAATTAAAACTTACTTCAGCAACGGCTGCAGTAGGAAATTTTCTTTTTAAATTTTCAAATTGATCAGAGTTTTCTTTAAGACAGATTCGATTTATGAGTTCACTAATTGAAGGTTCATGATTGATTAAAAGTAAAGTTTTATAATTATCAACTGTTTGTTTTAAGATATGAATAATTTCATCCTCACTAGCATGATAAAGCGCTTTTTTTTTAATAATTTTCTTAAAACTGATTTTTTCTGACAATATATTTAATGTTTGTATTGTCCTTTTAGAGGACGAGCAATAAACTAAATCAAATTTTAATTTCTTTTTAATAAAAAATTCACAAATTAATTTTGCTGAATTTACCCCTCTTTTATTCAATGGCCTGTCATGATCATCTAAATCTGGAAAATCCCAACTAGATTTAGCGTGTCTCATCGCATATAATTTAAACATATTTTTAATTTAACATTTATATATGTCGAAAGCATCATTTTCAGAAAACGCTAATATTAGCAATCAACTCATAAACAGAGAATTATCTTGGCTTCAGTTTAATGATCGTGTTTTAGAAGAGTCAAAAGATAAAACAAATCCTCTATTTGAAAGAGTAAAATTTTTATCAATCGCAGGTACAAATTTAGATGAATTTTTTATGGTAAGAGTCGCTGGACTTTTTAATCAAATTAAAGATGGTTTTG
>CACJZK010000022.1 GCA_902597875.1 uncultured Pelagibacteraceae bacterium
TTAGGTGGAAGTCAGGCAGCAAAATCATTTGGAGAAATTCTACCAGAAATTTTTAAGAACTGCTTGAAAAACGGCATAAAACTCAAAATTTTTCAACAATGCCTCCTAAATCAAAAAGATGAATTAGAAAAAAATTATAAATCTATTAATGTTGATTTTGAACTTTTTACTTTTAGTTATAAACTATTAAATTATTTTTCTAAAATTAATGTTGCTATTACTAGAGCCGGATCTTCTATGATGGCAGAACTTTTAAACTGCAAAATTCCAATTATAGCTATACCTTTTCCATATGCTGCTGATAATCATCAACTAAAAAATGCAAAATATTTTGAAAAAAAGGGGTATGGTTTTTCAATAGAAGAAAAAGAAATTAATACTAAGCTATTTCCATTGATTAAAACTATTCATAGAGATAAAAACTTGTTAGATCAAATGATAAAGAATCAAAATATTCACTCCGATAAATTTGTTTTTGAAAAAATTAATACTCTAGTAAGAAAATATATATGACTAATATTAATATTGGAAAAAAAGAATTAATTCACTTTGTTGGAGTTGGAGGAATTGGAATGAGTGGCTTAGCTCAAATAATGAAAACAATGGGATTAAATGTTCAGGGTAGCGATTTAATTAAAAATAAGAATACTGATAATTGCAAAAAAGTAGGTATAAGAATTCTCGTTGGACACAAGAAGAAAAATATTTTAAATGCAACAATAATCGTCAGATCTACTGCTATTAAAAATAATAATATAGAATTGATAGAGGCAAGAAGAAAAAGGATCCCGATTTACGAGAGAGCAGAAATGCTTGCTAACATAGTAGCTTTAAAAAAAAATATTGTTATCACTGGTTCCCACGGCAAAACTACAACAACTTCATTGGTTGCTAAAATTTTATCATTATCAAAATTAGACCCAACAATTATTAACGGGGGAGTTATCAAATCTTTAAATAGTAATGCAAAATTTGGCAGAGGAGAATGGGCTGTCTTGGAGGCGGATGAATCTGACGGTAGTTTTTTAAAATTACCAATAAATTATTCCGTTATAACAAATCTTGATAACGAACATCTCGATTTTTACAAAAGTTATAAAAATCTAAAAAATGCATTTATAAAGTTTATCAAAAAAACTCCCCCTATAGGCAAAACAATAATTTGCCTAGATAATAAAAATTTAAAAAACATTTTAAAAAAGATAGATAAAAAAAATTATTTAACCTATGGATTTGATAAAAATTCAAATTATCAAATTTTAAATCCAAGATATGAATTAACTTCTTCGAAATTCGATTTAAGAATTTTTGGCCAAGGTGCAAAAAGAATTACTATCAAAAATATAATTATAAATTTGATAGGGGAACATAATGTCTTGAATTCTTCAGCTGCAATTGCGGTTTGTCTAAATCTTGGGATACCAATTAATATAATTAAAAAAGCACTTAAAAATTTTTCTGGAGTAGAAAGACGACTTACAAAAGTGTTTGAAAAAAACAAAAATGAATTTTTTGATGATTACGCTCATCATCCAACTGAAATACAAACTGTTCTCAAAGGTTTACGAAGAGTCTATAAAGAAAGGAAAATTATATCGATTTTTCAACCACATAGATATTCGAGAATTAAAAATTTAAAAAAAGAATTTACTTCTAGTTTCTCAATTGCAGATTTAGTTCTTCTTTGTCCAATTTATGCTGCAGGGGAAAAAAAAGATAAAAATTTTAATGTTGAAAACTTTGCAGATCTCATAGCTGAAAATTCCAATGTACAGGTTGTACAGGTAAAAGATAAAACTGATTTATTACGTTTTTTTAAAAAAAATCTTATTAATAACGAAATTGTTGTTGGAATGGGCGCTGGCTCAATTTCAAAATGGATTTATGATTTAGAAAGTGCAATATGAAAATTCAAGACAGTTTGAAAAATCAATTTGGAGATAAAGTACTTTTTAATGAAAAACTCTCAAAGTTTAGTTGGTTTAATCTTGGCGGTCCTGCAGAAATTTTTT
>CACJZK010000023.1 GCA_902597875.1 uncultured Pelagibacteraceae bacterium
TGCATTAGTATTTTGCATTACTTCATCACATCTATCACATTTACCTTGGAGTATTTTCCAACATCTTGGGCATTTTTTTCCCTCTGATTTTTTTACTATTACTCTAGTTTTTTCATCTTTATTTTTATTTTTAATCTTTATTGCTTTAGAAGTAATAAAATATTCAGCTAGATCTAGATTTTCCATCAAATCATATTCTGCTCCACTTACAAATACTTCTATTTGAGCTTCTAAGCTTGAACCAATTTCTTTTTTTGCTCTTTTTTCTTCTATTGCAATGTTTGCTACTTGTTTAATTTTATATAAATTTTTCCACTTATTATCTAGATCATTATCTTTCCAAGATTGCGGTATTAGAGGAAAACTTTTTTCATGAATGCTTTCATTTTTTTTATTTATTAAGCTAAATATTTCTTCTGAAGTAAAAACAAATATTGGAGCGAACCATTTTAGAAGGCAATCTAAGATTACATTCAAAACTATTATGCAATCTTTTCTTTTTTTAGAATTTAAACCGTCACAATACAAACTATCTTTTCTTATATCAAAATAAAATGAAGATAGATCTAGAGTACAAAAATTCAATAAATCTTTATAAATTTTATGAAAATTGTAAATCTCCAAATTTTTTTTAATAGATTGATCAACAGAAAATAATCTATTCAGTATATATCTTTCCAATTCTGATAGTTTTTTTACATCTATATCTTTTAAGCTTTGAGGTTCAAAGTTGTCCCTTAAATTACCAAGAATAAATCTGAAAGTGTTTCTAATTTTTCTATATGACTCTGCGTGTTGTGCTAAAATTATATTATCGATTCTAAGGTCCTCTGCATAATCTGAAGCGGTAACCCAAGCTCTTAGGATGTCCGCACCATAATTTTTCAAAATGTTCTCTGGCAAAATTACGTTTCCTGATGACTTGGACATTTTCATACCTTTTCCATCAACAACAAAACCGTGAGATAAAATACTTTCAAAAGGTGCTCTTCCTCTTGTCCCACATGACTCTAATAATGATGAATGAAACCATCCTCTATGTTGGTCAGATCCTTCTAGGTACATATCCGCTGGCCATTTAAGATCTTTTCTTTGTTCCAAAACAAAACTATGAGTTGATCCGCTATCAAACCACACCTCAACTATATCGTTTAATTTCTCATAATCTTTTACATCATAGTCTTCACCTAAAAATCTTTTAGTATCATCGCTGAACCAACAATCTGAGCCTTCTTTTTCGTAGATCTCAGCTATACGATCAATTACTTTTTGATCTCTAAGCGGTTGCTTAGTTTTTTTGTTTATAAAAATTGGAAGGGGTACTCCCCATACTCTTTGTCTTGAAACACACCAATCAGGCCTGCCTTCGATCATTGATTTCAAACGATCTTTACCTTTGGCAGGATAAAAATTTGTATCATCGATAGCTTTAATTGCCTTTTCTCTTAATGAGTTTACCTCCATAGATATAAACCACTGTGGAGTTGCTCTATAAATTAATGGCGCCTTGGATCTCCATGAGTGAGGATAACTATGTTGCAATTTATCATTCTTAAGTAATTTTTTTTCAGCTTTTAATTTTTCAATTACTATCGGATCAGCTTTGAAAACATGAGTTTTGCCGAAGTGGGCTATCTCATCAGTATAATATCCTGAGTCATCAACGGTGTATTTTGACTCAATATTATTTTTTAAACATAAATTAAAATCATCTACTCCGTGGCTTGGAGCACAGTGTACTATTCCAGTACCTTGTTCAAGATTAACAAAGTCTGCATCATACATTGGTATTTCATAGTTATAGCCCAAATTTAAAAAAGGATGAGTGCAAATTGTTTTTTTAAAATCAGCTCCTTTGAAATTACTTAAAACCTTATATTTTTTTATGTCACAAGACTTTATAACTGAATTAAGTAACTTGTTAGCAACAACAATTTTTTTTTCTTTAAAATAATCTAATTCTGAAATTTCTAAAACTGAGTAATCTAAAGAGCTATTAAAAGCTAGGGCT